>CAILJH010000239.1 GCA_903834475.1 uncultured Prolixibacteraceae bacterium | reverse complement strand
TCCTGACTTCTGACGTTTAGTGCGGTAGCAAATTCCAATTAGTTATAAGGTTTGCAAGCTGGCTTTTCAATATTTCTTTTGTGGGAGATCGAAAGACAAATATTTCTTTTGTCAGGCTGTCCTGAATGTGTGTTTCTGTTATGTTCCAAACGAGGAACCGGATTTCCCTCAATGATAGTTTGGTTGTTAGATAGAGGTATTTTTCAGCAATCAACGCAACAAAACAAATCAGGACATGGGCATTAATTGCATCTTGTTTTTGATGATAAATCGGACGGGCTTGCAAATCGAACTTACTCATTCTGAATGATTGTTCAACATGCCAGAGCTGGTGATACCGATCAATAACCAGTTGATTCGATAGCTGTTGTTCGGATAAATCGGTACAATATCCCTTTATCCCAAGTAAAAGCCTTCTTTTTTCTATCAATGCTGTATTTAGTTCGATTTTCTCTTTGGTAACCTTTCTGATAAACGTAGCTTTAACTTTAAGCGACTGCTTTGCAACCAATTCTTCGGCTTTTTGGATGAGCTTAGTTAATTCGTTTAATTCCTTCTTATACCGTTTGTGGGAGAAATCGCATACTAAATCGCCGTGGCGAGATGGGAAACGGGCCATTGCACCATGATTCCCGTTCAATTTGCTGTGGATTTGTTTTACCAATACCAGGTTCGCATTGGCCAGACGGGCGCCAACAATGTACGATATTCCCTTTTCCTGAAGTTCGGTTAACCTTTGTTCATCGAGCATTGCAGCGTCGGCCACAATAATTGGTTTGGTCAGGGGGTGTTCAGAGATAAACTTTTCAACAACAGGAAGCATTGTCTTCCCTTCAAATGTATTGCCTGCGAAAACCTGGTACGATAATGGGAACCCTGATTGAGTTACCAGCAACCCGATTACAATCTGGGGTTGTTGCGATTTGTTGTCTTTCGAAAATCCCAGATTTTTAAATTCATCGGCCTTAAAAGATTCAAAATAGAGTGTAGTGACATCATACAGGACAAAATAGAAGGGCTCGTTAAACTTCTTCAGGGCAATGTTGTAGGCACATTGCTCAATACCTGTCTTGTAAGTAGTCAACTTCGGGATATTACGATAGATACGCTGGGAATATTTTATGCCAAAATAGTGCTGTAGCAGCTCTATTGAACGAAGCTTTGAAGCAGGCTCAATAAGCCTCATAATGGCCAAGTCAAGCAATAAACGGGGCAAGTGGGATAAACCAAATTCATCGAAACAGCTCATGAAAAATTGAAAAGCAAAGTGATGGGTCACCCCAACGCACTCTCCCCTTTCAACGACCAGTACCTTCTGTTTTTGAGAAGGGAATAACGATAATTGGGATGTTTGTTCTTCAATCCATTCAAATGCCCTCTGTCGCAAAACTGTCACTTCAAGCTCGTCTTTACCACTCCCAATATGTTTGACAATTAAAGACCGGTGTCCAACGTACCGAACCACCTGAACGGCAACAGAACCTGACTTGGTTTTGACTTTTCTTACCGAATACATGCCGCAAAAATATGCGTTAGTGCGGTAAATATAACTTTTTAAAAATATAATTATCTTATAGCCTGATACTTAAAAATAATATTTTCAAAAAAAACCAATAGCGTCAGAAGTCAGGAAATATTTATCCAAAACCTTGCGTAAACCTTGCGTAAAATAAAAAAGAGCTACGAATATTGTTCGTAACTCTTTGACATTCAAGTGGGCCCACCTGGGCTTGAACCAGGGACTCCCTGATTATGAGTCAGGTGCTCTAACCGACTGAGCTATAGGCCCGAAATATTTTGATAGTTTTCCTTTTGCCGTAAAGTCTTCTGACTAAAGAAATCTATTCATTTTTTCGGAGTGCAAGTTTACTGAATTCATTACTATTTTACAAGAAAAACAATCAATTTCCCAGAGATTCATTATCAGGAAGAACCGTTGATTCTACTTCCATTTGGTTTTCCTCTGAATGAGCAGTATCTTCTTTCAGGTCCAGTTTATTGAACTGCTTCCGGTAGAAGAAAATGATGGAGAAGATTCCGATGGAAATGGAAGAATCGGCTACATTAAAAACCGGCCGGAAGAATTGGAAATCACCTCCTCCGGCAAAAGGTATCCAATTTGGATAAGTACCGGAAACCAGCGGAAAATAAAACATATCGACAACACGTCCATGAAGGAAAGTGGCATACCCGCCGCCTTCAGGAAATAGGGTAGAAACCTGGCCGAAACTGTCGTTGAAGATCAATCCGTAAAATGCGCTGTCAATAATGTTTCCAATGGCACCGGCAAAAATCAGCGAAACACAGGCAATAAATCCCATGGGCAGGTCTTTTTTAACCAGTTTGAGGATATACCAGCCGATTCCAAATACAGCAAATACCCGGAACAAACTGAGGAAAATTTTTCCGTATTCGCCGCCAAACTCGAATCCAAACGCCATACCATTATTCTCCACAAAATGGATAATGAACCAGTGCCCGACAATATTGAATTCCTGACCAAGAGTCATATTCGTTTTAACCCAAAGCTTGAGAATCTGGTCGACCAACAGGACCAAAACAACGATGAGAATCGATTTATTTAATTTTGACATGATCATTCAGTATAAAAAAATGATTGGAAGAATTGTTTCCTCCAACCATCCTGTTCTATCTCTTACAAAAAGTTACTTCTGATTATTTTTCGCATCGATACTCAAGGTAGCATGAGGAACAGCACGTAGGCGTTCTTTCGATATCAACTTGCCGGTTTCGCGGCAAATTCCATACGTTTTATTCTCGATGCGCACCAAAGCAGCCTGTAAATACTGAATAAACTTTTGCTGACGCTGAGCCAGTTTACCAGCCTCTTCTTTCGACAAGGTTGCAGCTCCTTCTTCCAATACTTTAAATGTTGGAGAGGTATCCTGCGTATCATTTCCATCGCTCTGAGTTATTGAGCTTTTGTACATTACGTAGTCTTTCTGCGCCTTTTCGAGCTTGTCAAGAATCAATGCTTTAAATTCCTGAAGTTCATCATCCGAATATCTGTTCTTTTCACTCATAACTTTAAGCTTTAATTTTTATTTCCTGAATCAAGTTGTTCTGCCTTGACGCGGCGTCTAAAAGTATAAAAATAATTCGATTTCAAAGTGTCAATTAATCAATCCGAAATCTTTATGAACTAAGAATTCCGCACCACCTGAATCCTTGCTTCAACATCAGTGTCAATTTCTACCAGTTGCGAATTTTCAGCAGCAATCTGATCGACCATAACCAGTTCTGATGCAAGTGTTTGTGTGGTAATATAATCTCTAAACAGCTCTACTGCCGAATTGTAAAAATCATGCTTCTGAATCATCAGGACAACCCGGTCGGTCACTTCAAAATTGCTTTCTTTCCGGATGTTCTGTATTTTGTTGATGAACTCCCGGGCAATTCCTTCCTGTTTGAGCTCTTCTGTCAGATTGATATCGAGTGCAATGGTTAATCCACCTTCACTTGCCACCAGCCATCCGGGAATATCTTCCGTTTGGATTTCAACATCTTCCAGGTTTAACGAAACAGCTTCGCCATTGATATTCAGTTCGCAACCACCTGATTTTTCGATCCGACTGATATCTTCCTGATTGAAACCAGCGATTTCTACGGAAATCTGTTTCATTAGTTTCCCGAATTTTGGCCCGAGAGTTTTAAAATTTGCTTTGATTTTTTTACTGATAATACCCGCTGCATCGGTCAGGTATTCGACTTCTTTTACATTCACTTCAGAAAGAATAATATTTTTTACTGAATCGAATTGTTCCTGAAAATCACTGCTCAGAACCGGGACCATGATTTTGGCCAGCGGTTGACGAACTTTCAGTTTTTCTTTCCGGCGAAGTCCCAAAATCATCGACGAGGCTTTTTGAGCCAACGCCATCTTCACCTCGAGGTCACTGTTGATCAACAAATCATTGTACTCCGGAAAATCAGCCAGGTGAACGCTTTGGTCAGCTTCTTTTCCAGTGATTTTATTCAGGTCGGAATAAAGCAAATCAGCATAAAAAGGTGCAATCGGAGCCGTAAGTTTGGCCACGGTATTCAAACAGGTATAGAGCGTCTGGTATGCCGAAATCTTTTCCTTGTCGTACGAACCGCCCCAGTAGCGTTTCCGGCTCAAACGAACAAACCAGTTGCTCAGGTTTTCCGAAACAAATTCAGAAATGGCCCGACCTGCACGTGTTGGTTCGTATGTTTCATAGCTTTCGCCAACTTCTTTGATCAAGGTATTCAGCAACGAAATTATCCATCGATCAAGTTCAGGCCTTTCATCAACAGGAATTTCATCCTCAGCAAAAGTGAACCCGTCGATGTTGGCATACATCGCGAAGAAATTGTAAGTATTGTAAAGCGTCCCGAAGAATTTACGCTTGACTTCATCGACGCCTGAAATGTCAAATTTAAGGTTGTCCCAGGGTTGTGAGTTGGTCAGCAAATACCAGCGCAACGGATCGGAACCGTTTTCTTCGATGGTTACAAACGGGTCGACTGCATTGCCCAGTCTCTTCGACATTTTGTTGCCGTTTTTATCCAATACCAGTCCGTTCGAAATTATATTTTTAAATGCCACCGATTCATCGATCATTGTAGCGATGGCATGCAAGGTGAAAAACCATCCGCGCGTCTGGTCAACTCCTTCTGCAATAAAGTCGGCGGGAAATACCTGGTTGAATTTTTCCTTATTTTCAAATGGGAAATGACTTTGTGCATATGGCATGGAACCTGAATCGAACCAAACGTCGATCAGGTCAGTCTCACGAAACATTTTTTTACCTGAAACAGAAACCAGGAATATGTCGTCGACAAAAGGACGGTGAAGGTCAATAAGCTCATAATTTTCTTTGGAATTGTTCCCAATTTCAAATCCTTCGAAGATATTTTTATCCAATACACCGGCAGCAACAGCGGCGTTCATTTCGGTCATCAATTCTTCAACCGAACCGATGCATTTGGTTTCCAGACCGTCTTCAGTTCTCCAGATTGGCAGTGGAGTTCCCCAAAACCGAGACCGGCTAAGGTTCCAGTCGACGAGGTTTTCCAGCCAGTTTCCAAAACGTCCGGTTCCGGTTGATACCGGTTTCCAGTTGATCGTATTGTTGAGGGCAATCATTTTATCTTTAACGGCTGTGGTGCGAATGAACCATGAATCGAGCGGATAATAAAGGATTGGCTTATCAGTTCTCCAGCAATGCGGGTAGGTATGAACATGCTTTTCAACCTTGAAAGCTTTGTTTTCCTTTTTCAGCATTACGCAGATATCGATATCCACTGTGGAGTCGTCGTCCGTCAGCGTTTCGTCGTATGCATTTTTGACGAAACGTCCGGCAAATTCATAATACGAAAGCTGATTCACATATTCGGCAACAAAAGTGGGATCCATATTTTCAATCAGGAAAAAACGACCGTTACGGTCAACCAAAGGCTGCCGTTTTCCTTCCAGATCATCCACAATCAACGGTGAAATTCCATGTTGTTTGGCTACCCTGTCGTCGTCGGCTCCAAATGTCGGCGCAATATGAACGATACCCGTACCATCTTCGGTAGTAACAAAATCGCCTGTAATTACCCGAAAAGCATCACCTTTCGGTTTTACCCAATCAATTAATTGTTCGTAGTCGATTCCCTGAAGTTCGGTTCCGATGTACTCGCCCAAAACGCCGTAAGGTATTTTTTTATCGCCCGGGCTGTAATCGTCCAAGGCCAGACTTTCATTCTTTGGATCGAAATGGGCCGCAAGCAGATTCTTGGCCAAAATCAGGGTAACAGGCTCACCGGTATATGGATTAAATGTCCGGACTTTCAGGTAAGCGATTTTCGGACCAACACAAAGTGCAGTATTTGAAGATAAAGTCCAGGGAGTGGTGGTCCAGGCCAGAAAGTAAAGATCGGTTTCCACGTTTTCGTAAAGGAATTCCGATTTTTCATTCCGGATGGCTTTAAACTGAGCGACAGCGGTAGTATCTTTTACATCGCGGTAACATCCGGGCTGGTTTAGTTCATGAGAACTTAGTCCAGTACCAGCAGCTGGCGAATAGGGTTGAATCGAATACCCTTTATAAAGCAGGTTTTTATCGAAAAGCTGTTTCAACAAGTACCAAACCGTTTCCATGTAACGGCTATCGTATGTAATATACGGATCGTCCATGTTCACCCAATAGCCCATCAGGCGGGTCAATTCTTCCCATTCACGGGTATATTTCATGACTTCGGTGCGGCAGGCAGCATTGTATTCGGCTACACTGATTTTTTTTCCGATGTCATCTTTGGTAATTCCAAGCGTTTTCTCAACAGCAAGTTCCACCGGCAATCCATGCGTGTCCCATCCGGCTTTGCGGTGAACACGGAAGCCTTTCATGGTTTTGTAGCGGCAAAATGTATCTTTAATTGCCCGTGCCATCACATGATGAATACCCGGCATTCCGTTAGCCGACGGAGGTCCTTCGTAAAAAACAAACGTTGGATGACCTTCACGGGTCGAAATACTTTGGTGAAAAGTATCATCTTCTTCCCATCTTTTCAGAATATCCTTATTAATTTGTGAGAGGTCTAATTGCTTGTAAACCTGAAATTTATTGCTCATCGGAACTTATATTACAGCCTTATTTTTTGAAAGGTACAAATATAGAAAAATTTGAAAGCGAAAAAACCAAACCAATCTTCCATTTCAGGACAAATTAGTTTGGTTTTTACTTCAGCTTCAACAAAATGAAAATGAATATTTGGAAATAGAATCTACGGAACTATTCTACAAATTTATAGCCGATTCCTTTCAGCGTTTTGATATGGTCATTTCCTATTTTTTCGCGCAATTTCCTGATATGCACATCGATGGTACGGTCGCCAACCACAACATTGTCGCCCCATACTGAATAATAGATTTCTTCGCGGGTAAATACTTTTCCGGGTTTCGAAACCAGTAACGACAACAATTCGAATTCCTTCCGTGGAAGAATCATTTCTTTTCCATCCTGAATGATCAGGTAACGTTCCTTGTCGATAACAAGGGTTCCGACGGTAACCGTGTGTGTATTTTCAACAACAGCTGCCTGAGGAAGTCCCGGAGCAGTTGTTCGTTTTAGCAGCGCCTTCACTCTGCTTATCAGCACCTTCGGCCTGATTGGTTTGGTGATGTAATCGTCGGCACCTGCATCGAATCCTGCAATCTGCGAATAATCCTCACCCCTGGCAGTTAAAAATGCGATCATAGTGTGCTGAAGCGCCGGAATTCTTCTGATTTCTTCACATGCTGCAATACCATCCATTTCAGGCATCATTACATCCAGAATAATTAAATCAGGAAGTGTTTTTTCCGCCAATTTTATTGCTTCTGCACCATTCTGTGCAGTATATACTTTGTAACCTTCTTTCTCCAGGTTGTAGCTGACAAATTCGAGAATATCAACTTCATCGTCTACCAGTAGAATCTTTGATTGACTTTCGCTCATAATAATTTTGAATTAAAATTTAAAAGTAGCGGTTTTTTCACTAAGACGAAATAATAACGTCAAAATTGGCTGAAAATTAGCAATTTCATGTTAATTGGGTATGCTTTTTTGCCAGTAAATGAATGAAATCTGCTATTTTGCCTTTTCAAGGGTAAATGTGAAAGTCGTTCCTTTATCGGCAACGCTTTTCACGTTGATCGTTTGATCGTGTGCTTCAATGATGTGTTTTACGATAGATAAGCCCAGTCCTGTGCCTCCCTGCTCCCGTGAACGGGATTTGTCAACCCGGTAGAAACGTTCAAAAATACGGGGCAGATTCTTTTTCTCCATACCAATCCCGTTATCGCTGACTTCGATCAGGATCGTTTCATGCAAGTCATAAAAACCGACTTTCACCTGACCCCATTTTTTCCCATACTTTATACCATTCCCAACCAGGTTGTTCATGACTTCCATGATCCGCTTTTTGTCGGCATTGACCATGACCGCCTTGTCGGTTTTGGTAGCAAACTCCAGCGAGATACTTCGTTCATTGGCCATCATCTGGGCCAGATCGAACACATCTTCCGTTAATCGTACCAGATCGAAATTTGCCAGGTTGATCTTCAGTTCGCCCGATTCGAGTTTGGTAATCGACTCCAGGTCTTCCACAATGGAAATCATCCGGTCGATACTTTTCTCGGTTCGTTGCAGATATAATTTATTGATTTTTGGATCGTCAATACCCCCGTCGAGCAAAGTAAGAACATATCCCTGAATGTTGAAAATCGGTGTTTTGAGTTCGTGTGATACATTTCCGACAAACTCTTTTCGGTACCGCTCCAAATCTTTCAGTCGTGTGATTTCCTCGGTCTGATTTTTGGCCCATTCTTCCACTTCTTTCTGAACATCCGTAATGTTGGTTGTACTTATCTGTTCCAGAAGTTTGTTCTTTTTCCCGCTGATCGGAACATCGCGGATTGTTTTATAAATGGGTTTGATCTTATCGTTGATGTAACGGTTCAGGATAAATACGACCAGGATGTAGGAAATTGCACAGAACAAAATGATGAAAATGACAGAAAAGAACAGCCCATAATCTTTCTCCGACAGAATCAGGTAGAAGCCAAAATTAGAAATCAGTAACAGTGACGTGATATATAGAGCCAGACGTTTTGCCGCGTATGAATTCATTTTCAGTAGATTTCAGTAAACAGGTGCAAAATTAAATGATTTTATGAGCTTTAACCATTTTTTTTGCCTGTTGTGAGTTTGGTTTGAACTTCCCGCTTTACTCTTGGATGAAGTTGGCTGTTATTTTCCTCCATAAACCTGACAACGGCCTGTTTGTCGGATTTTGACAATTCGCGCAAAGCCCACGACATGGCCTTCACAATCATATCATCGAAATCAGAAACGAGCAGTCTGCAAATCAAAAGTGAGCGCTCAACATCGCCTGTTCCTCCGCGCGAACGCAGATTCAAAGGAACTGTACTGACCAAAGCTGTTCTCCTGATCCATCGGTTTTCATTTTTTGCCCATTGAATGATGGTTTCGTCCTGAAGTTTTCCGGTTCGCCAGCAGTACCCGGTAATGCTCAGGCAATACATATCAACCGACACCCAATTATCCAAAGTTCTTCCGAGTGCGAAAATCTGTTCCGGACTTATTGCCTGAAGTGCTTTTTTGTTTTTCCAGATGAATTCAAAAGCCACCTGCTGGCATTCGAGAATATCCAATCCTACCAATTCCAATGCCAGGTCAATCCATTCTACTTCAGTGAAATGGTTTAACTTTTTTCGCCATTCATCTATTACTTTTCGCTGATCAGGAACTTTTAATCCAAGTACCTGCATCGAAGTGGGATGATCTGTCGCAATCTTCTTTACCCGCTCTGGATTGGTGTATCTTACCAAATCCTTCAGGATGGCTTTTGCCAGTTCAAATGTCGCCATCGCTTATTCTTTCGTTTTTTGTGACCTTCGAGCAAAGATACAAAAAACAAAAAGTCCGAATCCTCATGGATCCGGACTTTTATTTCAGTATCAGAAATCAAATGCCGAATGCACTTTTAATTTGGTCAACATAGTCAAGTTTTTCCCATGTAAACAGTTCGACTTCCAATTCCTTGCGCCCATTGTATGGCGACTCGAATACTTTAGTTACTGTTTTTGGCTGACGCCCCATGTGTCCGTAGGCTGCAGTTTCGCGATAAATCGGATTCCGCAGTTTAAGGCGTTGTTCGATGGCTGCAGGGCGCAGGTCGAAAATAGCTTCAATCTTTTCGGAAATCAGTGAATCTGAAAGTCCGGAAAGTGCTGTTCCTCTGGTTTCAACATAAATACCAACAGGTTTGGCAACACCAATGGCGTATGAAAGCTGTACAAGCATTTCTTTGGCAACACCAGCTGCAACCATATTTTTGGCAATATGGCGGGCAGCATATGCCGCTGAACGGTCAACCTTCGAAGGATCTTTTCCGGAGAAAGCACCGCCGCCATGAGCACCACGGCCGCCATAGGTATCCACAATGATTTTCCGTCCGGTAAGCCCGGTATCGCCGTGAGGTCCGCCAATCACAAACTTGCCGGTTGGATTGACATGGTAGATAATTGAATCGTTGAATAATTCCTGAACACGCTGTGGCAATTGAGCTTTTACGCGTGGAATCAGGATTTCAATCACATCCTTTTTGATTTTTGCAAGCATCGGCTCATCTGCATCAAAGTCATCGTGTTGCGTTGAAACCACAATCGTGTGAACCCGTTTAGGTGAATGGTCATCATTATATTCGATGGTAACCTGCGATTTTGAATCGGGACGCAGATAAGTCATCACCTTCTGTTCGCGACGAACAACGGCGAGTTCAACTAAAATCAGGTGCGACAAATCCAAAGGCAAAGGCATGTAATTATCGGTTTCGGAGTTGGCATAACCAAACATCATTCCCTGGTCGCCTGCACCCTGATCCATTTTGTCGGCTTTGTCAACTCCACGGTTAATATCCGGGCTTTGTTCATGAATAGCACTGAAAACGCCGCACGAATCACCATCGAAACGATATTCAGCTTTGGTGTATCCAATCTGGTTAATCACTCGTCGTGCAGTTTCCTGCACATCCACATAGGTTTTCGATTTTACCTCTCCGGCAAGAACAACCTGACCGGTAGTAACCAATGTTTCGATAGCAACTTTTGAGTTGGGATCGTGAGCGAGAAATTCATCGAGAAGAGCATCTGAAATCTGATCAGAAACTTTGTCAGGATGGCCTTCCGAGACGGATTCGCTGGTAAATAAATAGCTCATAATTTTTACAATTTTAATGCCTGAACCAATTCAGAATATACCTGAAAGAATTCACAGACAATGGATTAAACATTAAAAATTGTGGAAGAATTGATTGAATAGCAAAATAATACGGTTCGTTTTAGCATTTTTTTCCGTGGTTGCAATCAGCACAAATTTGTCCACATAACAAGTGCAAATGTAGTAACTTTCTTCAGCCTTGGAAGTCTTTTTCTTGAATTTTTGTCTTTTTATTTCATTGAGGAGGATGTGTCAGTTTTCATAAGGTGATTTTGTAGTCATTGATAGTCATTTGGTTGTCATTAAATTGATGGGAAACAATGAATGACAATTTTTGACAATAAATGACTTCGGCTGTCAACGAAAACGCACCAAATTTTCGGAAAGTCATTGCAATTTATTTGGTCAAATCCTGAAACAAATTTTCCAGACTTTGTTGTTGTTCTTTCATTGTCAGTAAAATGAGCTTTTCCTGAACTGCAAACTTGAATATTGCCGGCCGTAAATCCATGCTGTTGTCCGATTCGGCCAGATATGAAGTGTTACTAATCCGCTCAATATTCTTTATACCGGGAATCTTTCGGAATGCTTCCATATCGGGAGTCCGGTCGAATTCAACCAGAATCGTTTGATTCCGGGTAATCTGGCCGGCTTTGAGTTGGTTGATTGAACCATCAGCAACCAATTTTCCTTTATTGATAATGATTACCCTGGTGCAAATAGCCTCCACTTCCTGCATTATGTGAGTGGAAATCATAACCGTTTTATTTAGACTGATGTTGCGGATAAGTTGCCTGATTTCTTCCAGCTGATTTGGATCAAGCCCGGTGGTAGGCTCATCCAGAATCAGAACTGAAGGATCATGAATTAAAGCCTGAGCCAACCCGACACGCTGGCGAAAACCTTTCGAAAGAGCTTTGATTTTTTTGTGCTGCTCGGTTTTTAGGCCGGTAAGTTCAACCATTTTCAAAACCTGCTCTTTTTTATTCTCCAACCGGTAAAATCCGGCGACCATTTCGAGGTATTCCCTGACATACAAATCAGTATAAAGCGGATTATTTTCAGGCAAATACCCGATTTGTGAACGAATCGCGATATTTTCCGTTTCAACAAGTTCATTATTTATCCTGACGGTTCCATGATCCGACGAAAGATATCCAGTAATAATTTTCATCAAAGTCGATTTTCCGGCACCATTCGGACCTAAAAATCCGACCAATTCTCCTGTTCCAATTTCAAATGAAACCTGATCGAGAGCCTTCTGCGATCCATATTGTTTACTTATTTGCGATACTTGAATGGACATTTTCCCTGAATTTTAGTCCGGTAAAAGTAAAGATTTCTGTTGATTACCCGATCAGCAGAATGAAAAGGGATCCCACCGGAATATTTTAACAGGATCTTAATGGGTCACCTAATAAATATGGCTCCTTAACGTTTCGTTTTTATTAACTTTAAATTAACTTTGCCAGCCCACAATTTTTTGAAATGAAGGATCAGAACTTTAACTATATTGAAGACTTGACAAGATACCAACGGCAGAAAAGCTCGTTGGTTCGTATTGGCGACCTGTTGCTTGGTGATGGTAATCCAATCCGGATTCAATCGATGACTGATACGGACACCAGTGACACCGAATCGACTGTAGAGCAAATCATCCGCATCATCAAGAGCGGTGCTGATTTAGTTCGCGTTACCGTGCGGGGGGTTCCGGATGCTGAAAATCTTCAAATTATCAAGCAGGCTCTGGTTGCCCGTGGGTTTGAAAACCCTCTGGTTGCCGATATCCATTTTAATCCGCACTTAGGCGAAATTGCGGCAAAATATGTATCAAAAATCCGCATCAATCCGGGTAATTTCTACGACAAGCGGGCAAAATTCGAACATCATCTCTATACCGACGAAGAATACAAAGCGGAACTTCATAAGATCGAAGAACAGTTCATCCCTTTTCTCCAGTTTCTGACCGATACCAATACTGCTCTTCGGATCGGAGCCAATCAGGGTTCATTATCCGATCGTATCATGAGCCGCTATGGCGACACACCTACCGGTATTGTTGAATCGGTCATGGAATTTCTGCGGATTTGTCAAAAGCAGAATTTCCAGAATGTGGTTATTTCCATCAAATCGAGCAACACGCGTACCATGGTTTATACAGTTCGTCTGCTGAATTTCAAGATGAGGCTGGAAGAGATGAGCTATCCGCTCCATCTGGGCGTAACCGAAGCAGGTGAAGGTGAAGACGGCCGGATCAAATCGGCAGTTGGAATTGGTGCTCTTTTGGGTGACGGGATTGGCGATACCATTCGTGTTTCGCTGACCGAAGCTCCTGAAAATGAAATTTCAGTAGCCCGGAAATTGATTAACCACATTGAAACATACAAAGGGCACAAGCCGATAAAAGCCCCGCTATTTGCACAAATCAATCCGTTTGAATATGAACGCCGTTCAGTGAGGCCGGTACTTCGAATGGGCGATAAATTTTTGCCAGTGGTAATGGCCGATCTTCGGGGACGAACATTATCAGAAATCCTTCCGTTACGGGGCAAACAAATTCCGGAATACTTTTTTAATAACACCGAAGTACTTGATCTGGAAGGCAATTCCTATCCGGTACTTACATTGGAAGAATATCTTTTTGGCGGATCGCATTGGGGGCAAACCAAATTTATCCGCACCAACAAGGAAGAGTTTGATCATTTCATGAACGAAAATCCTGAAATAATTACCAAACTCAAGCAAACGCGCAAAACGATCCTGATTCTTGAAAGTTTGAGTAAAAATCCGTTTGCTGAACTTCGCGCTTTCTTTATGACACTCGAATCGCACATTTGGAAAGTCCCGGTTGTAATACTCCGGAAATACAACGAACGATACCTCGAGAATCTTCAGATTAAAGCTGCTGCCGACCTTGGAGGATTACTTATTGACGGATACGGCGATGGACTTTGCATCACCAATGAAGCCGACCAAACCACCTTTACCGATCTGAAAGACCTGAGTTTTTCAATCCTTCAGGCCAGCCGGATGCGCGTAACCAAAACCGAATTTATTTCCTGTCCCGGATGCGGTCGCACCCTGTTCGATTTGCATGAAACTACCATCAAAATAAAAGCTCATTTTAATCATCTCGATCACCTGAAAATTGGTGTAATGGGCTGCGTGGTTAACGGACCGGGCGAAATGGGCGATGTGGATTACGGATTTGTCGGAGCTGGTATCGGAAATGTTAATCTATACAAACGTCAGGTTCTGATTAAAAAACACATTCCTTTCGAGCAGGCAGTTGAAGAACTCGAAGCAATCATCCGAAGCAATGGCGACTGGAAAGACCGCGACTCTTAATTAGTAATCACAGTCTTCATTCTCAGTTTTCCCTTATCAATGTTGAAATTGCATAAAGCGGGATAATTTCAATATTCCCTTCTCTTCCGAAATTTTCAAGCGAAGATCGGATTCCTCTTTTCAGATTCTTTTCCTTCATAAACAAGCGCATACTCTGCATCTTTCCACTATATCCAGACTTAATTTCAACCGGAACAATTTCATCACCTTGCCTGATCACATAATCGACTTCTGCATTGCTGCTTCGCTCCATACGGTGCCAGTAAAACAATTGCGGCTTTTCCAGAATTGAGGATGCCTTTATCAGTTCCAATCCTGCATAAATTTCAGCAAGACTTCCCTTATTTACCATATCCATTTCTTCTACAACTAAGTATTCGCGAATATTCAAACCCAGAATATGTTGAAAAATACCGGTATCATAGAGCAGAACCTTGAACTTCTTCGGATCAATTTGTGCCCCCATCGGAAACCCGCGGGCTGAAGTATGATAGACCGGAAATGCCAAACCAGCCATGACCAGCAATTCGAGTGCTTCCTTTATTTGAGGCTGGCTGGCCTTTGCCACTACATTCGAATATACAAACTTGGCTCCGGCTTGCTCAACAATGCTGGCAAATACTTCCCTGATGCGGCTTTCTGGCACACGCCGATGGTACTTCGAGAAATCGTCTCGAATGGAGATGACTAAATCATCCAAAACATTCAAACCTTCAAGTACACTCTTATTTTCAACGATCCGGTTTACTACTTCAGGCATTCCTCCGGTTAATTGAAAATTGCGGTAATAATTGGTCAGCATCTCATGAAAGACCGGATTCATCGGATTGTCAGGCGAAGCCTGGTTGATCAATTCAATCAGTTGATCCCTTTGGTGTGCTAACAGAAATTCCTGAAACGACATCGGGTACATAAACATGGATCGAATCCGCCCAACTCCAAACGAAGGAAGTTCAGTCAGCGCAAATTCGAGCAACGATCCTGCTGCAATCACATGCAATCCGGGTATATTTTCATAAAAAAAACGAAGCGACGAAATTGCTCTTGGGCATGCCTGAATTTCATCAAAAAATAAGAGCGTTTCGTTTTCGCGAATAGGCTTTCCATAAAATGCAGATAATTCCTGGCAAATGCGGTTGGGATCAAGATTTTGATTGAAAAACCGGGTGACCTCAGTATCAATTTCTAAATTTACCTCGATGTAATTTGCGAATGTTTTGCCCAGTTCGCGCACCACAAAAGTCTTCCCAACCTGCCGTGCTCCACGCAATAAAAGTACCTTCCGATTGGAAGATTCCTTCCATGCAATCAAATGATTGGTTATGCTTCGCCTCATAGCCTTTATAAATAATTGATTATCTAATTATTAATAAATATACAAGGCAAATATACGAACAAAACACCAAAAAGTCAAGGCAAGTTTGGCTTATTTTTCACAAAAACTCAAGGCAAGTTGGTCATCTATGTTCAATACATTATTCTGAAATCGCTTATTCTTTCTCAATTTTCTCTTTCCTGTTTCTCTTTTCCGATGACTTTTTTATTAAAGAAATTTCCGAAATATTTCTTCCACTTTTTGTCCCGGTTCGAGCCAAAATCCGTTTAATCCGGATGCGATGGAAGCTTCCACATTAGGCCGCGAGTCGTCGATGAATAATGACTCTTCAGGATTGATTCCTGATAACCGGATAATTTCCTGAAACGATTCCGGACTTGGTTTCCGGAAACCTAATTCGTTCGAATAAAAATCCTTCTCAAAAAGCGTTGACACCTCAAATCCATGTTGATTCCTGAAGTTGGTATGATACTTTTCAACATGAATAGCATTGGTGTTGCTGAACAAATAGATTTTGAATTCTTTCCGAAGAATTTTTACCAGCTCAACCCGGTTTGCCGGAAAATCGAGCAGCATCGCCGTCCACGCATCGTCAATCTCCTGATTGCTGGGTTCACCCAGAAGCAATTTCCGAACTCCATTCCGGAATTCTTGCGGAGTAATTTTGCCTTGCTCCATCTGATAAAAAATATCATGATCGTACGAAAGTCCCTGGTCGCCAACAAGCTTATCCATGCCCAGTTTCCCGAATGCGACAATGGTTTTTTTCGGGTCGATGTTGAGTAAAACACCTCCCAGATCAAAAACGATATTTTTAATTCCTTTAAGAAGTTCCATGAATTGTAATTTTGAGATCACAAAAGTCTGAAAAAATACCGAAAATCAAAGGAACCTGAAGTACACGATTTTTTTTGATACTCGGATACTTATCTTTGACCGTATAAAATAACGGTCAAATCATGGGAAACCCTCAAACAATATGGTATAACATCGAAAAAAATCTTGTCGAAACCATTGACCAGCGCTATCTGCCATTTCAGAATCTGATTATTGAAATCAGCACTTTGAATGAAGCCAGAACTGCCATCACTGAAATGATTGTCCGGGGCGCGCCACTGATCGGAGTGACTGCAGCCTACGGAATGTATCTGGCAGCAAGGAATTATTCAGGAATTGAGTTTCATTCAGAAATGAACCGGGCAGCCGATTGGCTGAAATCCTCGCGACCAACCGCAATTAATCTGGCATTTGCAATCGACGAAGCACTTTCAACGATTTCGACACAACTGACGGTTCCTGAAAATTCGAATCTTTTACTTGAATACGCCGAGGAATTAAAACAACGGGAAATCGGCTTCAGCGAAAAAATGGGTGGTTTCGGACTGGAAATCATTCAAGAAATCAGGCGGCAAAAAAACGGTGAACCGGTAAATATTCTAACCCACTGCAACGCTGGAAGACTTGCCACTGTTGAGTTGGGAACAGCCACTGCACCCATGTATCTGGCTCACCAAGCCGGAATTCCCATTCATGTCTGGGTCGATGAAACCCGGCCACGCAACCAGGGAGCGCGACTGACAGCCTGGGAATTGGGCGAAGCAGGCATCCCTCATACCGTTATTCCTGACAACACTGGTGGCCATCTGATGCAACATGGAATGGTAGATCTGGTCATCGTTGGAAGCGACCGCACCACTTTGAATGGCGATGTGGCCAATAAAATAGGAACTTATTTGAAAGCATTGGCCGCATCCGATAATGGAATTCCTTTTTATGTAGCTCTTCCTTCAACCTCCATTGACTGGAACTTGAACGACGGTATTTCGGAAATCCCCATCGAACAGCGTGATGGACGGGAAGTTTCCATGATGGAAGGATTGCTGGTGGACCAGGTTCATGAATTCAGAATTCTTCCGGAGAAAAGTCCTGTTGCCAACTACGGATTCGATGTCACACCGGCCAGATTGGTTACCGGGCTGATTACTGAACGCGGAATCTGTAAGGCAAGCAAAGAAGGTATTTTAAAACTGTTTCCTGAAAAAACCAGCAACAATGACTGAAGGGTACATTAAATTTCAATGCGACTGGGAACAGAAAGAAATCCCAATTCCGGAAGAATTATTTCAGGCTTTCGAAGGGGAACGTTCCAGGCTATTCAAATTGGGATTGATTGGAATGTATCCGGATGGAATTGGATTTGGAAACATTTCAGTAAAATCCGAAGAAAACACATCTTTCATTATAACAGGAAGCGCCACCGGACAGTATGCACATTTAGATCACTCTCATTTTGCACTCGTCACCGGATACAATTTTGAAAAGAATTCGCTTACCTGTGAAGGAATGACCAAAGCATCAGCCGAAAGTCTGACTCATGCCGCAGTCTATGAAGCTCTTCCGGAAATGGGTGCGGTGGTTCATGTTCATTGCCTTTGGCTCTGGGAAAAACTTCTGAACAACTACCCTACCACTTCCGAAGAAATCGAATATGGAACTCCTGAAATGGCCTATGCTGTAAAAACTCTGGCTTCCACCCTGGCAATGGAACAGCAAAAAGTCATTATCATGGGTGGACACCGCGAAGGAATTCTTGCATTTGGCAGAAACCTGAAAGAAGCGACATCAACAATTATCAACCTTTTAACCAAAATAAAAATGACTAAAATTGCCATCATCGGTGGTTCAGGGCTTGAAAATCCGTCTATTCTGAAGAATTCCACTGAACTGAAAATCGAAACTCCATACGGCCCAACAACTTCCGATTTTAAATGCGGCACGATTAACGGACGTGATGTTGCGATACTTTCGCGCCATGGACGGCAGCATACAATTCCTCCATCACAGGTAAATAATCGCGCCAACATTTGGGCCATCCGCGAAATAGGGTGCACCCACATTCTGGCAACGACTGCCTGCGGAAGTTTGCGTCAGGAAATTGGCAGGGGAAATTTTGTCATACTCGACCAGTTTATCGATTTTACCCGCCACCGACCAATATCCTTTTTTGAATCGTTCGAGCCACACGAAATGAAACATACCCCGATGGCCGATCCATTCGACAATTATATTCGCTCGAAAATCATCGAAACAGCAAAGAATCTGAACATATCAATTTTTGAAAAAGGTACGGTGGTTACCATCGAAGGACCGCGTTTTTCAACCCGTGCAGAATCCAATATGTTTAGATTGTGGGGTGCCGATGTGATCAACATGTCAACTGCTCCGGAAGCAATTCTGGCCAACGAACTTGGAATTCCTTATGCAGCTATCGCCATGAGCACCGATTACGATTGCTGGAAAACTGACGAAGCTCCGGTAACCTGGAACGAAGTTTTAAAGGTATTCAATGAAAATGTCAGTCGTGTCATCGACTTGCTCATCCATACCATTGGGAAAATCTGACGGCTTCCTGAAAACAAAAAAGCTCCTTTCGGAGCTTCAGATATTATTCGCTGGCATGAATCCAGACTCCCGATTGCGGGTTTTGATTTCGCATCAAGTTCAGTTCTTTTTGAGCTTCTTCCATGGATAAAAAGCCTTTCATTGCCACACGGTGCAAACCTTTGAATATGCCAAGATCCTTTCCGGAGTATCCTTGCACGCTTAGCTGCTGAAGGTATTTTCTGGCATTTTCATCGCTTTTAAAACTTCCGCCAATAATAAAATAACGAAAGGATTCAGTAGTAGAAACTTCCGTATTTGCAGAAAATTCAGATACATTTTGTTCCTGAGACTGGGTTGGTGCGGCAACTGTAGTCTGAGCCAAAGCTTCCCACATGCCCATGTCCGATTTCGAAAGGTAAACCTTATTATTTTTTATTGGAATGAGCGCCATTGCCAGCAACAACGGAACGGCAACAATCAGCTTTTTCAACTTGCGCTTCTGGAAGATCACCGGAACAGGTTCCCTGTATTCAACTTTGAAGGCTGGTTTTGGCATTTGCCGCTGGTACAGTTTTTCATACGAAAAGTTCTGCAAACCATACGATTCAACCAGCAGATTTTGCTTTAACTGAGGTTCGAATTGAAGGTTTTCTCTCGAATCGTAATGCATATATCCCAAGCCGTCAAAATAAACGTTACGATTCCGCTCCAGGTTAAGCAAGGTTTCCTCAACAAAATTGTCAAGTTTCTGCTTTGCGCTGAAATAACTGGCACCTTCTGTTTCTGAAATGTAATTGATGAGCAGGCCATCGTTGGAAATCAGCTTGTTGTTAAAAGCTATTTCTTTGGTTGGCGGGAAAAACTGGTTATTTTCAATCGTTGCCGGTTTGTAATTGGCGACAAATCCGCCAAATTCAGGAATGATTACACAATCATTCAGCAACAACAACTCTTTGATGTATTGATTAATTTCCACGTTTTTCAAGTTTATGCAGTCAAAAGTAAGAA
Organism: uncultured Prolixibacteraceae bacterium; assembly: GCA_903834475.1. Classification (GTDB taxonomy): domain Bacteria; phylum Bacteroidota; class Bacteroidia; order Bacteroidales; family Prolixibacteraceae; genus Aquipluma. The sequence continues at coordinate 72,812 of CAILJH010000239.1, read as the reverse complement.
AAAATAGCTTCGATTTACGGCAAAGTTTTCAACAGCCTGAAAGATTTTTCTTCCTGAAAACTTAAGAAAGACTAAAGCAACAGAAACTCAGATAATTTCTAAATTTGCAGTTCAACAGAAATTCAGCTTTGATTTTCTGCTAAATTGCCTATTTTTGAACGTATTTGAAAAGTAAAAATATGAAGACTATCCTGATTACCGGAGGAGCCGGATTTATTGGTTCGCACCTGGTTCGCCTCTTTGTTAATAAATATCCTGAATATCAGATTGTCAATCTCGACAAGTTAACTTACGCCGGAAATCTGGCTAACCTGACTGATGTTGAGGACAAACCCAATTACGAGTTTGTAAAGGGAGATATCGTTGACGCAGAATTTATCCTGAATCTGTTTGTCGAAAGGCAATTCGATGGTGTCATCCATCTGGCTGCAGAGTCGCATGTTGACCGTTCGATCACCAATCCGACAGAATTCGTATTTACCAACGTAATTGGTACCGTAAATCTGCTGAATGCCGTCCGCCAAATCTGGAAAGACAATACCGAAGGGAAACGGTTTTACCACATTTCGACCGATGAAGTATACGGAAGCTTGGGTAGCGAAGGTATGTTTACCGAAGAAACGGGTTACGATCCACACAGTCCGTATTCGGCTTCGAAAGCCAGTTCCGATCATTTTGTGCGTGCTTACCACGATACTTTTGGAATACCCGCTGTGATTTCTAACTGCTCAAACAACTATGGTTCGTTCCAGTTTCCTGAAAAACTGATTCCGCTCTTTATCAACAACATCAAGCATAATAAAGCTTTGCCGGTTTACGGAAAAGGCGAAAACATACGCGACTGGCTTTGGGTTGAAGATCATGCACGGGCCATCGATGTGATCTATCATCAGGGTAAAAACGGCGATACCTACAATATTGGCGGACACAACGAATGGACCAACATCGATTTGATTAAAGTAATGTGCCGAATCATGGACCGCAAACTTGGCCGCGAAACCGGAACATCAGAGAAACTGATTAGCTACGTAAAAGACCGCGCCGGACACGATTTGCGATATGCCATCGATTCCACCAAATTGCAAAAAGAACTCAACTGGGTGCCCAGCCTTCAGTTTGAGGAAGGAATCGAAAAAACCATTGACTGGTACCTGAGCAACACCGAATGGATGGAAAACGTGACCAGCGGCGAATACCAGAGCTACTACGACAAACAATATCACAATAGGTAAGTCAAGGAAAGCTTCATCAGGAAAAAGGAAAAATAAAAGTCAGGGTTTCACTCGAAGTGAAGCCCTGACTTTTTTATTGGAATGGCTTGAAGAACCAAAAGCATTTCCTAAATTGTGGTTCCAAACTAAAACGAACAAAATGAAACGCCGAAACTTCTTCAAAACCGCAGCTATAGGTGGAGGAACACTTGCCCTTGCTCCATTATCATGTGTTCAATCAAAAGCCCCGGCTATTGCTCCGGAAGATTATTCTGCCTTCGAACTGAATGAACTGACCATTGCCCAACTTCAGGAGAGAATGAGTTCAGGAAAATTAACTTCCGAAGAAATTACTCAAAAGTACCTGGACCGGATTGATCGACTTAACACAAAAGGTCCAGAATTGCGGGCAGTAATTGAGGTAAATCCTGATGCCCTCAAAATTGCAAGGCAATTGGATGTGGAGCGTAAATCAGGAAAAGTACGCGGGCCGATGCATGGAATCCCAATGCTGGTTAAAGACAATATTGATACCGGCGATCAAATGCAAACCACTGCCGGTTCACTGGCGATGGTGGGTAGTCCGGCTCCTGATGATGCGATCATCGTTCAGAAATTGCGTGAAGCCGGAGCGGTTCTTCTGGGCAAAACGAACCTGAGCGAATGGGCGAATTTCCGGTCGAACAACTCGTCGAGCGGATGGAGCGGGCGCGGCGGACAGGTGCGCAATCCATTCTGCACCGATCGCAGTCCCTGCGGTTCGAGTTCCGGAACCGGAGCATCAGTTTCGGCTAATTTGTGTGCAATTGGAATCGGAACAGAAACCGACGGTTCGATTGTTTGTCCTTCAGGAATTAACGGAATTGTTGGTATCAAACCAACCGTTGGATTGTGGATTGGCGATGGGATCATCCCAATTTCGCACAGCCAAGATACGGCTGGACCAATGGCACGAACAGTTTCAGATGCTGCCATTTTACTTGGTTTGCTCGCGGAAAAACAACAGGATTTTACACCAAATTTGAAAGCTGATGGATTGAAAGGTGCCCGGATAGGCATCGCCTCCGACTTTTTCGGATTTCATGACGAAGTAGAAAAATTAATGGGAGCGGCCATCCAAAAGATGAAAGATGGTGGCGCAATTATAATTGAAAATCTGAAATTCGAAGACCGTGAGGAATGGGGAAAATTAGAATGGCAGGTATTGATTTCGGAATTCAAAGCAGATTTGAATACATACCTGAAAACACGTTCCGGCCTGAAAGTTCAATCACTGGCCGACCTGATTGAATTCAACAAACAGAATCCTGTTACAGAATTAAAATGGTTTGGACAGGAAATCTTTGAAGCGGCAGAAAAAACCAATGGTCTGGAAGAACCCGTTTACCTTGAAGCGCTTACCAAAGTCAAAAAACTGACCCGGGAAAAAGGCATCGATTTGCTGATGGATGAGCACAAATTAGATGCCCTGATTGCTCCTACCAATGGTCCGGCATGGACGATCGACTGGGTAAATGGTGACCATTTTGGAGGTGGAAGTTCTGAACCTGCCGCCATTTCAGGTTATCCGGCAATCACGGTTCCGGCAGGTTTTGTGCATGGCTTGCCGGTTGGCATTTCCTTTTTTGGAAGGGCTTGGAGCGAGGGAACATTGATCAAATTGGCATTTGCTTTTGAGCAGGCCAGCAAACACAGGAAAGCTCCTGGATTTTTGAAAAGAATAGAATAAGTCTATCTTCCGAATTCAGTTTCTCATAAATTGCTGGTCACCCCGAATTTATTTCGGGGTCTGTCAACCGATTCATTGGGATCCTGAAACAAGTTCAGGATGACTGGACCAATGACTTTTAATCAAACTCATTTTTTTGATTTTGTTTTTCGATGCCCCATCCACCAGATCAAAAATCCACTGATCAAAACGATCAGGATGCAGATTCCGGCCAATGGAACATAGAGAATATAAAGCATTCCCAGGATCGATTCAAAGATTCTCCCAGTGTGAACTTCAAGAGCAAGGTTCCACAACGAGATCGGGCTTTTCCGGATGATTTCCGGACTCATTGCTCCAAAATTTACCTTGTTCCGGATAGGTAAAACGCCATGATTGTAATCGAAATAGAATTCATTGCCTGACTGATAAGTAAAGTAGCCGTCTATCATGTCTTTCGATATGGGTGGCCCCATTACCTGTGGCGCCTCATATGGACTTCCGGAGAGGTAATCGGTCAGCTGACCGGCAAAAGGATTCCAGAGGAATAACCCAGTGAACGAGCCAACCAGATAGTTTCCATCACCTTTCTTTTCAAATACATTACAGCCCATCACGCTCACCGGCGGTTCATTGATCATGCGGTGCATCGGTTCCTTAAATTTTTCGTCGGTATAGAAAATTCCGTCGCAGGTCGAAAACATGAAAATGTGCTGCTGATCGTCATACAAAATCCGGCGAAGCTTGTCGTACCATGGATTTGGCGAACTCAGCACGGTTCCCGGAATAGGAGAAACCACCGAATTGGCAATCGGAATCAGCAGTGGCGGACGGAGAAACATGCCGGTGATTGTCACAAAAATAAGGAAGGGAATGAAAATCCATCCCAGGCGGTTGTGCCAGCGCAAATTAAAATTCCGGACGGTCACCAGTTTGGCATTGTTGCTTTGTCTTTCTCTTCGGCGTTTCAACCATCCCGGAAAAACGAAATGCATCAATCCGGTGAGTGAAATAATCAGGATGGCCAAACCAAATAAATCGACAACCAGTTTTCCCAAATCACCCCAAATTTCGCCACTGTGCAGTACCCAAATGGTTTTGAACAGGCTGGCTTTTCCGTCATAGCCATCCGACGCAGGAAGTGTGATCGTCTGGAAAGACTTGCCATCATTGGTCTTCAGCAAATACGAACGGGTTTGTACGATCAATTCATCCTTCTTTAGAATCAAATCGGTGATTCGTTCTTCTGGACCCGGGACCTGTATCTTTTTCCATCCATGCTGCTTCCGCGAATATTGAAACAAGCCAAAATAGGTTCCGGCAAAAAGTTTTCCATCCGGAGTTTTTATAATTTTCGAAATCTTTCGATTGTCTATGCCAGAAGGAAATCCACCATTCCAATCCTGAAATGTTCTGAATTGATCAGTGCTGAGCCAGATTCCAAGGTTTCCATAAACCAATGCGGAATCGCCACCCAGCAGGCAAACTGATTTTACTGCCCCTTTGTTCCAGTTTTGGTAGCTGTATTCGGCCGGCAACAATGACCTTTTGATGTCAATGGCAGAAATTCCGCTTCGGTGATTCATCAGAATTCCTGAAACAGAAAATAGAATAACGAACAGCGTGATTACGATTCCCGGCCATTTATGGAATTTCCGGAGTTTTTTGAGTATTTTGTTTTTGGTCATGAATCCTTTTGCATGGGCGTAAAAGTAAAACTATGAAAGAACTCAGCGTGTAACAATCGTTACAAATCCAACAAATATTTGATTTTTTCCATTTCCTTTTTCCGATAAACTTTTACTTTAAAATTAGTTTGACTGTGCCAAATTCCTATTTTTGTTCAATCAATTAATTCTGATCAATCATGAAGGTTTTTAAATTTGGAGGTGCCTCTGTCAGCTCGGCTGATGCGGTTCGTAATTCGGTGAATATTCTGAAAATGTATCCCGCAAACAAGGTGTTGGTCATTTCGGCCATGGGAAAAACAACCAATGCGCTCGAGATTGTTGCCCGGAAATATTTCAGTCAGGATCCGGAGGTGTGGAACATTTTTCAGGAAGTAAAAAACTACCACGACGGAATTATCACCGAACTTTGGGGAAAGCCTACCGAACTTCCGGAAGTTGAAAAACTATTCCAGCAGATCAGTAGTCGCTTCAAAAACGAACCTTCCATGAATTTCGACTACGAATACGATCAGATTGTAGCTTTCGGCGAGTTGATTTCGACCAGAATAATTAGCCTGTATTTCAATGAAATAGGCTTAAAAAACCATTGGGTGGATGTACGAAACTGCCTGAAAACCGACGATCAGTACCGCGAATCCAACATTAATTGGGAACTTTCGCTCCGGCTGGCCAAGCGGCTGTTTACATTCGAATCGGAAGATTTATACATTACACAGGGATTTATCGGCGGAACGCTGACTAATCAGACGACCACTCTTGGACGCGAAGGTTCAGACTACACCGCTGCGATTCTGGCTAACCTGCTCGATGCCGAAGAAGTGAGTATATGGAAAAATGTGCCTGGAATCCTGAATGCCGATCCTGACTTTTTCCCCAATACGCAGAAACTTGATGAATTGTCGTACAAAGAAGCCATCGAATTGTCGTATTCAGGAGCAAAAGTTATCCATCCAAAAACGATTAAACCCCTTCAGAATAAGAATATTCCACTGTTTGTAAGGTCTTTTCTTGAACCTGAAAAAGCCGGTACGATTATTCACGCCATCGAACATACGCTTGAACTGATTCCGGTAATCATTGTAAAAAAGAACATGGCGCTGATTACCCTGACACCAAACGATTATTCGTTTATAAGCATCAACAGTGTTTCGGATGTATTTAGTTTGTGCGCCAAATACCGCCTGAAAGTCGCACTATTGCAACAATCTGCGCTTGATCTTTCGTTGGCTTTCGATGAACCGGAACAAGGAATTGAACCATTGATTAGTCAGTTGCAGCAAAAATTCGAGGTAAAATATAACATCGGACTCGAACTGCTTACCATCCGATATTATACTCCGGAAACTGTGAATCAGATCACTGCCGGACGCACCGTCTATGTTGAGCAAAAAAGCCGCAGAACGGCCAGAATGCTTCTGAAATAATCGGACAAATTATTCAGTAAACCTATGAATAACAATTTCTTGCAAGATAATTTGATTTCAATATTGGCTTTTTCTATTTAGTTTTGTAGTTTTGTTTCAAATAAATCTGCAATGCCAACAGTTCTTAAAATTGGCTCGATTATTTTTTTCTTTACCAGTTATGATTGCGGCGAGCCCATTCATATACACATTGTTGATGGGAGAAAGGAGTGTAAATATTGGCTAAAAGAAGGTGAAATCGTATTACTTGCTGATAATAATGGCTTTTCGAAAACTGAGCTGTTAAAATTGAGACGGATAGTAATTGAAAATTTTCAACTTATTAAAAAATCATGGAATGAGCACTGTAAAGACATTAGTAGAAAAGAATATAAAAAGAGGTAGACCCTATGCTTTCTCTGCAATGCCAACCTTTAGTTACATTGTATTTGATGATGAAAATATTTCATTCCACTTATCAGATAAGCGTATAATTTCAATACCAATAAGCTGGGTTCCTAAACTTGAACAGGCTACAAAAATTGTCCGGGAAAATTACATTCTACGAGGACACTTTGTTTTCTGGGAAAGCCTTGACGAAATTATTGGTGTTAAAAACCTGATCAACGGAACTATCGTGCCATTATAAACTTACCTTCTTAATTATCCTGAAACGGCAAAGCCAATCACTTCCGGACGCACCGTTTATGTGGAGCAAAAAAGCCGGAGAACTGCCAGAATGCTGCTGAAATAAATTGGATCTACAGAAATTTGCTTACGACAAATGATAATATTCAGAGCCTCACTCCAAAAGAGGCTCTGAATATTTTATCCCAATTATTTTTTTTCTCTTTTTTCGTTGCCCCACAACTGGGTTTTACTGCCGTTTTCTATTCTCCATGCATCACGCCATTTGTGGATTTCGACTGCTCCGATGATTGGTTTAAACTGACGTTCTTCTTTGGTAAACGAACGTGGAAGTTTTGAAGCTTTATCCTGATACCAATAAGCCACAGAAGCCAGATCGAGCGTTAGATTATTGTTGTGACCATGTTCGATCGTAAACTTGCACGATTTATCGAAATACACCGGATCTGTAATAAAATAGCGGTAAATATGGGTATGCCCAAGCCAGCCGGTTTCATTATTTACCCTTGGATAACCAAAGTATGGATGCTGAAAAAGTTCTTTCGGACACCAGGAGGTATTAAAAAAATCCTCGGTACCGGTGCCGTTCAGCGTGGGAATGGTGTCACCATCAATAAAGACCATTTCATCGCCTTCGCCATACCACATTGGTGTTGGGCAATTGACATAGTAATTTACGCCCACAAACTGCCCTTTCCCCTGAATGTCAGCAAAAACGTAGTTGCCTTTTCCATTGGGGTTTTTACCCGTTTCGCCTAATGTTCCCCATTCATTTTCGCCTCCCGGAAGTGCTTCGGTCAGTTCATGGTTAAACCAGGCATGAAATCGTCCGGAGTTTTCAGGTAATTCAGGCATCTCGGTATAGTCGATGTTAAAATAGAAGGAATTAATTTTTTCGCCGGTCTGGTTCTCGATTTCAATTTTTGCGCCCTTTGCAAAAGGCATGGCAAAATAACTGACGTACGATTTTCCCCAACCGGGCGTGACAGAAAGTGGAACTGACACGAAATTGTAGGCTTCGTCCCAGCCGTTTCCAAAGAATGGCCCGATGGGCGATTCAACTGAAGGGAAGGTGTTTCCATCCCAGTACATTCGGAGGATAATGTCATTACGACTGAGTTTCCCGGCTTCAGGAGCAATTGTAATCCAGATATGATCGATGATACCTGCCCCTTTTACGTCCATGATGGTAATTTTCTCGCCGGTTTTAATCCCACCCAGGCAATCTCCGTTTCCACCCGTTTTATCAAAACTGCTGACTCGTTTGGTTTTTACATTCTTTTTAATCTGTGAAAGCGAGAGCATTTCGCTTCCTGAATTCTGTGAAAACAGAATGCCAAAACTAAAAATAAGGATTAAAAAAATTAATGTTCGTTTCATGATAAAAGATTTGTTGGTTAGACACTTAGGTTATTATTAAATTTGATTTAAAAAATGTTTATTTGAGCATTGTTATCCTGAATTTGATATCCTGAAGTGGCCGGTTGAACTGGTCCGTAGCTTGTGAAGCAATTTTATCCAAAACGTCCAATCCTTCAAACACTTCACCAAAAATGGTGTAATTATTATCGAGCGAAGGATAACCTCCGATAGTCGTATAGGCTCCTCGCTGTTCTTCTGAAAAAGTAATAGGTGGAAAAGTTGCAGCTTCAGCAGAAACTTCGGCTTTAATTTCATTTAACCGGGCAGTCAGCTCATTTTGTTTTCTTTCTGCCATGAGTTTGTTCAATTCAGGTTCAATTTCTTTAACTCTGGTTTGAAATAAGCTGAGCTTTCTTTTTTCAGACAGATTTAAGGCCAGCGTATCCAATTCGCCCGATCGAAATACTTTTCCCTGAAGAATATAGAACTGAGAAGCGGAAGATCGTTTTTCAGGATTTGCCTGATCACCCTCGCGGGCAGCAGCTAAAACACCCCGATGGTGAAAGAATTTTGGATTGAATTCAGCAGGAATGGTATATCCCAGATTGCCTTCGCCAAGCCTTTTGCCGGGTTCAGCATTTTTTGAATCAGGATCCCCGCCCTGTATCATGAATCCCTGAATTACACGGTGAAATAGCAAATCGGTATAAACTCCATCATTTACAAGTTTGATGAAATTGTCGCGATGCAACGGAGTCTCATCAAAAAGCCTGATTTTGATGATTCCAAAATCGGTTTCAATCTGCACTTTTGTTTCAGCGAAAGCGCAATTCAGGTTAATCAAAAAGCAGGCAAATCCAATCAGTAATAAAGTTTTCTTCATTGGAGAAAGCATTTGAATTCAAAATCAGTTAATTAATTACTTAAAACTTGCACCCAGATTTTCAGGATTGAAACAAAGATAATCAAATCGGAATCCGAATAAAACATTCATCATTTTGTTGTATTTTGGCTATTGATTCAAACCTATTTTTGAACCTGAATTACATGGAAAAACTGACCATTGATGAAAACCAATTTCTGGAAAAGCTAACCCTCTCGCATGTTGAGGTAATTTTTAATGCCATCGACCAAAACCGGAAGTTCCTTCGGAAATGGCTGCCATTTGTCGATTTTACGATTCGTATTGCCGATACCGAAAGATTTGTCCGATCCATATTGGAAAAACCAATTTCAATCCGGGATGAAGTATATGTTATCTGGTTTAAACACGAATTTGCCGGATTAATTGGCTTTAAAGATGCTGACCGGATCAACGATAAAATTGAAATTGGATATTGGTTAACCGAAAAGATGACCGGCAAAGGAGTGGCCACTGCGGCTACCCGGAAAATGGTCAATCTTGCTTTTCGAAACATGGAAATGAACCGCATTCAGATCCGGTGCGGAATTGGAAATGATAAAAGCTGCGCAATTCCCCATCGGCTTGGCTTTTCATTCGAAGGAATTGAACGTGCCGGCGAACGGCACAATCATGAATACATTGATCTGGAAGTCTTCAGTTTACTGAAACGGGAATGGGCCGAAACCCTATTTTAAATCAATTTCCCGAAAATAGAGATTAAATTACACTGTTCTGCCAGACTGATTTTCTAAAACTCATCGGTTCATCGTTTAAATCGTACCATTCGACACAAATACAGTCCCATACACAAAATAGAGCTCTATTTATAGCCGGAATGAATTTCAAGAATCTACATTTGAATTCCCAATATTTCATGAAACAATAGGTTCGTTTATGTGAAATATAACCACCTCAAGAGCACAAAATGAAACAACCGCCTCAAAGCAACTTTGGGGCGGTTTTCTTTTTTCGCGAACCATGATTCTGATTGAGTGAGCACCTGAAATTTTCAGAATTTATTCCGGAGAAGTTTTAATTCTGCGATTCCCCGCATAGATTGTTCTCCTTGATATCACAAAAATACAACTCAACTTGATGATATTATTCCTCCTATTCAAAAACTGAAACCTGTCACACCTTCATTTTATTGCTGTATATCAGCCATTTGAAAAATATACTGAATTATTTGTAAAATTTTAGTACTTTGTGTAGCATAGTTCCATTTATTGTTCGTATGTTTGTAAAGCCAATAACAATGCTAAAGAAGGTAGACACTTTAAAACCTCAAAGCCATGAAAAAAAATCACAATGCTCAGAAAAAAGAAAAGTTGAAGCCGAAATGGACAGATGACCCGAATGGGGAAAATGGAGGAGATCGATTTAGAACAAATTTTAGGAGGAAACAACAATGAATCTGGACAACACAAAAGCTCAAATGCGCAAAGGCGTTCTCGAATACTGCATCCTGCTGGTAATCGATGGAAAACCTTTGTATGCAAGCGACATCATCGAGGAATTAAAAAACTCGAAGATGATCGTAGTGGAAGGAACCCTTTATCCTCTGCTAACGCGTCTGAAAAATGACGGATTACTCACCTACAAATGGGAAGAATCAACTCAGGGGCCGCCCCGTAAATACTACGAGGTTACTGATGATGGTCGCACTTTCCTGAACGAAATGGGAGAATCGTGGGATGAATTAGTTGAAGCAGTCCGGATGATCAAGGAACATAAATAGATCATTCACTGTATAAAGAAAAATAAATCGAAAATTATATACCAATGAAAAAGACATTTACAATAAATATAAGTGGAAGTATCTTCCACATTGATGATGACGCTTTCGAAAAACTTCAACGATATCTTCAAATGCTGAACCGCCATTTTGGAACTGCTGAAGAGGGTCAGGAAATACTTCAGGACATTGAAGCACGTATTGCTGAACTTTTCATCGAAAAAACCGGCAATAAGGTGGAGGTAATTACCGATGCCATGGTCAATGAGGTGATGGCCCGAATGGGAAAACCGGAAGATTTTCTGGAACCGGATGATGAAAATGCATCAGCAAAACCACAGGCTGAAGGAGCATTTTAGGAAGGCGAACAGAAATTGCGGCGACGTTTATACCGCGACGGCGACAGCCGGGTACTTGGTGGCGTTTGCTCCGGAATGGGTGCCTATTTTAATATCGATGTCGTTATTCTACGCATCCTATTCGTTCTTTCCATTTTTATGGGCGGTGCAGGATTCTTGATTTATTTAGTCCTGTGGATCGTTGTGCCGAAAGCCAAAACCACCGCACAGAAGCTAGAAATGAAAGGAAAGGAAGCGACGGTTTTTAATATCGAAAAAACAATCCGGGAAGATGTGAATGAAGTTGGAGAGAATATCAACCGATATAAAAATACTTCCGCAACCGATGGGAATATCCGCAGGGAACATTTTGGCGATGTCGTTACCAGCATTTTCAGGGTAGTTTTACGGGTTAGTATCCTCATTTTTGGGATAATTCTTATCATTATCGGAATTGGAAGTCTCATCGGATTTATTGCCTCAATCGCTGTTGGAGAGTCTTTCATGCACGGAGGTCCGTGGTCGTTTGGACTGGATAGCAATATTAATATGACCGGATTGCTACATCAATTTATTAGTCCGCAGGCATATTTCATTTCGTTAATTGCAATTTCAATCTTAGCCGGAATTCCGATTTTACTGCTGCTTTTTGTAGGTACAAAACTGTTGTTCAGGTACAAAACCAATAACAAAATCATCGGATTGGGATCCTTCGGACTTTGGCTGGTTGCACTCATTGTGTTAATTGTCATAGGAGTTAATCAGGTAGGAAACTTCGGCAAACAAACGAGCCAGACCATCACTCAAAAGGTTGATTGCGCCACCTGCAAAACTCTTTATCTGGAAACAACTGACGACTTGTATTCATCGATGATTGAAGATCACATTTCGCTCGACCGCATGAAAATTGCCATGGTGAACGGAAAAGAAAAAATGCTTGGACATCCTCAGTTTACCGTGGAGAAAAGCAGTACCGGCGAATATTTGCTCTTGGTTAAAAAACGCGCACGCGGAAGCAGCACCGAAGATGCACAAAAAAATGTGGAACAAATTGAGTACAATTTTTCCCAAAAAGATTCAACGCTTCGGTTCGATCCGTATTATTTCCTGAAAGATGATGCAAAATGGCGAGATCAGGAAGTTTCGATGATCCTGAAAGTACCTGAAGGCAAATCTGTTTTCCTGAATAAAAATCTGGCTGACATCATCTTCGATATTGAAAATACCGAAAATATGTGGGATGGAGATATGACAGGCAAAACATGGACGATGACCGCCAATGGACTGGCTTTAAAAAATGAGTTACGTATGACAGTAAAATAGTAAATCTTATACACTCATCATCTAAAATATAACATCACAAAAGGCTGGTCACATGAGATCAGCCTTTCTTTTTAAAATCCGGAGATTGATTTAGGATTTCTATTTTTAAAAATTAAAATTATCAGGATCGGCTCCTATTCGGGCATGCCAATCGAGGCCGTCAATTTTGGCCATGTCTTCCTTCGTCAGTTCAAAATCGAAAATATCAGCATTATGCCGGATTCGTTCCGGATGAACTGATTTGGGAATAGTTACCACTCCTTTTTGAATGTCCCACCTCAACACAATCTGAACTGGTGATTTCTGATATTTCACAGACAATTCCTGAATAACCGGAATATCGTTTACTTTTCCTTCCATGATTGGCCGCCATGCTTCCACCTGAATCTGATTGTCCTTACAAAACTTCAGCAAGTCAGGCTGAATCAACCTCGGGTGAAATTCAAACTGGTTAACCATTGGGTTGATCCTAGAATTTGCTATCAAGTGTTTCAGTTGATGAACCAAAAAATTACTTACCCCAATGGCACGAATCCGTCCCTGTTCATATAGTTCTTCCATGGCCTTCCAGGTTTCGACCGACAATTCTCCTTTTGGCCAGTGAATCAGGTAAAGGTCAATGTAATCGGTCTGCAGTTTTTCCAGACTTTTTTCGAATGCGCGGAAAGTAGATTGGTAACCCTGATCGCTGTTCCAGATTTTAGTGGTCAGGAAAATTTCATGACGAGGGATTCCACTTTCAAGAATGGCCTTCCCTACTCCATGTTCGTTATGGTACATTGCAGCGGTATCAATGCTCCGGTAACCGGTTTCAAGAGCACATTTTACAGCATTTTCAACCTCCGGCCCTTCCTTCGACTGAAATACACCAAGACCCAGCCATGGCATTTCAATGCCATTGTTTAGTTTGACTTTCGATGTTTGAACGGGATTCATAAGGAAAAGATTTTAAGTTTCACTTGAAGTTATTGACTTGCAGGAAAATAATTGATGCCAAATTTCAGATTTATTGAGTATTAGCCAGTTTGTCCCGGATCTCTTTCAACACTTTTCGTGAAGCCAGAAAAACAGCTGGTTTACCCGACAATGGATTGGATTGGGTAACTACAACCGTTTTATAGACATCCTCAATATGCTGAAAAGTCAGTACTTCTTCCGGAGTACCCTGGGTATGAATCTTACCCTGATTAACCAGAATAAGCTGGTCACAGTATTCCGAGGCCAGATTCAGGTCGTGAATGACCATCAAAACCGACAAACCCATTTCCTGATTCAGTTGCTGCAGCACATTCAGGATATGAACCTGATGCGTAATATCGAGGTGCGAAGTAGGTTCGTCGAGCAGAAGAAGTTGTGGTTGCTGAGTCAGTGCACGGGCAATCGCTGCCAGTTGCTGTTCACCACCACTCAATTCAGACATCAGCCGGTCTTTGAACCGCCAGGTATCGGTCATCTCCATATATTTTTGGGCAATTTCGAAATCTTCCTCACCTTCAAAAAAGCTGAAACGACTGTGATAAGGAATCCGTCCCATCAGCACATAATCTTCCACGCTCATGTCGCCTGCCTCGATAAACTGGCTGACAATGGCAATGTTCTGCGCTCTCAGACGTGGTGAGAGTTTCCGGAGATTTTGTTCATTGAGCAAAATTTTGCCGGACAGAATGCTCAGTGTTCCGGTAATCGCGCGAAAAAGTGTTGTTTTTCCTGAGCCGTTTGGACCGATAATTCCGGCGAAGGATCCTTTGGGAATATCAATTTTGATATCTGATAACTGAAATTTCGGATATCCACAGCAAAGGCTTTGTATGCTCAGAATGTTCGGAATCATCAGCCGTTAGTTTTTAATGATCGAACCGTCGAACGGCTCATCATGATTAAAAATACGATGCCGCCAACAATACCTGTGATTACTCCAATGGGTAGTTCGTTAGGCGAAATAATGGTTCGGGCAATGATGTCGGACAAAACCAAAAAGATTGAACCTGAAAGGAATGAACTGACCAGCAGGATCCGGTAATCGGAACCAACCAGAAGGCGCATCAGGTGTGGAATAATCAGGCCGACAAAACCGATGACTCCGGCCACAGCCACACAAACCCCGGCAAGCAGAGAAGCAAGCAGAAACAGAAGTTTGATTGTGGTATCGGTGTTAATTCCGAGGTGTTTGGCTTTTTCTTCGCCAAGTCGCAAAGCATTGAGCGGCTGAACAAAAAAGTACGAAGCGACCAGTGAAGCAATTGCCATCACCATGGTAATGTATATGAGCGACATATCCGGCTCGTCGAGCGAACCCATGATCCAGAAAATAATTCCATGCAGGTTTTCGGAACTGGTGATTGCCATCAGAAGCATCATCGACGATGAAGAAATGAAACTCACCATTACTCCTGTGAGCAACATGCTTTGAATATTGATTCGGCCCGTTCTGGAACTGATGGTATAAACGACGAAAATGATGAGAAACGCACCGATAAAACCGCTTGCGGGTAGTATGAATGAACCGATAAGCTGATGCAAACCGAACACAATGGCAAAGGCCACGCCCAAAGATGCTCCTCCCGAAATCCCCAATGTATAAGGTTCTACCAATGGGTTGCGGTAAACGCCCTGCAACAATATTCCGGAAAGGCTGAGCGAACCACCCACTGCGATTCCGAGGAGTACGCGCGGAAGCCGGATTTGACTCACAATGGTGTATTCCATGCTGGTATTTCCTTCCCGCAGGATTTTAAAAATATCCATGAATCCGAGATTCATTTCACCCACCGACAGCGACAGAATCACCGAAGCCACCAGCAGAACCATCAATCCTGACAGGTAAACAATCCATTGAAGGTATTTTTTCTGCATCTATTTATTTACTATTTTTTCATTTACTATTTACCATTTTTTTGTCGGTTCCGGTAAATTGTCAATTGTTCTTTACTTTAGGCACTTTAGTTCACTCCGAACTTCGAACTCCTTTCAATACATCAGCTTAATCATTTCTTCAAGCGCATCTACAAACAATATCGGTGTCGGACTGCAGGTTTTATCGGCATCCAAAATAAAAATCTTTTTGCTTTTGCTTGCCGACAGCGCTGAATAGCTCAGCCAGATATCTTTTTCTTCCTGAGCCACAATTCCCATGGTGACGATGAAAACGACATCCGGATTTTGTTTCAGCACATATTCTCGGGTAACACTTCCAAGCTTTAGTTCAGCGGCAACATTTTTCCCTCCTGAAAAGCGGATAAAATCGTCCATAAACGTGTCAGGAACTGCGCAGAACAAAGGTTTTGCACCAATCTGAATGAAAACATTGGGATTTTTTCCTGAGGGAATGCCAGCTTTTAATTTTTCCAGACGGGACTTTTGCTGATCGACAACTTCCTTCGCCTTTGCACCCTGACCAACCAATTCGCCAATCTGAATAAAATAGGCACAAATCTCTTCAAACGATTTGGGATAAGCCTGGTAAACGACTTTCAGTCCCAGTTTTCGCAAATTATCTATGGTTTCAGGCTTGATTAACGACGAGGCAATCACCACATCAGGTTTCAGCAACAGCACTTTTTCGATGTTGATGTTCATCGCGTTAGCCACCACCTCAATTTTATCAGCAGCCTCAACCGGGCAAAAGCTCGTGCAACCCACCAAACGGCTCTGTTCGCCCATGACGTATAAACTTTTAGTCACCCACGGAACCAGCGAAACAATGCGTTTCGCATCCTGTGCCTGGCCGTAAATCTGGCAAACAAGCAGAATTAGAAATAAGGAATAAATTCTTTTCATTTTACTTTTTCAGAATCACTGTTTTTCCGGTTTTGGCTGATTCCCTTGCGGCATCCAGTATCCGAACCACAGTGACATTATTGCTCATAGCATATGGATCATAACTGGTCATTTTTACTTTTTCGTGGATCACATCGAAAAAATACGAGAACGGATCTTCGTAAACAGCTATATTTTTTGACGTAAATTCTTTGGTTTGTTCTGCCTTCATCGCACCTTTTCTCATGCGCATATCTTTGCTGTTTGCAGCAATCAGGTAGCCTTTATCGCCGTAAATTTCCATATCCTTCCGGCCAAACGGCCAGTTCCACGAAGCCTGAATGATGCACTGTGCTTTCGGATAACTCACAATGATGGTGGCTTCATCGTCAACTTTAGGATAAATTTCAGGTTTAAAATGTTGGGTGACCGCGGTAACCGAAACGGGTTCTTCGCCTTTCATCAGATAGGTCATCAGGTTGGCGCCATAGCAGCCAAAATCGATCAAAGCACCGCCACCATTTTGAACAGGATCGGTCAGCCAATCGAGAAACTCCTTTTCGCAACCGATTTCTTTTGGTCCCTGATGCCCGTCGTGAATAACCACTTTTCTAATGTTTCCCACATAGTTGCTGTCGTTTACCAACTGAAATGATTTCACTGTTGTCGGATACCACGAGGTTTCGAAATCGGTTAGCAAATGGATATGATTCTTTTCAGCAAGTTCAAGCATTCGTTGGGCATGTTCTACCGTTGTGGCCAGCGGTTTCTCAACCATCACATGGATGCCGCGCGGGGCGCAGGCTTCAACAGTTGCCAGGTGTTCGTAAACCGATCCAAATGCGACAACAGCTTCAGGTTTTACCTGATCCAGCATGTTTTCCAGATTATGGAATATCAGTTTAGGATCAAATCCGTACTTTTTCGACAGCCTTTGAGCCAATTCTGTATTCGGTTCATAAACTCCAACCAGTTGAAAATCGCTTTTGTCTTTCCGGCCTAAAATAAAAGCAATGTGACCATGAGTCATTCCGGAAATGGCCAAGCGAATTGGCTTTTGTACTTCAGATTGTGCGTAAATATTTGGTGTCGTCATCAATAGAAGTATAAAAATGAACAGAACATTTTTACCGATTTTCATAGATTTATAAGTTACAAATAATGATTTGCCCCGGAAGAAATGAAAAGGAAATTGCATTTGCCTTTCACCGATCTTTTTTCCCGAAGATTCGAATAAATTTTCTTGAACTGGCAGGTCTTCTGGCTCACCTCACTTTTTGCTGCCTTCCCGGGATATTAAAGTTAAAAACCACGAAGAGCACTAAGCTTCCACAAAGTTTCACATAGAATATATTGATCTTCAAATTCTTCGTGTTTGCACTTTGTGGCCTTTGTGGTTGATTTTTACTTTTTTAATCTTAGTGGCAGAGGTTGCAAAAAACGTTACAGAGGCATACAGCTGCGGGTACAGCTCCGGCATCCACCGGATTCCCTTTTCAGACTTACTCCCGAAACTGGAAGTTCGTCAACCAAATCGATTCAAAAGTAGAGAAAATAAACCAAAAACTGTTGGAAAAAACAGATAGTCTAAAAGAGTATACCTAATCTCTGATGTCCAAAATCTAAACTCTTTTATTGTACTTTTACTTCCCACAAATAAAAACACTGTGAGCCAAAATATTTTACTGATTACTCCGCCGTTTACCCAACTGAATACGCCGTATCCGGCAACGGCTTATCTGAAAGGTTTTCTGAATACACAGAATATTCCGTCATTTCAGTGCGATCTGGGTATCGAAGTTATACTGAAGTTATTTTCTTCGGAAGGCCTTACCTCACTTTTCTCGCAACTCGCAACCCGTAACCCGCAACTTTCCCCCAACGCACAACGCATCTACAAGCTCCGCGACAGATACATCCAAACCATCAATCAGGTGATTTTCTTTTTGCAGGAAAAGAATATTGCATTGACTCATTTGATTTGCGAAGGAAACTATTTGCCCGAAGCTTCGCGTTTTACGCAGACAGAAGATTTGGAATGGGCTTTTGGAACCATGGGAAATCGCGATAAAGCGAAGCATCTGGCCACACTTTACCTCGAAGATATATCGGATCTGATTGTCGAAGCCATCGATCCGCATTTTGGGTTTAGCCGCTATGCCGAACGCCTGGGCCGCTCAGCCAATTCGTTCGACGAGCTGAATGCCGAATTGCAAAAGCCCGAAAGTTTTATCGACTCCATCACCCTGAAATTACTTCAGGAAAAAATCGAACTTTCGCAAGCTACTTTGGTGGCATTTTCGGTTCCTTTCCCCGGAAATTTATACAGCGCATTCAAGTGCGCCCAATACCTCAAAAAGCATTTTCCTGAAGTGAAAATTGCCATGGGCGGCGGTTTCCCGAACACCGAACTGCGCTCGCTCAGCGATCCTCGGGTTTTCGAATACTTCGATTTCGTTTTGCTCGACAATGGCGAAACTCCATTCCTAAACCTGATTGAACACCTCGACGGAAAACGCGAAAAAGCCGATTTAAAACGCACTTTTGCACTCGAAAATGGTGAAGTGGTTTACCTGTACGGTTCCAAACAAAATGACTTTTCACAGTTTGAATTGGGAACTCCTGACTATTCCGACTTTGAATTGGATAAGTATTTATCGGTTATTGAAATTGTAAATCCGATGCACCGGCTTTGGAGCGATGGTCGTTGGAACAAACTCACCCTGGCGCATGGCTGCTATTGGGGGCGATGTACTTTTTGCGACACTTCGCTCGATTACATTCGCCGCTATGAACCCAACACGGTTCAGGTTTTGTGTGACCGTATCGAAAAAATGATCCGCCAGACCGGGGAGATTGGATTCCATTTTGTGGATGAAGCCGCGCCACCCGCTTTGATGCGGGCTCTGGCGTTGGAAATCATACGTCGAAAACTCACTGTGGTTTGGTGGACGAACATCCGCTTCGAAAAAAGTTTTACATACGACTTGTGTTTGCTTCTGAAAGAATCAGGATGCATCGCGGTTTCCGGAGGTTTGGAAGTCGCTTCCGACCGATTGCTGGGCTTGATCAATAAAGGAGTCAGTGTATCAAAAGTCGCCCATGTTAACGACAATTTTACCCGCACCGGAATCATGGTTCATGCCTATTTGATGTACGGTTTCCCGACTCAAACTGCCCAGGAAACAATCGATTCGCTCGAAGTGGTGCGGCAGTTGTTTGAAGCCGGCGTGGTTCAGTCCGGTTTCTGGCACCAGTTTGCGCTTACGGCCCACAGTCCGGTTGGGCAAAATCCCGATCAGTTCCGCATTCAGATCGAGAATGAAAGGCCCGGCTCGTTTGCCAATAACGACCTGCAATTCCGCGATCTGACCGGCACCAGCCACGAACGATTCAGCGAGGGACTGAAAAAATCGCTTTTCAATTACATGCACGGCATTTGTTTCGAGTTTCCGCTACAGGATTGGTTTGATTTTAAAGTGCCCAAAACCACCGTTGCTCCCGATTATATCCATCAATCTATTGATGAACAGGCCTATGAACCGGCCAGTCCGAGTGCGAAAATCGTTTGGATAGGAGGTGTTCCATCCATTCATACCTTCACCAAAAAGAAAAAGAACAACTCGTTCGAAATGGCGGAGCTCACCTTTAGCAACAAAAAACACGATTTGGTGATTCAGCTAAAACATGCCGAAGGCGAATGGCTGATGGAGCAAATTCCTGCACTTTCGGTCAATTCACCAAAACAAATCACTTTTGCAGAACTTGAAATAAGCTTCGAACAGCACACCGGCGAAGATTTTATACTCTTCTGGAATAGCCCAGTGGTAAAGGAATTACGGGGAAATGGGCTGCTTATGTTGTAATCAATATTCAATTAAAATTATTTCAATTTTGCAACTACTATTTAGTTGCAAAATGTTATATTTGCCACATGGGAACTAAGGATAAACTGGTACTTCGTTTTAGATCAAAACCTAAGGATTTTACCTTTGGTGAATTAAAACGCTTACTTCAGAACTTTGGTTATCAGGAGGAACAGGGTTCTGGTTCAAGAGTGGTTTTCGATAATGCCGTTATAAATCACAAGATTAAACTTCATAAACCACATCCTGGGAATATTTTGAAACGATACGAATTGGATTTGATTGAACAGGAATTACAAAACAAAGAACTATTATGAAGAACATATTGACATACAAAGGTTTTATCGGATCCGTACATTTCAGTACTGATGACCGGGTTTTTTTTGGCAAAATTGAAGGAATCAATGATCTGGTGACCTTTGAGGGCACGACAGTTGATGAGCTTGAAAATGCATTCAAATCAATGGTTGATGAGCATATTAACGATTGTAAGTCAGAAGGAAAATCGGCTGAAAAATCATACAAAGGAAGTTTCAATGTTCGGATTAGTCCGGATCTACACCGTCAAGCTACACAAATTGCCAGTGTTGAAGGAATAACTCTAAATCAGCTTGTACAAAGGGCAATTCAGCGCGAACTTGAAACCGGGAATTAAAGTTATACGCATAGGAAATGTGAGATGCCGAAACAAGTTCGGCATGACGCTTCGATCATGAGCTCCCCAAATCAGGACAGTCATCCTGAACTTCCTGCCCGCTCGCTTGGCAGGCGGGGTTTCAGGATCTTTTCAATAAATTTCAATTTTCTATTCCATGGCTTTTAATTCTTGTGAAATGCAAATACTTGATGTATTTTTGCACCCCGTTGAACTGAATTGAAAATCATGACCAAACAGATCGTTGTTAGTGGAATCCGGCCAACCGGAAATTTGCATCTCGGAAATTATTTCGGTGCAGTGCGCAGCTTTTTAAAAATGCAGGAAGATTACAACTGCCATTTTTTCATTGCCGACATTCATTCGCTGACCACGCACCCAACTCCTGAAAACCTTCAGAACGGTGTGAAACAGGTGCTTGCCGAGTATTTGGCTTGTGGTATCGATCCGGAGAAAGCCACTATTTTCATCCAAAGCGATGTTCCTGAAGTATCCGAATTGTATGCATTCCTGAATATGAATGCCTATTTGGGCGAGCTGGAACGCACCACTTCGTTCAAGGAAAAAGCCCGCTCGCAACCTGAAAACGTGAATGCCGGCTTGCTCACCTACCCGGTTTTAATGGCTGCCGACATCATTATCCACAAAGCACAATTTGTTCCGGTTGGAAAAGATCAGGAGCAAAACCTCGAAATGGCCCGCAAGTTTGCCGGACGTTTCAACCGCATGTACAACTGCGAATTGTTCCCATTACCTCAGCCGTTTACCTTCGATGGTGGCGACATGATTAAAGTTCCGGGACTTGATGGTAGCGGGAAAATGGGCAAATCGGAAGGAAATGGTATCTTCCTGGTTGAAGATCCGAAGGACATCCGCAAAAAGGTGATGCGCGCCGTTACCGATGCCGGTCCTACTGAGCCCAACAGCAAAAAAGCCGAAGCAGTTGAAAACCTGTTTACCCTGCTGAAAATCGTTTCAACACCGGATGTGGTGAGTCATTTCGACGCAGCATACAACGATTGCAGCATTCGCTACGGCGACCTGAAAAAACAACTGGCTGAGGATATTGTGGCTTTCACTGCACCAATCCGCGAACGTATTCTGGAAATTCTGAAAGACGAAGCTTATCTGGGCAAAGTGGCCCGAATGGGAGCCGAACGTGCCCGCGAATCGGCACAAAAAACACTCAACGAAGTAAAAGATGTGATTGGATTCAGGAGATTATTCTAATCCACAAAAACCTGTTTTCAAGTCAGTGACTCCAATGAAGTGATGACCTGGCTTATTTTATCAAATGAAGGAGAACACATGCTTCCAAAATTGAATCCAAAAAATCTGACAGTCTGACACCCCAGGTGACAGATGACACAAATCGATTAAACTATTAGATATCTGTAAGTTATGATCACATGTGCTTATTCCTGCCGAATATAAATGTAAAAATGTCCAATTTCTAAACGCTTTATCCATCCAATCTTCTTTGGCATAGTATCTGCTAAAACAGGATGGCAAAAAAATAAAAATACACGTCTAACAAATAAAAAATTAAAAAATGGCAGATTTAAAAGGAAAAATCCTTGCTGGCAAAGTACTTGTACAGCCTAAGGAAGCAGAAAAGAAAACAGCGAGTGGAATCATTATTCCAGATTCAGCAAAAGAAAAACCACAGGTAGGCCAGGTAATTCTGGTTGGTTCACCTAAAAAAGATGAACCGATGGAAATCAAGGTTGGTGATACAGTATTTTACGGAAAATATTCCGGTACTGAACTCAACATCGATGGAACTGATTACCTGTTGATGTCTCAAACTGATGTTTTGTTTATTGCTTAATTACAGATTACTAACAGATTAAAAAGAATTAAAATGGCAAAAGAAATTAAATTCAATATCGAAGCCCGCGACCTACTCAAAAGAGGAGTCGATAAATTGGCCGATGCAGTAAAAGTTACCCTCGGACCAAAAGGCCGCAATGTGGTGATCGAAAAGAAATTTGGTGCACCACAAATCACCAAAGATGGTGTAACCGTTGCTAAAGAAATCGAATTTTCGAATGCATACGAAAACATCGGTGCACAGATGGTCAAAGAAGTAGCCAGCAAAACAGGTGACGATGCCGGTGACGGAACAACCACTGCTACAGTACTTGCACAATCACTGATTTCAGTAGGTTTGAAAAACGTTGCTGCCGGAGCAAATCCAATGGATCTGAAACGCGGTATCGACAAAGCAGTTTTGAAAGTTGTTGAAAGCATTAAAGATCAGTCTGAAAATGTTGGTGCTGACTTCAGTAAAATTGAACAGGTTGCCAAAATTGCTGCCAATAACGACAGCGCTATTGGAGCTTTGATTGCCGAAGCAATGGAAAAAGTGAATAAAGAAGGTGTAATTACTGTTGAAGCTGCCAAAGGAACTGAAACTTACGTTGACGTTGTTGAAGGTATGCAGTTCGACCGTGGTTATATTTCTCCATATTTTATCACCGACGGAGAAAAAATGGCTGCTGATTTGGATCGCCCATACGTGCTGATCCACGACAAAAAAGTTAGCACCATGAAAGATTTACTTCCTATCCTGGAACAATCTGCTCAAACTGGTCGCCCATTGCTGATCATCGCTGAAGATGTTGACGGCGAAGCATTGGCTACTTTGGTTGTAAACCGTTTACGTGGTTCACTGAAAGTTTGCGCAGTGAAAGCTCCGGGATTTGGTGACCGCAGAAAAGAAATGCTTGAAGATCTTGCTGTGTTGACTGGTGGTGTTGTAATTACCGAAGAAAAAGGCATGAAACTGGAAGATGCCACTTTAGATATGCTTGGACAAGCTGAAAAAATCACTATCGACAAAGAAAAAACCACAGTTGTTGCTGGTGCAGGTGATGCTGATGCCATTAAAACACGCGTGAACCAGATCAAAAAACAGATCGAAACAACTACTTCTGATTACGATAAAGAAAAGCTTCAGGAACGTCTGGCTAAATTAGCCGGTGGTGTTGCTGTACTTTATGTTGGTGCATCTTCGGAAGTTGAAATGAAAGAGAAAAAAGACCGTGTTGACGATGCTTTGCACGCAACCCGCGCTGCTGTTGAAGAAGGAATCGTTCCTGGTGGTGGTGTTGCTTACATCCGCAGTATTGCAGTTTTGGAAGGATTGACAGGCGAAAATGATGACGAAACCACTGGTATCGAAATCGTTAAACGTGCCATTCAGGAACCATTACGCCAGATTGCTTTCAACGCCGGAAAAGAAGGCGCTGTAGTTGTACAGAAAGTACTTGAAGGCAAAGGCGACTTTGGCTACAATGCACGCACCGATGTTTACGAAAATCTTTACGAAGCCGGTGTTATCGATCCTGCAAAAGTTACCCGCATCGCGTTGGAAAATGCAGCTTCAATTGCCGGTATGTTCCTGACTACCGAATGCGTTTTGGTTGACGAAAAAGAAGAAAAATCAGCTATGCCACCTATGGGCGGTGGAATGGGTGGCGGCATGGGTGGAATGATGTAATTGACCACGCATACCCTTTAAAACATAAATTTTGAAAACCCTCTTTCGGTTAGCCGCAAGAGGGTTTTTTGCTTTGAATTTTCTTTACCAGAAATCATCTGGTTAAAGCTTATTCTTTCAGAATTGATACAAATAAATTAATTTATTGAAAATAAAAGCATTATCTCAATAATTGTAATATCTTTACGCGAAATTAATTTTAATTATAATGAGTAAAGGAACAGTGAAATTTTTTAACGAATCCAAAGGATTTGGATTTATTAAAGACGATGCATCGGATAAAGAATACTTTGTACATGTATCTGGATTAAATGATCAAGTCAGAGAAAATGACGAAGTAACTTTTGACCTGCAAGACGGGAAAAAAGGATTAAATGCCGTAAACGTTAAACTAGCTTAGTTTAAAATATAAAAGACATTTATATAAGTGAGGCCGTTTCAAACTAGTTTTGGAACGGCCTATTTTTTTGATCAAAAACATGCTATAAAAATTAGTGCTTTTCTGACTATCTAATTGGCGAAATTCATATATTTTTCATTCTTGGCTGAACAAAATCAATCCTTATTCTGTCAATAGTTTAAATGTATTTCATAGTTAAAATAGAATAAATAGTTTCGCTATGCACAAAGGACGATTAGAAGCTTTCAGCGATGGTGTGATTGCCATCATCATCACGATCATGATTCTGGAATTGAAAATTCCAGACGAAAATACCCTGTCGGCCCTGGTTCCGTTGGTTCCAAAATTCCTGAGTTACGTTTTCAGTTTTGCTTTTATCGGGATTTACTGGAACAACCACCATCACCTGTTGCAGGCAGCAAAACAGGTAAATGGAGCCATTCTATGGGCCAATTTGCATTTGCTTTTCTGGCTGTCGCTGATCCCTTTTGTAACCGGTTGGATGGGAGAAACAAATTTCTCGACCATACCTGTTGCCGTTTATGGCGGCATTCTATGGTTCTCAGGATTAGCCTATTTTATACTCGTTCAGGTACTTGTTGCAAATCATGACGAGAATTCAATCATCGGCATGTTAAGCAAAGACCCGAAAGGAATCATGTCAATGATTCTTTACACCTTGGCAGTACCTCTTGCTTTTGTATCCAAATGGATTTCCCTTTCCTTCTATATCTGTGTTACCATCATGTGGCTGATTCCTGACAAGCGCATTGAAAGAAAATTAATGGAGTAATCCAATATTAGTGAATCGCTCAGCAACTTATTTGTGAAATTTCTCCTTTCTTAATTTTTCCCGATTTTGTATCTTTGGTTTAGTATCAGCAGGCGCTTCGTTCCGTTCTATCTTTTCTGGATACCGGTCCAGTGTATTAATGAAACAAAAAAGGATGAAAATATTTGTCATCGGAGGAACAGGTTAGTTGGCAGTTATCCGGATGAATTGCAAGGTATCCAATGACAAAGGTAAATGGATTCTGGATTGGCATCCCGAATATTCATCTTATCAGATCGGATTAGCACAAGTAATTCCTGAGTTGAAAACAAAGAAGAATTACTTCGCCTGATATTTCAGCGCAAACTACATTTTCATATCATTTTCGTATCTATGCTCCGGGACGAACTATTTTATGTAATTTTGGTTGTATCCTTTAAAATATCATATTATTCGCCCATCTAATTGTTTTTATCGTTTTAACATGAATAAAGAAGTTTCAATCAGCTATTTATCAAGCCTGTTTAAGGAACATGCCAGTCCATTCTTACGTGAGAACAGGAAGATTATTTTGCAATTCGTCTTTACCATGTTCTTTATTGCCATCGGGATCTGGTTCATCCAGCATGAACGGGCCGAATTGGTTCAGGTAAAAGACGTTCTAAAATCTACAAACATCGGATGGTTGCTTGTCGGGATTGGACTGACTGCAGTTTATATCATTCTTCAGGGACTCATGTACGTTTTTTCTTTTGCTGCCACCCGTCATGAAGTATCGCTTTTCGACTCGACAATTCTTTTTATCAAGCGAAATTTGATCAGCGTTTTTCTCCCGGCAGGTGGTGTTTCCTCGCTCGCCTTTTTTACGGGAGCTATTGAGAAAAAAGGAATTAAAAACACTCAAATACATTTTGCTTCTTCGATTTATGGCTTTGTAGGAATACTTTCGGTAATAATTGTTGCAGTTCCTGCTTTCATGTACGCACTGGTTGAGGGAACGATTGGTTCAGGGGAATGGTATGCGCTGGCAGCAATCATATTGCTAAAATTTGCTTTGTTTTTCGTCTACCGATCCATCATGAAGAAAGGTGCGTTCTACAACATGCTGGTTAAATTTTTGCCGTCTACGGAAGTTTTTATGAACGACGTGCAGAACAACCGGATCGATAAAAAACAATTCATTTATACCGTTCTGGTGTCAATCGTAATTGAGTTTATCGGGATTGCCCACTTGTATGTGGCCATGATGGCGCTCAATTTTCATCCTTCCTTACTGGCTGCTGTCATGGGATACATTATTTCTGTTATCTTCCTGATTGTGTCTCCATTCCTGCGCGGACTGGGTGCAATTGAGGTTTCCATGACTTATGTACTGATCCGTTTTGGCTTTGGAAATGTGGACGCCATTGCCATTACGTTTCTCTATCGGTTCTTCGAATTCTGGTCACCCTTACTGGTAGGCATCGTAGCCTTCATTTCGAAACTAAATAAGCTGTTGATGCGGGTATTTCCGGCATTTTTTCTCCTTGCTCTGGGAATCGTCAATATTATCTCTGTTTTAACGCCTGCGATTCGTGAACGGGTAATCATTCTAAAAGATTTTTTGCCATTGGTAGCCATTCATGTATCAAATTATATGGTACTTACCGCCGGATTATTGTTGCTGGTAACAGCAGCTTTTTTGCTGAAAGGATTACGTTCAGCCTGGTATTTTGCAATTGGATTAAGCGCTATTTCGTTAGTTGGTCATATTACCAAAGCTATTGACTTTGAAGAAGCTATCATCGCACTCCTGGCCATTATTATTCTAATGGGCACTCGCAAGGAATATTATATCAAGACCAATCCAAAAATGCGGAATGTCGGACTGCAAACGTCAATACTGACAGCCACGGCAACATTGGTTTATGGCGTGGTAGGTTTTTATTTCCTCGACAAAAAGCATTTTAACATCGATTTTAATGTGTGGCAATCGATACGATATACCATCCAGAATTATTTCCTGATAGGAAGCGACGAACTGATTCCAGCCAGTAAATTTGCCGGCAAATTTCTACTCTCGATCAATATCAGCGGATTCTTTTCCATTGCCTTTTTGATTTACACTTTTGTTCGGACCTATGTGCCTGCCGAAAACATTACCGATGAAGAGTTGTCGCTTGCCAAAGATCTTTTGAAATCTCATGGGAATTCAGCATTGGATTATTTTAAAACTTCAGACGATAAAATAATTTTCTTTTCAGAGAGCAATAAAGCTTTTGTTTCCTATAGGATTTCCGGAAATTTCGCCGTTGTACTTGAAGATCCGGTGGCAGAAAACAAGGAAGAGATGAAAAAATGCATCAGTGAATTTGATGTTCATTGCTATCAAAGCGGAATGAAATGCATCTTCTACCGGGTTCCCGAAGAAAGCCTGGATATATATAAACAGCTTCGAAAGAAAAATTTGTTTCTTGGCCAGGAAGGAACCGTTAATCTTTCGACTTTTAAACTCGAAGGTGGCGTTCGTAAACCCTTACGCAATGCCATTAACAAAGTAGTTGCCCAGGGATACCACGCGACCATACATACCGCCCCTGTAAAAGATGGCATCCTTCAAAAAATAAAATCGGTAAGCGATGAATGGCTGCTGGATATGGACCGTAAGGAAATCATCTTTTCGCAGGGCATGTTCGATTGGGACGAGCTGAAACAACAAACCATTATTACGGTGGAGAACCCTGAAGAAAAAATCATTGCTTTTCTTAATATCATACCCGACTTTACACCAGATGAAGGTACTTATGATTTGATCCGCAAAACCAAAGACGCTCCAAACGGAGTGATGGATTTCATCCTGATCGAGCTTTTTAATTACTTCAGGTCACAGAACATCAACTATGTCAATCTAGGATTTGCACCGATGAGCGGACTAAACGAAGCACGCACTTTCCCTCAGAAATCAATGAAATTTGCATACGAAAAAATCAGGTCTTTTGCGCATTACAAAGGATTGCGCGAGTACAAGGAAAAATTCGATCCGGTATGGAATAATAAATACCTGATCTATCAGCATGATTACGATTTACTCCAGGTACCTGCAATATTGGCCAATGTAATTAAACCATAGAACCATGATGCGCGCCATTTTTATTTTGTTTTTATCTTTTATTTCAGGAATCAAATCCATTGCGAATAAGGTTGATTCGTTGTCATACGGTGCTTTTGGCAAGATAACTATTTATCATCCCAAAGGTGTACCCGATTCCTTTGTACTCTTTATTTCAGGCGATGGAGGCTGGAATAAAGGCGTGAAAGACATCGCCGGAAATATCGTCAGCCAGGGCGCGATGGTCGCCGGAATTGATCTGGTTCATTACTTAAAAATCAAAAAAGAATCCAGGGCCAGATGCTATTATCCGGCTGGCGATTTCGAGGAAATGAGCCTGACTCTTCAGAAAAAATATCATTTTGCCCAATATTATAAACCCATTTTGGTTGGTTATTCGTCAGGTGCAACTTTTGCATACGGAATGCTGGCTCAGGCTCCGGCCAACACATTCAAAGGTGCAATCTCGTTCGGCTTTTGCCCCGACATCGAAATCGACCGTCCGCTTTGCACCGGTTCGGGCCTGAAATCTCATCCGATAAAAGGGAAACAGCCAGCCTGGTATCTCGAACCTTGTGTTCAGTTAACTGCTCCTTTTATCGCGTTCAACGGCCAGAAGGATCTGGTTTGCAATATGGTTGCCACCAGAAAGTACATTAACGCAATGCCCGGGGCCGAATTAATGGAAATTCCAAATGTAGGACATGGTTTTGCGGTTGCCAGAAACTGGATGCCGCAGTATATTTCGGCCTATGAGAAAATTCAGAACGAACCTGACTTTGCCGAAAAAACAGCTTCGAAGAACGAATTGCTACAATCACAAAACGAATTGCTCCTGAAAAGTGACCTTCCCCTGACATTGATTCCAACCTCTGGAAAAGAAGATCTGCCGCTTGCTTTTTTTATTTCAGGAGATGGTGGCTGGACAAGTTTTGACCAGTCAGTGAGCGAAAAAATGGCGGAGAAAGGCATGCCAGTCGTCGGGCTTGATGCACAGAAATACTTCTGGAACGAAAAACAACCCAAAGAAACTGCCGATGATATCACGATTGCAATCAAACACTACATGCAATTGTGGAACCGGACATCGTTTGTACTACTCGGGTATTCGTTTGGAGCCTGTGTTGCTCCTTTTGTTGCCAGCAATTTTTCGGAAGAATTAAAGGAATCCCTGAAAGGAGTTTATTGTTTTTCGCCTGATGTGACCGGTGATTTCGAGATTCATATTTCGGACATGCTGCACCTGTCGACCAAAGACAAGTACAATGTTCCGGCTCAACTGAAACAAATCCCAGCCATGAACCCGGTTTGCATTTTTGGCGAGGAAGAAAAAGAGGAAGTACGAAATAGTTTTTCAGTACCTGGCACCAAAATTGAAACGTTGCCTGGAACTCATCATTACAACGATGATTTCAATGCTGTTGCCGGAATTATTCTGAAAAACTTCTTAAATAATGCTAAATAAACCTGTCCGAATGACAGCAAAATGGATTCTTACGATTGTTTTATCAGGATTTTTATTCACTTCCTTCGGTCAGAAAAATCCAGTCTGGGACAAATGGAACTGGTTAATGGGCGATTGGATTGGCGAAGGCAGCGGCCAGCCAGGGCATGGAGCTGGAACCTTTTCATTCAAACCCGATCTTGACCAGAAAATACTGATCAGGAAAAGCCATTCGGAATATCCGGCAAGCGCAAATAAACCGGAAATTATTCACGACGATCTGATGGTTGTTTACCTTGATAATCCGGAAAATCCAAACAAAGCAATCTACTTCGACAACGAAGGCCACACGATCAAATATTCCATAACTTATTCCGACAAATCAATCGTTTTTACAAGTGAAAAAATTCCAAATGTTCCCACTTTCCGTTTGAGTTATTCCCTATTGGAGGATGCAATTGTAAATACTAAATTTGAAATGTCGCAGGACGGAGAAAAATTCTTTACCTATATTGAAGGGAAAAGCAGAAAGGTAAAATAGATACTATGACCATATTTCACACCGATATTAATTCCTGACTTCGACCACTTAATTTTGAATACTATGAAAAAATTTTTACGCTTTACATTACTCATTTTGCTTCTGATTATTGCCATTAGTTTCTGGTGGAGATACTATTTTGTTTTCGGTGAGGGCGTAAAAGCTGGTAATCTCAATTTCTTCGTGAAAAAGGGTTTTGTCTTTAAAACGTATGAGGGCCGTCTGATCCAGGATGGTTTCAAGTCAGCCACTCCAGGCGCTTTACAAAGCAACGAATTTGATTTCAGCGTAACCAGCGACAGTATCGCCGCCATTTTGGAGCATAACAGCGGAAAGGTTGTTGAACTCCGGTACAAAGAATACCTCCACACTCTTCCCTGGCGCGGCATGAGCAACTATGAGGTTGTAGAAGTTCTAAAAGAAGAAGGCAGCAAACCGGAAACGAACAAGTTGCCCTATCAATAGATAAACAAAAAAAACCCTTCAATTCCCCCAAAGGGGGGAAGGTTTGCGAAACTTTTCAAAGAAAGCACTATGTGGCTGGTGATGACAAACATATTCACCGTTGACGTCAGTTTCAGCTAACGGAATTTGTAAATCACTTATTTTTTTGCCTCAACAATTTGCTGTTTTACAAGGTCATTCAGTTCCTCTGGTTTTAATCCTTCCGGATAAACTGCAGGTAAATACTCAATGGAGATTTTCTCACCCCGTTTGATTTTTTTAGCTCCTGACGACATGGCCTCAAAAGCTCCGGTAATGGCAACCGGAACAACCGGGATATTCAGTTCAGTACTTAGAATGGCATACGTTTTTTTAAATTCGCCCAGTTTTCCGCTCAGCGTGCGGGTTCCTTCCGGAAAAATCAGGATTTTCTTGCCTTGTTTCACCACCTCGGCCATTTTCAGAATAGATTCTTTCAGATCTTTCGAAAGATCCATAACAATCACGTTGCTGTTTCGTGCCACATAACGGTGTAACCAGCTGTTCATGTGTTCCTTTTTGGCATACGAGAAGGTGTTCTTCAGAATTGGCTGGTCGAGGTACGAAAGCACGAGGAATGGATCGAGTTTGCTTTCGTGGTTGGGTGCCAGAAAGCAAGGTCCTTCAGGAATATTTTCCATTCCACGGGCTTCAATCTTAAAAACCAAGCGGAAAACTCCGCGAACGAATCTCACGATCGGTTCAAGAAAAACCGATGATTTGGGCAAAATTACAGCCGAATCATCTTTCAAACCGGTCGCCCATCCCGACTCCTGCTCCGTTTTATGAAAAAGCTTGTGCTTCTGAATGTATTCAGCAATATTCCGGATGGATGGGAATTTCATCAATTGCTCCTCGTTGAATTTAATCCCGAAGGTTTTTTCGATGAAGTCGATCAGGCTCAGTTTCCCGAGCGAGTCCATCGAGATATCGAATTCCAGGTGATGATCAGGCAAAATATCCATATCAACCTGCCGTTCGATAAACGATTTGATGGCAAGGTATTCCGTTGAATTTGGCTCTTCAGCGGAGGTCTTTTTTGTCTCTTTTATTTCGAGTAATTCGGCCAGTTTGAATCGCTGAAGTTTAGATAATCGGGTGCGCGGCAATTCTGTGTTCACCAGAGTGAACTGCATAATGCGCTTGTAGGAACTCATCTCGGCATTGAAGGGGGAAATTACCTTTTCCCTGAAATATAGCTTGGCGTCTGTAATACTGTTTTGAGTCAGGAACCCTTCATCCGGGAAAATCACTGCATGGAGCATCTCGTTATGCATAAAAACGCCGGCTTCCTTAATCGCCGGTGAAAAAGCATCAAGTTTCATTTCTACCTCAACCGGATTGATATTTTTGCCGTTCGGCAACACGATGATTTCCTTTTTCCGACCGGTGATGTAGAGAAAACCGTCTTTATCCAGATAACCCAAATCGCCGGTATGTAGCCAGCCATCTATAATTACATCGGCAGTTTCCTGAGGCCGGTTGTAATAACCCTTCATTATGCTTGGGCCTTTGGCAACAATTTCGCCTTCGCGAATTTCAACAGACAAACCGGTTAGTGCCTCTCCTGTGGAACCAATTTTCACCCTTCCCGGACGAGGAAATGTGATCATTGGAGCAGCTTCTGTCATGCCAAATCCTTCAAGAATATCGAACCCTATACCATAGAAGAATGTGCCAACTTCTTTATTCAGAGCGGCCCCTCCGGCAATCATAAACTGCAAATGGCCGCCAAAACCATCATGAACTTTTTTGAAAACCTTTTTCCCCAGACTCCGGTTTTTCGTTTTCAGAACCACCCAAAGCAGTGTTCTTCCAACCAGACTTTTATCGATTTTAGCCTTGATTCCGCGATACATCAGCTCATACAAACGAGGTACTCCTAAAAATACGCCGACCTCGTTATCAGTGAATGTTTTCATCAGATCGGCCGATTGCATAGAGGGAACCATTACCATGGTGCTGCCTACAAATAAAGGCGTCAGCAAAGAACCTACGAGTGGAAAAACATGGTGAAGTGGTAAAAAAATCATCACTTCCCGTTCAGGAATAAAAATCTTACAGGCTATTACTGAAGCCATATTCTCATGCAAGTTGGTGTACGAAAGCATTACTCCTTTCGGGCTGCCGGTTGTTCCTGAAGTATAGATAATCACTGCGGTAGTTTCATTATCGTCAGGTCCGGTCCACTGGCTTTCTCCTATGCTTTCGTCAGGAATGATGTCTTCAAAAATCCTGATTTCAGGTTTATGTTTGGTTTTCTGATCAATTTTCACGAGTGATTCGCTCATTGCAGCACTTACAAAAAGCAATTCGGGCTGGCAATCGTCTATGATGTATGCCACATCTTCTGCCGAAGCTAAAAAGTCGATCGGAATTGCAATGCAATTATTTTGAAGTGCGGCATAAAGCGCAAATATCCAGGACGGACTATTTTCAGCATAAATAGCCACTTTCGCGTAACCTTTGTTTTCAAAAAGCTGGGCAAACTGCTGAACATGCTTGAGAAACTGGCTGTATGTGATATCGCCCTGGCTTGCAATAATCGCATTTTTTTCCGGAAACGATCGGTTGATAATGGCGCTCATTTTGTCAGTTATTATTATGAAATTAGTTAACCTGGATCAAAGTCGTTTTGGGATTCATCCAATAGAAATTGCATCTATATTGCATTTCGTTGAATTCAATCCCAATTTGCATTTGCAAAGTAAGAAATTCCTCTGAAAAACGATAAATCCAATCCAATAAAAGAAGGAGCTTGCTGATGGAAAAGAAATGGATTGGCTTATCTGTGACAAAGTGCCTGGAAACAATTGAGAAAAAGTTCGAATTGAAGACCGATCTGTTAAAGTCTCTGATATATGAGAATTACCCTGAAATTAGTTTCTTTTCAAGAATTGACCGATAAAAGCTGAATCGATTTGTTCTTCGGAGTTGCAACAAAAAAAACCGAAACATCAACTGTACCGGTTTTTTTGATATAATTTCTAACGCTTACTTAATATCAACACTTACCTGTATTCATTGCATAAGGGTTATTTTTTTACCTTAAACAGTTCCTTTTCATCCACTTTTTTAACTTCCGAACTGTCGTTGAGTAGTTTGTTTATGGCATTAAAAGGAGCTACCACAATCTCGTCGCCAGCTTTTAAACCTTGCAGAATTTCAATGTTCTCGCTATCCTGGATTCCCGTTTTTACAGACTGTTTTTTTACTTTTCCATCTTTATAAACAAAGACTACCTCAACCTTTTTGTCGTCTTCTGATTTTGCTCCCTGTTTGGTAACCGGTCCGGTTTCATCTTCAGTTTTCTCAACGTCTTCCTTCTTCGCTTCAACTTTTTTACTCTCTTTTAAAGCCCTGGTTGTTACTGCCTGAATCGGCACAGAAATTACATTTTTCCTGGTCTCGGTCTGAATATCAACCGTGGCCGACATTCCGGGGCGAAAAGGATATTTTTTGCCGCCAACAGTGCCAATCAAATCTTTATAAGATTCTTCAAGAAGGAGAATTTTTACGTTAAAATTGGTAACCTGATCGGTTGAGCCACCAACGACATTGGCCGAATTGGCAATTTCAGTCACAATTCCTTTAAATTTTCGACCCAGGTAAGCATCAACTTCCACCAACGCGGTATCATTCATATTCACCCGCACAATGTCATTTTCATTGACATCCACTTTAACTTCCATCAGGTTCAAATTGGCAATGACCATTGTTTCGGTTCCTGCATACATGTTAGTTCCAACTACGCGTTCGCCTTTTTCTACATTGAGGCGAGCCACGGTTCCGTCCATCGGAGAATAAATTTTAGTTTTAACAAGCTGTTCCTGGGCCTCAGCTACTGATGCTTCGGCTGATTTTACAGCATATTGCGCAGCTTTTACTTCTGAAAGCGCGACTTTATTTGAAGCTTCAGCCGATTCGAAATCTGAAACCGGGATTGCATCCTGTTTGAACAGTGAATTCGCACGTTTGAAAGCCATATCGCTTTCAATCAGGCGTGCTTCCGTTTGGGCAAGCCTTGCCTGCGACGAACTTAAACTGGCCAATGCCCGGTTGTATGCCTGAATGTACATATCAGGTTTAATGACCATTAACAACTGGCCTTTTGTAACCTCATTCCCTTCTTCAATCTGCATCTCAATAATCTCTCCGGAAACATCAGGACTGATTTTGACCTCAGTTTCAGGCTGAACTTTACCGTTGGCTGTAATCAACTCAGTAATGGTTTTACTTTCAACTATTTTGGTTGAGACATTGATTTGGTAGTCTTTTCCAAACCAACCCAGTTTTTTCCCGGCAACCAGTACAATGATGACGATCACCACCAATGCAATTCCATAGGGTAAAAGTCTATTCGATTTCTTCTTCATCTTTTTAAGTTTTGAATATAAGTATGGTAACAGTTTTTAAAATTACAACATTTCTGAATCCAAAAATTTCTTTCTGCCTATAAATGCCAAAATTCAAGTTTCAAAATCATCCGGATTCGCTGCTGGCAAAGCGAAGAAGATCGTCGCTTTTGCCCGGATTCAATTTATAATTACTGCCAATCGATGTGGCTAACAATTATTTGTACTTTTGCACGATTCAATCTACCTGTATCAAAACATTCACATCAATCAGGTGTTATCTGTTCTTAGGAATAATAAATACTTTTTCACGATAACTTCCTTCGGGATATTTTTGTAACAAAAACTTTAAATTAATGAATCAGCCCAAATTAAATGTTGAAGAATCGATGACCGGAATGAATATTCAGAATATGTCGTTTGAATCATTTCTGGATAATTTAAAAGCCCGCATGAAGAATGTTTTTCATGTTCGTGCGGACATTGATCAGATGGCAATTAAACGCGGAATGCCCCCTTTCGTCATGCGCGAAATCATGAGTCTAAATCCCTTGGCTGTTGGTATCCCAACACGATTTGGAGGCCGGGGAGCTAAAATGGAGGAATGCCTTGCTTTGTTAGCAGCAGCATCCTACGAATCACTTGCACTATCTTTGACATTTGGCATTAACTCGGCCCTATTTCTGCAGCCTGTTGCCAAATATGCTCAGGAAGAAGCAAAAGCTCCGGTTTTCAACCGGTTCCTGAACCAACAAAATATGGGTGGACTCATGATAACCGAGCCTGGATTCGGAAGTGATGCGCTGAGCATGCAAACTTCGTTTACCGAAAAAAACGGCAAATATCATCTCGAAGGAACCAAACATTGGGCTGGATTGACAGGCTGGGCCGAATTCTGGTTGTTAACCGCTCGTGAACGAAGCAATTCGGGTGATTTGAAACGTGACATTGATTTCTTTATCTGCGACGTAAATAGTCCCGGACAACAAATAGTGGTTGAAGAGTTTTACGAAAATCTGGGACTCTTTCAAATTCCATATGGCCGCAACAGATTAGATGTTGAGATTCCTAAAGTTCAGAAATTGGTGCCTGAAACTACCGGTGTTAAAATGATGCTTGATTTGCTTCACCGAAGCCGGATGCAATTTCCTGGCATGGCAATGGGTTTCATTCAACGGTTACTCGACGAATCGATTGCCCATGTCAACCAACGCTTAGTAGGCGGAAAACCACTTTTTACATACGATCAGGTTCAACAGCGGCTTGCAAAACTTCAGGCCTCGTATACCATTTGTTCGGCAATGTGCGCCAACAGCAGCGAAAAAGCAGGTATCGAAAACGATCTTTCTCTCATTGGGTTTGAGGCCAATTCGGTAAAAAGCGTCATTACCGACCTGATGCAGGACGCTGCTCAATCGGCTACTCAGCTCGTTGGTGCCCAGGCATACAAATTAAATCATATCGCAGGCAGAAGCATTACCGACAGCCGTCCATTCCAGATATTCGAAGGATCAAATGACATTCTGTATGCTCAGATTTCTGAAAGCCTGGTGAAAATGATGAAAAAAACGAAAGAAAGTAATTTATTCCAATTCCTGAAAAATTATGATCTGACTTCCAAATCGGCAACTTTTCTTAAAGAAATGCTTGATTTTGAATTGAATATGAATATTCCTCAACGAAAAATGGTTGAATTGGGACAGGTACTCGGGCGAATCGTATCATTCGAAATGGTCATAAATCTGGGAGAAAAAGGTTTCCGGAGCGATTTGATTACCAATGGACTAACCATGTTAAATCAGGAAATTACTTCTTTAATGAGTAGTTTCAAACATCAGGTCGAAACTGTTGTCGTTGAAGACTATCAGGACAATAGTTCGTGGTTGAAATTCGTTCATGTTTAAAAAAATACCTTGATGAAGTTTTATTCCTACGCAATCTATTCACAAGAATCAGGCGATTTCTATTACGGTTATTTTGAGGATCTT
Organism: uncultured Prolixibacteraceae bacterium; assembly: GCA_903834475.1. Classification (GTDB taxonomy): domain Bacteria; phylum Bacteroidota; class Bacteroidia; order Bacteroidales; family Prolixibacteraceae; genus Aquipluma. The sequence goes on along the minus strand of CAILJH010000239.1, from coordinate 35,636 downwards.
GAGAAAGTCCTTGAAATGCACAATGCTGATCTGATTGCCCCAACAAAAGGGAAAGGTCCCTGGGTTTTGATGTTTTCGGAAGGCTACGATAACCGGATGAGAGCCATCAGGCAATCGAGTTTTTACCGGTCGGTGAAAGGACAGCGGTTTATGAAAAAAATGCTCAATTTTTAGAGTGTAATACAGGATGAGTCGGGGGTGCGAAAAGAAACTTCAGGATTTGCTCTTAACAACTTAATGTTAATAAATAATTGATTGACAACCATAGTTTTGCTTATACTGTGTTTGATCTTTTGTAGTTTTGTAATCAAATTTAATCCGATAAGGCCATGAAAAAAATCATCTTAGTCGCATTTACTTTAGCGCTGCTGACGAGTGGATGTAAGGTATTCAAATCATCCAAGAAAAGCGCTGCAGCTCCAAAAACTGAAACAACTGCAGAAACTAAAGTCTTTTCAGTACCGGCTCCAAAGCAGGAAGTTCGTGCAAACCCGACTTCGGATACCATGTATGAACCTGCTGATCAGGCTACCGGCAAACCCGTTTCTATGCGCAGCGAAAAGTTTACCATGTCGACTGAAGATCAGGCAGCCTATGGAAGTAAAAGCTTTTTTGTGATTGTTGGTAGTTTCGCCAGCAATGATAATGCGAATAAATTCAAAAAAGATCTTGCACAGCAAGGCTTCAAGCCAATCATTCTTCACAGCGAAACCGGCAATTTCCGTGTTTGTGTTGACTCGTTTAGCGAGGAAGCAACTGCCAGAAGCCGCGTTCAGAAAATCAGAACTGAACATCCAAAATATGCTGATGCATGGTTGTTGATCAAAAAGCAATAAATTCCAGAACGTAAATAGAAAAGCCGATGCAGATCATGCACCGGCTTTTTTCATTTTAGTTTTCGGCAAATTATCCCATAACAACCTTCACCTCATGTACTTCACCATCCTCGAAAAGAGGAATCAGATTTGACGTTTGCGATTTCCCATCAACAATGATTTCCTTCACACCTTTTGATACGCCATTCGGGTTTTGAACATCAATATGATACTCGGCTCCCCTGAATTTGCGGCTGATTTTAAAACCTTTCCAATCGTTGGGAATACACGGATCGATGATTAATCCTTCATAATCGGGCTGAATACCCAGGATGAACTGGGTAATCGCGTAGAAATTCCAGGAAGCGGTTCCGGTTAACCATGAGTTTTTGGCTTCGCCCGGTTTAAAAGCATCTTTCCCGGCGACCATCTGTGCATAAACGTATGGTTCTGTCTTGTGCAATTCGCTGATGTCTTCGAGATACGACGGACAAATTTTCCGGTAATATTCCCAGGCGCGGTTGCCGTTGCCAACCACTGTTTCGCCAATCATGATCCATGGATTGTTGTGGCAGAAAACACCCGCATTTTCCTTATATCCCGGAGGGTATGACGAGATTTCGCCGTACTCAATGTAGTATTTCGTAAAAGCCGGATTATTCAGTACAATCCCATATTTGGAATCGAGCCGCTCTTTCACCGAATCCAATGCTTTTTCGCAAAGTCCTTCTTCTTTACCAATTCCGGCCATGGTGCACAAACCGTTCGATTCAATGAATATTTTACCTTCCTCGTTTTCGTTGCTTCCAATTTTATTGCCGTAATAATCGTAGGCACGTATAAACCATTCACCATCCCAGCCATGTTTTTTCACGGCATCAATCATGGCGTCGATGTGCGTTTGAGCTCGGGCAGCTTCTTCCGCATTTCCAAGTTGATTGCAAAGTGTGACATAATCGCGTCCATAAATCACAAATAGTCCGGCAATCATGAGTGACTCTGCTTTTGTGCCTTCTGATTGGTTTTCTGTCGTTTGGAACGATTCGTTGGGATCGGTTGAAAAACAATTCAGGTTCAGACAGTCGTTCCAGTCGGCGCGGCCAATAAGCGGTAATCCGTGAGGTCCAAGGTTATTGACTACATGATCAAACGAAACTGTCAGGTGATCGAATAAAGTCCGTGCAACCGACATATCGTTATCGAAAGGAACCATCTCGCTCAAAATACCGAAATCGCCCGATTCCTTGATGTAGCTGATTGTTCCAAGAATCAACCACATCGGGTCGTCGTTAAATCCGCCACCAATGTCGTTGTTTCCTTTTTTTGTCAGGGGTTGATACTGGTGGTAGCAACCTCCATCCTGAAATTGGGTCGAAGCAATGTCGATGATTCGTTCTCGGGCGCGTTCCGGAATCTGATGAACAAAACCGATCAAATCCTGGTTCGAATCGCGGAATCCCATTCCGCGGCCAATACCGCTTTCGAAGTATGAAGCAGAGCGAGAGAAGCAGAAGGTAATCATACACTGATACTGGTTCCATATGTTGACCATCCGATCGAGCTTTTCGTCACCCGAATCAACCGCGTAAACACTCAGCAGATTATCCCAGTATTCATGCAATTCGGCCAAAGCAGCATCTACTTTTGCTGCAGTGTTGAATTTCGCAATGGTTTCTTTGGCCTTGGTCTTGTTGATGATGTTTTTCGATTCCCATTTTTCGTCCTCTTTGTTTTCGACGTAACCTAAAACAAAAACAAAATCCTTCGATTCACCCGGTTGTAATTCAACTTCCAGATAATGGGATGCAATTGGCGACCAGCCATGAGCTTCAGTGTTCATTGGCTTTCCATCAGCAACCACCTGAGGTTCATCAAAGCCATTATACAATCCGAAAAAAGTTTCCCGGTCGGTATCAAAGCCCTGAACCGGAACATTTACCGAATAATAAGCGAAATGGTCGCGGCGCTCTTTGTATTCTGTTTTGTGGTAGATGACCGAATCTTCAATTTCAACTTCGCCGGTTGAGAAATTTCGCTGGAAATTTTCCATGTCAGCAGCAGCATTCCACAGGCACCATTCCAAAAAAGAGAAGATTTTCAGCTTCTTTACTTCCTGCGAATTATTGGTCAGCGTCAGTTTCTGAACTTCCGCCCATGTCTTTAACGGAACGAAATAAAGTGCAGTCGCGGTAACGCCATTCTTTTCGCCTTTGATGGAAGTGTAATTCATCCCATGACGACACTCGTAGCTATCGAGCTCAGTTTTACATGGTTTCCAGCCTGGCGACCAGGTGGTATCGCCATCCTTGATATAGAAATATTTACCACCGCTGTCCATCGGAACGTTATTGTAGCGATAGCGTGTTAACCGGCGAAATTTTGCATCCTTATAAAAAGTATATCCGCCTGCAGTATTTGAAATCAGCGAGAAAAAATCTTCATTACCCAGATAATTAATCCATGGCCACGGAGTTTTGGGGTTGGTAATCACATATTCTCTGTTCTGATCGTCGAAATGTCCGAATTTCATAGTCCTTGTAATTTAATGAATTGATATGTATTTATTGTTTAAGCAATTGATTTGGCTCTTCTGTTATTCAATTCGATGGTTATTTCATCCATTTTCTTCTGGTTCAATGGATAAAGTGTCATAAACCCTGCAGTGATCAGAGCTATGATGGTAGGAATCCAGCTCATCAGCATGATAATTCCAGGAATTGCACCCTGAATCGAAACTTCATTTTGTCCGTCATAATGAAATGCTGCCAACACCAATCCAATGATTGCACCAGCAATACCACCTCCGAATTTTGTTGCAAATGAACCGGCCGAATACACCAATCCTGTTGCACGACGTCCATTTTTGTATTCTGAATAGTCGGCTGCATCACCCAACATCGCAAAGAACAGGGTTGGGAAAATGGCAGCACCGATTTCTGAAATGATTCCGATTGTGAAAATACCCATTGTATCTCCCGGACCACACAAGGCGAGCAACGCATTGACAAGGCCTGAAAAAATCAATGCGTAAATAAACAGTTTGCGTTTGCCCCAGCGTTTGCCCAATGGCGAGGTGATCATCGCTCCTGCAATGGATGCCAGAGCTAAGGCCACCATATATGAAGCGGCCAGCAACTGGTTATGCAGGTAATGCGAGAAATAGATGACTACGATGCCTTGTTTGATGGAATTATATACGTTAAAAAGCATTCCAATGACCAGCAGAACAAGCCATGGTTTGTTCTTGATCAGGTCTTTCAGGTCTTTGAGTAAATTGGTTTCCTGATCTTTTGGAGGTTGAACCCGTTCTTTTGTGGTAGCGAAAGTTAAAATCATGAACAACGATAAAAATATGGACATCAGGTAGATTGCAGAGCTGTAACCCTTTTTTTGGTCGATAATGGATATACTGGATGTTTCTACATTGTCTTCGCCAGACACAATAAAGGAATAATCCTTTTTTGCCTGCATCGAAAAACTTTTCCCTTGTGTCGGTTTGTTTGGATTAATTGTGGCAGTGGCATCAGCCCAGGTAAACATGGCAATGCCATCCTTGGTTTTGATATTCACATTCTTAACATCCTCTGTTGTCGATACCGTGACTTCATATTTTTTTGCATCCAGTTTATCGACATTGATGGATGGATTGATGTTTCCAAAGTGCGCCACCAGATAAAGTAAAGCTCCCTGAACCACCATACCCCCGATAAAAGCTCCGACCATGCGGTAAGAACCCAGACTTGTCCGTTCTTTATCATCAGGAGTCATTACAGCCATTAATGCGCCATAAGGGATATTATTGGCGGTATAGATCACGAAAAACAAAAGGTAAGTTACATAGGCATAAATCACTTTTCCTGTTGGAGCTAAATTCAGGGTTGTAAAAAGCATGGAAAGTGTTATTCCCAAAGGAACTGCAGTCCATAATATCCAGGGTCGGAATTTGCCGTATTTCGAATCAGTACGGTCACATAAAATACCCATCAGTACATCGAGAATACCATCACCGAAGCGGGCAATCAGGAAAAGTACTCCTACAACAGCGGGATTCAATCCAAAAACATCGGTGTAAAAAATAAAAAGGAAAGTAGATACTCCGCGCCAGGCAATGTTGGCAGCACCATCTCCAAGTGCATACCCGATTTTTTCTTTTAAGGAAAGTTTTTCCACAAGGTTTTGTTTTAGTCGTTAGGTTTATCGATCGACATTTCCATGGATTACTGCGAAAAGTGTTATTTGCCAATCGGATAAGATACGAATATCAACAAAATTTTCGAAATAAAAGTCAAAAATGGGATATTCTTATTGTAATTCCAACAAGAAGAAAGCAAAACAGTTTGATATTCGCAAAATGGAATAAAATTACGGATGAAAAAGAGTACTCTAATTCTGTGGTTAAGAAGAACCTCAGCTTAGGATATACAAAATCTCCGCCGAATAACATAAAAATTCCTACCTTTAGCCAATGGAATTTGGAACAAAGTTCCATTGATTCTGACTGCAAATCATCGACAGCCGCTGTTTATTATACAACAATTAAATGTCATTATGTTCAGATTAACTTGTTTTTTAATCAGTGTATTTGTCACGCTTAACTGTAGTGCACAGTTAAAATTAATCCATAATTACCTTGAAGGAGAAGGTGGTATCGAAGGGTTAAAATATCCGAATAGTTTGGAAACCGACAATGCAGGAAACATGTACATTATCGGAAATTCATCATACCTTCATTTGTTTCTGCCAGAGACAACCGAAGATATGGCATTTGTTGAGTTAAAAAAGGTGTCGGATATACCAGGTCTCGCAAACGCCGATGAAATTAAAGCAACACCCGACCATCATTGGTTTTATATTGTTGCTGACAATAAACTTTTGCTTTTTTCAAAAAAATTGCAGTCAGGCCAATTGGATTATGTGAAGACTTTCGAAAACAATATAGATGTTGAATTTGGATACGGGGGTTTTACCGATTTGGCAATTTCTCCCGATGGAAAGAATCTTTATCTGGCAAGAGAAGATGATACGGACCAACACGCGTTGAAAGTTTTTTCCATTGATTCAGAATCGGGAAATTTAACCATAAAAAACAAAATTGATGGAATAAAAAACATCAATAACATGGTGTGCAACAATCAGTTTATCTACACAACATCGCGTGGCAACAACGAAAATTCGGTTTGTGTATTTAAACGAACTGAAAATGATAACCTTTTAATGGTTCAGAAAATAAATGCTGCCGATACCATTTCACAAATCAAAAGTCTTTCGTTATCTGCTGACGGCAAGTTCTTGTACTTCGCCGACAATAAATCGGTTTTTACTTTTAAGGCAAACCAAACAAGCGGAGAATTAAAATACAGTGATAAACTTACAATTAGCGATTATTACGAGCATTTCTGGAACGAAACCACCCTTACCACGAGTTCCGACAATCAGAATCTGTATCTGACAGATTTTTTGGGGATAATGGTCTTTAAGAGAGATGTTGAATCTGGTAAAATAACTTTTATTCAAAAAATCCAGGAAGGCTATAATTTTACCGGGTTTTACAGCATTTCGACTTTAAAAATATCAGCAGCAGGCTCAAAGGCATACGTTTTAAGCAAAGACAACGATTCATTTATTATTTTCGACAGAAACATTACCGACGGAACACTTAGTTATTCGAAGAAGATATCGAACGAACAAAGTAAAATAAAAGGCCTGACTGATATTAGAGGTGTTATTATACCCAAAAATGGAAAATTTCTTTATACGTTAGCCGGATCAGGGTACAATACAATTGGGTTTTATAAACGCTTTCAGGACGGAAGACTTGATTTCCAGAAAAATATTTTATGGAATGAACTTGGGCCTGAAATTGGCGCAGTCAAAGACATTCAAATGAGTCCGGATGAAAGAAGTGTTTATATTTCATCAACAAACATGTATGGCTTAAGAATTCTAAACCGGGATACAGTTTCGGGCAATTTGTCATTTTTTAATTCTTACACTGTACCTGATCAGATGCAGGACGAAATAATTTCGGAAATTGTTATTCCATCTGATGGTAAAAACTTATATGCAGCCACATACAATAACATTGTCAATTATGAAGTTGACCCAATTACCCACGATTTAACTTTCAATTCGAAAATATTAACCGAAGGTCCGGATAAGGGTGGACTTGCAGGTTATAAAAAAATTATTGCCAGTAACGACAGTAAAAATTTGTACGTTTTCTCAAGCACCAATTTTTCTGCGAATGGAATTTCGGTTTATAAAAGAGGCAAAAACGGCAATCCTGAACTCGTTGAAACCCTTTTACATACCGAATATCCGTTTATGGTTGACGTGAATTTCTCGCTTGCCATGAGTCCGGATGATCAGTATTTGTATGCTGCCGGCACTTCATTACTATGTTTTAAGCGAAACCCGGAAACCGGGAAACTGACCTTTGAGTTTGAGCTAAAATATGACAAATTAAACATCCGTAATTTGTCTAAGTTGGGCAGTATCTCAATAAGCCTTGATGGAAAATATTTTCTTGCCGTTTCGAACGAAAAAAAGATTGCACTCTCATTTTACAGGTCGACTTCAACAGGAAAATTAATGCTCAAACAAGTTGAATATTATAGCACTGATAAAAAATACACTTCCGCAGACCCCTTTTCAGTCTTTTCAGACGATATGAAAACAGCCTATATTGCCTCGCCTTACGATGGAAGTCTGGGAGCATACGAAGCCAGTATTCCGCTTGGTCTGGATACCATTTCCGATTTCTGCAGGGGCGATAATGCATTAATTCAGGTTGACGAAAGGTATAATTACCTCTGGTCGAACGGAAGTAAAAAGAATTTTACGACAACCACTCAATCCGGTATTTATACGGTGCAGGTTAGCGACGGAAACGGAAGAACCGGCGCAGACACAACTACGGTAGTTTTTCACAAGCAGCCCGACTTTTCTTTAATGGTAGAAGATTGGGCATCAACCGACAGTACTTTAATGATTAATTCCTTTATCAACGATGGGGAATTCCCTTATACTTACTTGTGGAACGACGGGTCATCATTACAATACATCATTGCCCATAAGCCCGATTCCCTCAATCCGAAAAAAGTTTTTACACTAACTGTAACCAACAAATATGGTTGTTTCAGTTCGGATACGATAAGAATGATTTACACTAATTCGGAAGATCTCCAACTCAACAATGATATTTCATTGTTCCCCAATCCTTTTTACAAATATTTAAATATCAATCCTAAGATGAACTTGAAAGGCGATATTTTGGTAAAAATCAGCAATACTGAAGGCAAAGCTATTTTGGAAAAATTACTGGAAGGAGAAAAACTGTATAAGTTAGATGTGGGTTTTCTGAAACCGGGAATGTATGTTATTGAAGTAACAAACAATAAGCATATCCAAACGAGTAAAATTTTGAAATTAAAATCCGATTAAGAACAAGATCACCGATCATAAATCAAGAAGTGCTGATTACCACGGTGATTTGATCATATTTCGGCATTCTACTTCTTCCTCAATGCAATCACATTTGGGATTTTCCAGAAATGATCGTTGTTGTCGTTGGCACACGAATTCGAAATATAACTGCCGTATTTGGCAATTACCGTATCGCCGGTGTTCACATAGAAACTGGTTTCAGGGCCGCCTTCAAGGTAAACTGTTGTGCGGATATTCAGCGGAAGTCCTTGTAAAAAGGCAATCATGGCGCGGTGAGTGTATGGTGAACGGGTATAAATAAAGTACAGATTTTCTAATGTATCGGTAGCTGTGATGACCATGCTGCACGATTGATCAGGACGTTTCGAAAACTCCATCCCCGTCCCTTCGTAGCTGATCATTCGCATACCCTGACACAAAGAGTTGTATTGATGCTGGACAATATCCCATGACTGATTGGTAAGATCAATGATTTCGAAAGGCGGGTTCTTTGGATCTTTCGGATGCATGGCCAGCATGGCATTGAAATAGCTGCTTTTCGTCGGATTGTTCACGTGCTTGTAATTCTTCATGTAGCCTTTGTTCGAATGTGCCTTGTTATACTTATACATTCCGGCATTGATGATCACATTCTGTTTGAATTCACTGGCCCATTCAGGCGCTGTTCGCATTGTTTTACCATGTTCGGATGATGTAAGAAATTGAAAGTCAAATTTCCGTACATCCACCTTCAGAATACTGAGTTTGGAGTCGTTGACAACCGATTTCTCAGGAGCATCCAATTCGGCATATTGCATTCCATCCATCAGGGTTCTCCAGTGAATTTCACTGATCCAGCTGTTTTGTGCTTTGCCCGTCACGGCTACAAGCAGAAAAAGTAACATCAGGGAAACAATTCTTTCCGTATAGAATTTGGATGGCAAGAATTTAAACATCACTAAAATCGAATCTTGAATTCTTAAATGGGAATAGCTCGAACAACTCTCCGGAATAATAAAATTCGTAGGCTACCGACCCAAAGGTGTATTGGGTTCCTTTTATGTCGATTCCGGAACCACCAACCACAGGATTTTGCTTTGGAATCGATGCTTCGTAACCAATATTGTATAAAGTTGCCAGTATTTCCAGACGATCGCCAATCGGAAATCCCGAACGATCCCATTGAAGTTTGAGTTGTTTAATATTAAGCGCTGCATACAAGTATGAATAATAGTGGTTCTTATACGAGGTCAAGCGGTTAAACCTTTCCTGACTCGGGTTTGCAGTTTGAAAATCGAGCAACTTCTCATAGGATTTTCCCAAATAAAATATGGATGCACTGTCTTTCAGGTTTTTTTCGATTGTTTGGGCTGTCGATATTTTTATTCCGGTTACACCAAGTGAGAACGTATTTTCTACTGACAATATTTTCAGTGGTCCGATCCATTTCTTGTAAGCTTCGCGGTTCGAATTAAACAGCCGGATTTGTTCACCTACCAGAACTGAAACAATTACACGGGGTTCAACCCCTACGAGGTGAGCAGCCGAATCAATCAGTTTTTTATCCTTTGCAACAGCAAGTTTAAAATCCTGCCACTCCTTAATATTCATCCATTCGAAAACACTATTCGTATTGAGCTTTTCCTGATTTGGATCCTTCGTTTCTACAAAAGAATTTAGCTCAGTGTGATACATGGCATTATCCTGCATATGTAGATTAACAGCCTCAAGCATGTGCTGTGCTTCTTTCAGGTTGTGGCTTTGATAATATGCATTCTGGATGTAATAAGCATTTTCCGGAAAATATTTGCTTAAAACCGTCAGGTTATGAAGCAGTTGCACTTCATCGAAATTTACTGATTTGTGGTTTTCAGTTCCCTTGCCGTATTTATCTTTTATGTCCTGAAAATACCGGTCGTTCAGGTCAACAACTCCCGGATCGTTGGTCAAATGTAACTTAACAGCGAAAAAGGCAAGTGTCAAAGTTAGCCCGATAATGGCAAAAATACCCGCAAATCCTAATCCAAAATACTTCAAAATTTTGCGGAAACCCCTGTTTTTCATCTCTATGTAATCCTCCTCTATATTTGCCACAAATTTACGAAAAGGTGTTATAGTTTGTTAAAAACGCATGGTCTTTTAGTTTAAAATGCCGGAATTAATAATGATAATATTACCTTCGCATCCCGTTCAAATTTTTGAGCTAAGTATTAACCCAAATTTTGAAAATGAAGATTCGTTTCATCGCATTAATTATCAGCCTGTTCATTTCCACCTTTAGTTTTGCACAGCAAATACTTCCGGATACGATACAGCCTAAGATTCAAGCCAGTGAAATGGATTCATTGCTGAATACAATTGAAGGCATTCATGAGGATTCAATTCAATCGCTCAACGCATTGCTTTACAAAAACAGCTGGAGCTCTTCACAGATTAAATATCCTGAAAACACTTTACCCAATAAAAACGATACCATTGCATTGGCTCTTGTCCTGCCCGGTAACCATCCTTTTTTCATGCCGATTCATGGTATTATACTATCCAAATTTGGGATTCGTCATGGCCGAATGCACACCGGAACAGATATCCGGTTGAATTCGGGAGACACAGTAAGATGTGCTTTTGATGGAAAGGTGAGGCTCGCCAAGCGTTTCAGCGGATATGGAAATCTGGTTTTAGTCAGGCACAACAACGGTCTTGAAACCATTTACGCTCACCTGAAAGCCATCAAGGTTAAAGTGAACGACAGCATTAAAGCCGGAGACTTAATCGGCTTGGGAGGTCGTACCGGACGAGCAACCTGCAACCACCTTCACTTCGAAACCCGGCTGTTTGGGCAGGCTTTCGACTCAAACAAGTACATCGATTACGACACTTTTACACTGAAAGCTGATCAGATCTTTTATGCCAACAAACGATTCGAGATAGCTAAGCCTGATTTAATAAAAAAGCCCTCCCCGGCCGATGCAGAATTACTTGCTTTCAGTGGAGCAAAAAAACATGTGATCAGGAAAGGTGACACACTTGCGGTTATCGCCCGTAAGTACCATACTTCGGTAAAGAAAATATGCAACACCAATCATATTACCGCCCAGAAAACCCTGAGAGTAGGCTCGTCACTGAGGATTAACTGATTTCATATTTATTCTACCGATATTTCATCAACAAACAGCCAGGCTGCTTTGCCTTCGCCTTCGTGGCCTTTCGGACATTTCCCCAAATTGGTTGCTACCACTTTTACATACTTCGCCTTAACCGGAGGAAATGAAAACGAGAAATCTTTCAGCTGTTTTTCTCCTGAAAGTGGATCCTCTTCATTCAGGATTTCACCTATTTTGCGAAAATTAACGCCATCGGATGAAATGAAATAGTCCACCTTTTTGGGGAAAAATATCCATGAACCGGCATCCTGAAGAGATCCTGCTGAAATGCTATGAATCTCTTTTTCCTGCTGCAAATCAATGACCACTTCCATATTACTACCCTCCCAGCCTTGCCATTCACCATCCGAATGATTGGCGCTTCCGCGAATACCATTGACGAGCGTGTATTCGCCCGATCCCTGATAATCTTTGCTGACAGGAATGTTGTATTTAATGGGTTTCCCGGTTGCACTATTCAAGCTAAATGATTCGCTAAATGGTTTCGCTACCAAATTGCTGCTTGAAAAAGTGATTGCCTTCAATTTCGATGATTTATCGAGTACGATGGGTTCAGAATATATAGCTGATAAATTGGTTGGTTCCATTCCGTCGGTGGAATAATGTATCTCAACATCCGGAAATTCACTGGTCAATTTTACTATCAGCTTTTTCTTCACTGAATCGAATTGCGATTTGGCAGTTACATTAAATGCACTTTTGGAATAATTGATGTTCATCTGATCGTACCGTACCATCATGATCTGGATGCGACGTGAAAAATCTTCCCAGTTACGGACTTCCTTCTGGCTCCACAAGACTTCGGCCATGGCTGCAACACGCGGGAATGTCATGTATTCAGCATGTTTCAGGTTTGGGACATATTCAGTCCACAAGTTGGCCTGGCCTCCCAAAATATGTTTGGCCGATTCGGCATCCAGACCCGGAGGAACCGGATTAAAGTTGTAAACTTTAATCAAAGGCAGAAATCCGCCAATTCCAGGAGGTTCCTGATCAACCGGACCCTGGTAATAATCGATGTAGCAATCCGAAGTTGGAGTCATAACCACATCATGACCTTGACGGGCAGCATCAATGCCACCCTTAATTCCACGCCAGCTCATTACAGTAGCCTTTGGCGGCAAACCGCCTTCCAGAATTTCGTCCCAGCCAAGCAAAACCTTGTTTTTCGAGTTGATGAATTTTTCCATCCGTTTGATGAAATAACTCTGCAGTTCTCCAACATTTTTCAGACCTTCAGTTTTGATCCGTTTTTTGCATTTCAGACATTTTTCCCATTCGGTTTTAGTAGCCTCATCGCCCCCGATGTGAATGTATTTTGACGGGAACAAATCGATGACTTCGCTCAGCACATCTTCCAGAAAAAGAAAAGTCGAATCATTTCCGGCACAATAAATATCGGTAATCGGCCAAACACCGCCCGGATTTACAGTAAACGGACCACCGGTACATGAAAACTGCGGATAGCCTGCCAGCGCAGCCGTAGCATGGCCCGGCATTTCAATTTCAGGAATGATGGTGATGAAACGGCTTTGCGCATAAGCCACCATTTCCCTGATATCATCCTGAGTGTAGAACCCTCCGTATGTTGCTTTTTCTCCGGCGGCCTGTTTTGGACGCGAGTTCCAATGTTTATCTTCGCGGTCAACCCGCCACGCACCAACTTTAGTAAGTTTGGGATATTTTTTGATCTCGATGCGCCATCCCTGGTCATCGGTCAAATGCAAATGAAAGGTATTGATTTTGTGGAGCGAGAGATTGTCTATCATTCGGAGCACATCGGCTTTTGGAATGAAGTGACGGGAAACATCGAGCATGTAACCACGCCATTTGAACACCGGGCTGTCCGAAATGCTGATTACCGGAACCAGCCAATCTTTGTTCAACTCAATCTTTTTGCTTTCAATTTCAGGCGGAAGCAATTGACGCAAAGTTTGCACGGCGTAAAAGAATCCGGCAGGCTTGGCCGCGGTGATCGTTATTCGTTTTTCCTGAACATCCAGAGTATAGGCCTCTGGTCCCATCAGAAGCTCCGTTTTGAAAAATACCTGATTCGAACCTTCGTTGCTGCCCACGCGAATCGGGAGTTTCCAACCGGCAGCGTTCTCGAAAAAGTGAGCAAACTGACGGGCGATTTCTTCCTGATCAACACTTTCAACGGCCAGCTCAGTGCTTTCCTTAAACCTGAAGGAAGAGTTACCCAGTGTCATTTTCTGAGGCCGGGGAATAATGGAGATTTCCTTTTCAGTAAAGCTCCTGTTTGGTTTACAGTTCCAGAACAAGGTGCAGCAAAGCAAAACAACGATTATGGCAAGGCTCTGTTTCATTGGGATTATATTTAGTTTTAGGAAGTACCAAGATAGTACAAAATAATACGTGAAACAGACAGTCACCGCAAGAAAAATAGCTTCACATCCGGAAGTATTTCTTAGGCCTTTCCACTAAAAGAAACCATTTTTTGGATTTTTTCGTCCCATAACCTTAGTTTCAGAGACCGAAGACTCATCAGGAAAGTAACTGGTTTCACATCCTTAAACAAGGAATTTTCGCGGTAACATTTACTGAGATAGTAGTTCGGAATACGGGCATTCAGGTGGTGAATGTGATGAAATCCAATATTTCCTGAGAACCATTGCAACAGCTTCGGGAATTTCACAAAAGAACTACCTTCCAAGGCAACTTTTCGGTAATTCCAGTCTTTATTTCTGAACCAGGTCACGTCTTCATATTGATGCTGCAGATAGAACAACCACAGCCCTGAAATTGCAGCAATATAAAGGATCGAAAGCTGAACAACCACGAAAGCGGTGAACCCGATTAAGAAACTCATGACTACAAAAATTAATAGCAGGACAGTATTTGTGACATAAATATTCAGTTTTTCCTTTTTGGTCATTCCCCGCTGAATCAAACGGTTTGCTATCAAAAATACGTACAGTGAACCTATTCCAAACATCACCAGAGGATTCCGGTATATCCGGTATTTGAGCCGGTTCCAATTGCTGCTGGCTAAGTATTCCTCTTTGGTCATGGTCCAAACATCGCCAACTCCGCGCTTATCAAGATTACCTACTGTTCCATGATGCCGCAGGTGCTGATTGTGCCATTTGTCGTAGGGAGTAAAGGCCAGTATCCCGAAAAACATACCAACCATCCGGTTGACTTTTTGCGACTTAAAGTATGATCCATGCCCGCAGTCGTGAAAAATAATGAAAAGCCTGACTAAAAATCCTGCTGCAAGAATAATTAAAAAGGCCGTTAGCCAATACGAAACCGAAAGACTGTAAATGATTAAAATCCACAATCCGATGTATGGAATCAGTGAATCGGCAATTTGCCATAAACTTCTCCGAAGACTCGGATGCTGGTATTTTTCTATGTTTTTGCTTATAACTAACCATGGATTAGCTTCTTGCCTTGTGCTTTCTGATGGGTTCATTTTGATATCCTTTCTAATTTTTGTTCTCCAAAGCATTAAACGATTTTTGGCGATCTTTGGTTCTGAGTTTCGTGATAATTGCTTTTAACGATCTCATATTAAAGTTTAGAGAATCCTGTTTTGATCGATTTCAAAACGGTTTCAATTTCTTATTTTACAGGAACAATAAAAAAAATGTAACCAATCACTGCCTAAGCTTACTAAATGAACAAAGCATTTTATAATGAAGGAAACCAAGGAAGAACAGTTTAAAAAGATCGTCGCCGAAAATGGAGACCGGATTGCCCGTATTTGTCAATATTACAATCCGGACAAGGAAGATCAGAAAGATATGCATCAGGAAATTCTGGTAAATATCTGGAACAGTCTGGATCGTTTTCGGGGTGAATCGGCCATTAGTACCTGGATTTACCGGATTGCTGTAAATACTTCGCTCAGTTTTACCGGTAAGGCATTTCGTCACATGAAGATGCAGATCAACACCGATCAGCCAAATCTGAATATTCTGTTCGACGACGATGAATTGGAAATTAAACTGAAACAGGAAGCAAACCTGGAGCAATTACAAACTCAGCTCAACCAATTATCGGTGATTGATAAAGCATTGATTTCGCTGGTGCTCGAAGGACTTACAATGCGCGAAATTGCTGATGTAATCGGTCTGACAGAGCCCAATGTAAAAGTGAAAATTCACCGGATTAAGGAAGAACTTAAACAGAATATGAGTAAAAACAATTAGAATTCATAAACTCAACAGCAGCAATCATGGATACAAATCATATCAATCAATCACAAAACAATCTCGAAAAATTAATCAGTGTTCTGAAAACTGAGGATGCCAGATACCTCAAGAAGATGAATCAAACGCAGCAACTCTTGTGGGGAGTTTCGGCAGTCTATGTCATTCTTATCGCATTGAAATTTATTATGTCCACCCCGTGGTATGAGAAATTAGGCGGCTTTCTGACCTTGGTGGCACTTGTTGTATTAGCCCTAATGTTCAGAAACTATTACAAGGAATACAAATCGATCGATTATGGCATCCCAACCATTGAAATGCTAAAAAAAGCAGCCATCCGATACTCCTTTCAATTGCGGGGTTTGTACATAGTTGTGCCGCTCATTTTAGAAGGTATCGGGATAAATTTATTGATGTACGATGCTTTTAAAATGTTTGATCCAATACCCCGAATACTGATTTTTCAATTTGTCTATTTCATCATGTTGTTGATTGCATTTATAGTTGGACACAAAATCTGGAAGAAGCGTCAAAAACCATTACGAGATCATGCTCTGGCTTTATTGAAGGAGTTTGAATCCTGATTTAACCTGAAAATTTGTTTAATTTTGTGTTTACCCTGAACTATTTAAACTCATTTCGGTCATGGCACACAAAATTTATACGGTAGTCCTGATTTCCATTCTTTTCCTGTCCTGCTCCAGGCAGCCGGTACTCATTCAAAATCCGAAGCGATTATCTGATATTCAGCGCATGCTGACCGAACAGAAAGAGCTGACTTCGAAGAGCCTCCTTCCGATCTGGGACATATTCAATCAATCACTTTCTCCGGACGAAAAGCAAGCCTTGGAATTCATATACGCTTACATGCCACTGAGCGATCTGGCCGATTACCAGCCTGACTTTTTTTTGAAAAATGTTCAGTTCAGCCTGAAAGCCCGTCAGGAAATGCCCTGGGGAAAGACCATTCCGGAGGAAGAATTTCTGCATTTTGTGCTACCCTTGCGCGTGAACAACGAAAACCTCGATAATTTCCGTGAAGAAATGTATCCTGAAATCAAAGTGCGCATCAAAGGTTTAAGCATGAAAGATGCAGCCCTGGAAATTAATCATTGGTGCCACGAAAAAGTAAACTATCGCGGAACCGACTCCCGAACCAGCGCACCGCTGAGTACAATCAAAAAGACCTTTGGCCGTTGCGGTGAAGAATCGACTTTTACAGTGACTGCCATGCGTACCGCCGGAATCCCGGCACGTCAAGTGTACACACCACGCTGGGCTCATACCGACGACAACCATGCCTGGGTGGAAGTTTGGATTGACGGTAAATGGCAGTATCTGGGTGCCTGCGAGCCTGATGTGGATTTGAATATGGGATGGTTTAGCGAACCCTCCACCCGGATTATGCTCGTGCATACCCGTGCCTATGGTCACTATTTCGGAACTGAAAATGTGATCATTGACGAGGACCGCTTCTCGGAACTGAACCTGAGTTCAAATTACGCAACTACCAAAAAGATAACCATATCGGTGAAGAAAACCGACGGAACGCCTGCCGACAGTGCGAAAGTTGAATTTCAGCTTTACAACTACGCCGAATATTACCCGATTGCCTCCGGTTTCACAAACCCACAAGGTTTTACCAGCCTGATTACCGGCATGGGCGACCTGATTATTTGGGCCTCCAAAGACGGAAAACTGGCGTACCAAAAGTTTTCAGTCCCGGAAAAAGATACGCTTGAATTGGTGCTGAACCAAACCACTCCGGCTAATTCAAGTGAACTGTTCGATCTGGTACCGCCACATGCTGCAAAAGTTGAATCGAAAGTGACAGAAGCAGCTAAAAAAGCCAACAACATTCGTCTGAATAAAGAAGATTCCATCCGAAATGCAACCATGAAAACTTTCAAAGATTCAGTCTGGATTGCTGAATTTGCAGCCAAAACAAAGCTTCCGTTGGATACAATTTCCCGTCTGATCAAACTTAGTTACGGCAATTGGGATCAAATTTCGGCCTACCTCGAAAAGAATGCTCCGGCATACCGAAGCACGGTTCTCGAATTGGCCATTCAACTGGCCGATAAAGATTACAGCGATGCACCGGAATCCATTCTGACCGATCACCTGGTTCAAACCGCTCAGTTAAGATTACAAAAGCTGGTTCCTTCGAAAGAATTATTTACCAAATATGTTTTGTCACCCCGTATTGCGCTCGAAAGTCTGAGTTCATGGCGCAGTTTCCTTGCAACTTCGTTTGGCGTAGAAATGGCGCAATCAACCCGCTCCGATATTTCTGTTCTAACCAACTGGATTCGCCAAAATATTCGTATCAACACCGTGGCCAATAAACATTCACGGGCGCCACTCTCGCCAATTGGTGTGTACAATTTGCGTGTGGCTGATCCGGAATCGCGGAATATTTTCTTCGTGGCAGCTTGTCGAACCTTTGGTATCCCTGCCAGATTGAATCCGGAAACACAAATTCCGGAGTACAATAAAAACGGCGAATGGCTGCGGGCAGGTTTCGATCCCGAAGCCATTTCCCAACCTGAAAAAGGATTCCTGAAGCTGACCGAAAAAAACAACCCGGTGACTCCGCAATATTACCTGCATTACACTTTAGGTTTCCTGAAAGACGGGTTCTACAAAACCCTTGAATTTCCTGAAGGTGGCCGCCTGACCAATTCAGACCAGCCGCTTGAACTGGAAGTTGGATACTATTCACTCGTTACCGGAAATCGGCAGGAAGACGGATCTGTTCTGAGTCGGATGAGCTTTTTCAGCATCGAAAAGGGCAAACTGACAACGGTTCCGGTTGAATTGCGCAAACAATCGGGGGAACTGAAACCCTCCGGAAAGCTCAATCTCGATCAGCTGAACCTTGAAAAAGAAGGTCAATCAGTGAGTTTATCTTCGTTAGCAGCTGGTAAATATTCGGTTGTGGTAGTACTCGATCCTGATAAAGAACCATCGAAACACATCCTGAACGATTTGGGTCCGTATGTCGATCATTTTAACAAATGGGGAGGACAATTCGTGCTGACCATGCCTGCTGAAAAGGCCGGACAGGCCGGTGTGCTGAAAACCTACCAATTGCCGTCAAAAATGGAAATCGGAATCGATCCCAACGACCAAATCCTGAAAGCCATTTCGGCCATTTATGGAACCGGGCTAAAAGATAAACTACCACTGGTGCTGTTTTGCGACGCCTCCGGAAATGTTTATTTGTTCTCTTCCGGTTATAAAATTGGCATGGGCGAACAACTCCTGAAAGTGATTTCGGCTGTCGAATTGAACAAGAAAATCGTGGAAGCAAAGGGTTCGTGCAGCAAACCATAGCATGCTCCATTTTGGATTATTCATAAACGATTGAAAATTTACACTTATAGCATTGTTTTCATCGGAGCAAAGTTCCTCAAAATGAACACAAGTGTATGACTTAATAACATACATTTTTATTATTTTTGAGAAAATTATTAAACAATCCATGATCTTATTTCGTTTTAGGAATACATAAACATTTCACTTGTAATTGCCAGATTAAAAATGATTTAACTAAATTTTGAAAAATCGCATTTCAGGTATTAAATCATTGATTAGCAGCCTTCAGAAAACCTAAACAATATGAGTCGAAAAAAACTATTTACCTTTCTTGCATTTTATATTGTACTTAATAATTCGTTTGCCCAGACTTATTTATATTTTCAGGACAGCAACAGGCCTGTTTATTACGATTATAGCTTGCTTGAACTTAGCGCTCCCAGCGATTTGGAAAGAAACGTTAGTGATTTAACTAAATTTCCTGTGGAAACCGGCATTACGGCCCTACAAGGTTCAAATTCACTTCGTTTGCATTGGCTGTCAAATGCTGGCGGCGACTGGCTGGCCCTGATAGCTGCAACTGCCTGGACATCCTATAATATTTCGGGAACTGATACTTTGTCGTTTTGGGTTTATTCTTTAGAAGGAATTTCTGCCGCAAATCTGCCTAAAGTTTGTTTTCAAGATGTAAACAATGTAAAAACATTAAAAACTGAAATCACTACATATTCCACTGATATACAAGCTTCAAACTGGACACGGATTAAAATTCCAATGTCCATCTACCTAAGTTCAAATCCACTGGTCGATTTCACGAAAATAAAAACTGTGGGATTTGCCCAAAATACTGCCGATGGCATTTATCATACTCTGTTAATTGACGATGTCCGGGTATATAAAGGAAATGCAGGTGCATTAACGGTTTCTGCGCCCACCGGTTTAATTGCAAAGGGTTACGATAGTCATGTTAGATTAAAATGGACTGCAAACACGGAGGCAAATTGCACTGGTTATCGGATTTATCAATCTATTGATGGTGGAGAAACTTATCAAATACGGAAAGTGCTTGATAAAAGTCAGGCTGTGTATACCGATTTTGTAGCAAAACAAGGAGAAAACTTAACTTTAAAATATAGGATTTCAGCCTTGAACGATGCTTATATTCCTTCGGGATTTTCTGTTTCAGTAGACGCAGCAACTCATGTTTTTACCGATGATGAATTATTGGATATGGTTCAGGAAGCCACTTTCCGGTATTTTTGGGATTATGCACATCCAACCAGCGGTCTTGCTCGCGAGCGCACTGGTTCTGGAAATACGGTTACTATTGGAGGCTCCGGTTTTGGCCTAATGGCTTTACTTTCAGGCATTGACCGCAATTTTGTAACCCGTACAGAAGGCGCCGCAAGAATTTTGAAAATTGTCAATTTTCTCACAACTGCCAACCGTTTTCATGGCGTTTGGCCACACTGGATGAACGGCAACTCGGGTACAATTATACCTTTTAGTACTTATGACAATGGCGGCGATTTGGTTGAAACAGCTTTTCTGGTGCAGGGTTTATTAGCCGTTCGTCAATATTTTAATCAAAGTAATGCTACAGAACAGGAAATTGTTCAGAAAATTACAGCACTCTGGCAAAGTGTGGAATGGGACTGGTATTCAAACAATAACAGCGGTGCTTTGTATTGGCACTGGTCGCCTAATTATGCCTGGCAAATGAATATGCCAATTAAAGGCTGGAATGAAGGGTTGATTGTTTATTTATTGGCAATCGCTTCGCCAACCCATTCAGTTCCATCAACTTATTGGTCAACCGGCTGGGCAAGTAATTCTTCTTATGTCAATGGAAAATCCTTTTACGGTTATCCCCTGAAAGTTGGCTGGAATTACGGTGGCCCATTGTTTTTTGCACACTATTCTTTTCTGGGTTTCGATGCCAGAAATTTCAAAGACAAATACACAAATTATTTTACAAATAATACCAATCATACATTGATTAACAGAGCGTATTGTGTGGAAAATCCAAAAAAATATGCAGGATACAGCGCTAATTGCTGGGGACTGACCGCCTCAGACGATCCAACCGGTTATTTGGCACACGAACCAACTACAAGCGACGATAATGGAACTATTTCGCCAACTGCCGCCCTTTCTTCCATCGTTTACACACCGCAATTTTCACTCGATGCATTAAAATATTTCTATCGCCAACTTGGCCAGTATGTTTGGGGTGAATATGGCTTTGTTGATGCCTTTAATCTTACAAGTAACTGGTATGCAACTTCTTATTTGGCAATCGACCAGGGACCGATTATAGCAATGATTGAAAATTATCGTTCCGGGTTGTTATGGAAAAATTTCATGGCGAACACGGAAATTGAACCGGCCCTCAAAGCAATTGGTTTTGTTGCCGATAATACCGGAATTGAAGTACAAAAAGGCAGTAATAGTTTTTCAATAAGCATTCTGAAAGGAGCTGATAAAAGTGATTTCAGAGTAAATATTAAGGGAAAACCTGGCAGTAAAATAAACGCTGAAATTTTTGATGTTCAGGGTAAATTAATTTCAAAACCAATTAATAATCATTTGCTTACCGGTGAAGAAGAAATTATTAATTTCTCTGTGGAAAACCTTATTCCCGGAATATATTTCTTAAAAGCTAATGACTTATTCCATTCAGATTGTAAAATGTTTATAGCAAATAATTAAAATAGTTTTGTTTAACTAAAAATTTAAGCATCATGAAAAAAAGTCTAATATTTTTGTTTCTCCTATTTACAGGCATAGGATGGGTGCAATCTCAAACTCTTGCTGATTTTGAAACGCCCGAAACCTCAGTTGGGATGACCATAATGGGAAACTTCCCGTTTGATGGGACTTCCCTTGAAGTGGTGGACAATCCTTTTCCTACCGGAATCAATACCAGCGCCAAAGTGGTGAAGTTAATACGTTCAAAAGCCGGTGATCCGTGGGCTGGTTTTTGGACTTCTGAAATCCCCATTAATATTAACTTCCGGTATGTTCATGCCAAAGTGTATAAGACTCGTATTAGTCCGATAAAATTTAAACTTGAAGGTGGGGTTGACGGAAATGTTGAAATTTTTAGCGCAACTCCACAAACCAAAATTAATGAATGGGAAGATATTGTATTCGATTTTACCAATAACTCCGGAACGTTCCCTACGTTCGCCTTTATGCCGGATTTTGCTGATCCGGTGAATCTTACAGAAGATATTGTTATTTATTTTGATGACATAGTTATTAACGATATTCCGCCGGTGGAATCGCAACCAACAGCAAGTTTTAGCGCAGATGCTGCTTCAATTAATACGGGAAGTACCGTAAATTTTACGGATAATTCAATCGGAATTCCAACCTCTTGGGAATGGACATTTCAAGGAGGAACTCCTGCCACTTCTACCGATAAAAATCCGGCGGAGATCCTATACAATAGCAGTGGAAACTTTACTGTTACACTAAAAGTTACCAATTCTGTTGGAAATTCAACAGCAACAAAAACCGGATTTATAAAAGTGACCCAGCCTGCTTCCGGTTCAACCACGATCGTTAATTTTGAAGACAATACCTGGGGTTTACTAACCCGACATTCCATGGCAAATGGTTCACTCGATTTTGTTCCAACAACCTTTGATATTGTGGATAATCCTGCGCCGGACGCAGTAAATTCAAGCGCAAAAGTCGGGAAATTTACCCGTGCCTTTGATGGCAATCCATGGGCTGGTTTTTGGGCGAATATTGCTCCAAGTTTAGACTTGGCAACTAAAAAATATATCCATGTAAAAGTTTATAAACCAAGGATTAGTCCTTTGAAATTTAAGTTGGAAGGTGGCGCAACTGGCGATCCCAAAACATTGGAAATCTTTAGTATAGTTGATCCAACGAAAGCAGATGCCTGGGAAGATATTGTTTTCGATTTTTCATCAATGAGCAGCAAATACCCCATAGTTGCCTTTATGCCAGATTTTTTAGACCCGGTAAACCTAACAGATAATATAGATATCTATTTTGATGATATTCTTTTAAGTAAAGATTTGGTTTTAAGTGTAAAACCAATCGAAGCAAACAAATTCGTCTGTTACCCAAATCCGGTTGTTGATAACGTTCTGGTTAGCAACTTGATGAACATCAATTCAATTGCAATTAAGAATGTTTTAGGAAAAACCATTCTTAACCAGAAAGTAAATTCAACTACTCAAAAAATTGATATGCAGAAGTTTTCTTCAGGAATTTATATTATTTCTGTTACTGATAATTCAGGAAATTCTTCTTCAATGAAATTGATGAAGAAATAGATCATAGTCTTAAATTAAACCTGACTATGAAAAACAAATTCTTTTCATTCATTATCGTATTATTTTTTCTTGTCACAATATTACTTTCTTGCAACACTGAAAAAGCAAAAAAGAAAGTGCTTGCCGGAAACCGGATTTCCGACGATTCACTCCTGACACTGATTCAGCACCAAACTTTTCAGTATTTCTGGGATGGCGCTGAACCAGTTTCAGGAATGGCCTGCGAACGGATTCATACCGATGGTGTTTATCCCGAAAACGATCAGAACGTGGTCACTTCCGGAGGTTCAGGATTTGGACTGATGGCAATTCTGGTCGGCATCGAACGGAAATTTATAACCCGGGAAGCTGGTGTTAAACGTTTTGAAAAAATTGCCACTTTCCTTGAAAAGGCTGATCGTTTTCATGGGGCATGGCCGCACTGGATGTTTGGCGAAACCGGCAGGGTAAAACCTTTTGGTACCAAAGACAACGGTGGCGATATTGTTGAAACAGCCTACCTGGTTCAGGGATTGATCTGTGTGAAAAATTACATGAAACAGGACATTCAGGCAGAGAAAGCACTTTCCGAAAAAATTACCAGACTCTGCAATGAAGTCGAATGGAGCTGGTATCAAAACGGGAAACCGGCGCTTTACTGGCACTGGTCGCCAACCTACGAGTGGGAGATGAATTTTGCCATCGAAGGGTATAACGAATGCCTCATCGCCTACGTGCTGGGTGCAAGTTCTCCAACTTATCCGCTTTCACCGGAGGCCTATCACAAATGTTGGGCACGCAATGGCGACATCAACGGTGAAACGACCAAATACGGTTATATCCTGAAATTAAAACACAATGGTGCCCAGGAATATGGCGGTCCACTTTTCTGGGCACATTATTCCTATCTCGGACTCGACCCGCGCAACCTGAAAGATGAGTATGCCAGCTATTGGGACGAAAACCGTAACCAGGTACTGATCGATTATGAATATTGTGTCGAAAATCCAAAGCATTTCAAGGGTTATGGCCCCGATTGCTGGGGTCTGACTGCCAGCTACTCGGTGAAAGGATATGATGCGCACATGCCATCCAACGATTTGGGAGTGATTTCGCCAACCGCAGCTCTTTCATCATTCCCTTACTCTCCGGAAGAAAGTATGCACGCAGCGCGTTATTTTTACACTAAACTGGGAAATAAAATCTGGGGACCTTATGGTTTCTATGATGCTTTCAGTGAAACTAAAAACTGGTATCCAAAGCAATATCTGGCCATCGATCAGGGACCAATTGTGGCGATGATCGAAAATTACCGCTCGCAATTGCTTTGGAAACTTTTTATGCAGGATGAAGATGTCCAAAACGGATTGACCAAACTTGGATTTACTTTTCAGGGAAAATAAGCAAAACCCCATTTACGTTTCCCCCAAAGGAAAATACCTGGGATCACAGTTATATAAAAAAAATGCCATTTAACCAACAACTAAAATTCTCCTCTTTTGCCAGCCAACCGGTGAGGCAGGGAGGGCTTGGGAGATTCAACATGAAAAAATTAACTAACCTATTGGTTTTATTGACCTTATTCAGCTCAGTTCTGATCTCGTGCACACCAAAAACTTCGCCGGGCGGAGATCAGCAGATGAATGCCTTTGTCGTTGAATTAATGGGGAAAATGACTCTGGAAGAAAAGCTTGGTCAACTTAACTTACCTGCTTCAGGCGACATCATTACCGGTGCTGCAAGCAATTCGAACATCGGAGAAAAAATTAAGCAAGGCAAAGTAGGTGGACTTTTTAATATTAAAACAGCCGAGAAAATCCGCGCGGTACAAAAAATCGCAGTTGAAGAAAGTCGTCTGAAAATTCCTTTAATATTTGGAATGGATGTTATACACGGTTACCAAACCATGTTCCCGATTCCGTTGGGTTTATCATGTAGCTGGGATATGAATCTGGTTGAGAAAAGTGCCCGGATTGCCGCACAGGAAGCCAGTGCTGACGGGATTTGCTGGACGTTTTCACCGATGGTCGATATTTCAAGAGATCCGCGCTGGGGGCGTGTTTCCGAAGGTTCTGGCGAAGATCCTTACCTTGGATCTCAAATTGCAAGCGCCATGGTAAAAGGCTATCAGGGAGACGACCTCCGGAAAAACAACACCATTCTTTCGTGCGTCAAACACTTTGCTTTGTATGGCGCCATCGAAGCCGGAAGAGAATACAATACGGTTGACATGAGTCGTATCCGCATGTACAACGAATATTTGCCTCCCTACAAAGCAGCTGTTGATGCAGGAGCAGGTTCGGTTATGGCATCATTCAACGAAATCGACGGCATTCCTGCCACGGCAAACAAATGGTTGCTGACCGATTTGCTTCGCAACGATTGGGGATTCAATGGATTTGTGGTAACTGATTATACTGCCATTATGGAATTGCAGGAGCATGGTCTGGGTAACCTACAGGAGGTTTCGGCACTTGCCTTAAAAGCCGGGGCCGACATGGACATGGTCAGTGACGGATTACTTGGCACCCTGAAAGAATCGCTCCAAGATGGAAAAGTAAGTCAGGCTGAAATTGATCTGGCTTGCCGCCGGATTCTGGAAGCCAAATACAAACTCGGTCTCTTTGAAGATCCTTACCGATATTGTGATTTGGAACGTGCAAAAACCGAGATTTATACTCCGGAAAATCGTCAGGTAGCGCGCGAAATTGCAGCTCAAACTTTTGTTTTGCTGAAGAACGACAAGCAAACCCTTCCGATTCAGGGAAAAGGAACCATTGCATTGGTGGGCCCGCTGGCCGACAACCGCGAAAATATGACAGGAACCTGGAGTGTAGCAGCTGATTTCTCAAAATCGGTTTCATTACTCGATGGACTTAAAAGCGCAGTGGGAACTCAGGCAAACATTCTGTATGCCAAAGGAACCAACGTGGTGAGCGATCCGCAGTTGGATGGGCGTGTCAGTATTTTTGGGAAACCAACAAAATGGGATAAACGTTCGCAGAAGGAAATGATCGCTGAGGCGGTTGCCATCGCCCGTAAATCGGATGTGGTGATAGCTGCCGTGGGTGAATCTGCTGAGATGAGCGGCGAATGTTCGAGCCGCTCTGACATCAGCTTTCCGGAGAACCAGAAAGAATTGCTGGAAGCGCTTCTTGCAACCGGGAAGCCGGTGGTGATGGTGCTTTTTGCAGGTCGTCCGCTGACCATCAACTGGGAAAAAGCCAATGTTCCGGCCATCCTGAATGTTTGGTTTGCCGGTTCCGAAGCAGGTGATGCAATTGCCGATGTGTTGCTGGGTAAAGTCAATCCATCCGGAAAACTGAGTTCTACTTTCCCGCAAAATGTGGGGCAGATTCCGCTCTATTATAACCACAAAAATACCGGGCGACCACTTCCGGAAGGGAAATCGTTCCAGAAATTCCTCACCGGTTACCTTGACGTGACAAACGAACCACTTTTCCCTTTCGGCTTTGGGCTGAGCTATACCACCTTCGATTATAAAAACCTGAAATTATCCGATTCGAGCCTGAGTTCTGACGGAAAACTGACCGTTTCAGTAGAGCTAACCAACTCCGGAAATTACGACGGAGCAGAGGTTGTTCAGTTGTATTTGCGCGATATGGTTGGAACAGTAACCCGTCCGGTGAAAGAACTGAAAGGTTTTCAGAAAGTATTCCTGAAAAAAGGTAAAACCCGAAAAGTTGAATTCACGCTCACCGAAAAGGACCTCCGTTTCTATAACAGCGATCTGAAGTTTGTAAGCGAACCGGGCGATTTCAAAGTATTTGTCGGCACCAGCTCAGCGAATACACTGGATGCGCAATTTGTGCTGAAATAGAAAATTCAAACACGAAGACGCAAAGACACTAAAGAATTTTTTCTGGTGTCTTCGTGACTTTGTGTTTAGACAAAACTACAGCCCATGAAAAACCTATTTCTTCAATTAGCTGCATTCTCTTTTTTCTTTGTATTTCAGTCGAAAGCCCAGGAGACCAAAGACAGTGTTATCGTGGTGAAAGGTCAGATGAGTGATTATACCATCACCCTGAAAAAGAAGAAATTCCTTACTGGTCAGGTTATCGGTCCCGACGGAAAACCGCTGGAAGGAGCAACGGTCATGTATCAATACAGTCCTGCGCACGACAATACAGATGCGAATGGGATGTACAAAATTGCTGATTACGGCGACACTGTCATGGTAGTGTATTACCCCGGAATGGAAATGACTCCGTTCAATGTGAAGCATTTGGGAAGCAGAGTGGATGTCAAACTAAATCCGCATAAAACAACTTCTGTAAAAACTGAAAAAGCACAGGTTACTGAGTGGTTTGATCCGATGAAGGATCATCCTAAAACCTTTTGTAACCCGGTAAACATCAGCTATAATTTTGAGCCATACAACAACAATGTCAAAGCAAATGGTTCGTTTCGCTCGTCGGCCGACCCTATTCTGGTGAATTACAAAGGCGAATATTTCCTGTTTTCGACCAACCAGGGTGGTTTTCATGTTTCGAAAGATTTAAGCCACTGGGAATTTGTGTATGCCAGTTTCCAGCGCACCCCAACCGACGACGATCAGTGTGCACCATCAGCTTATGTGAGCGGAGACACGCTGTTTTACACGGGTTCAACCTACCGCGGATTGCCTGTCTGGTATAGCACTGACCCCAAAAGTGGACGTTTCAAACGGAAAATTGAAACGGTTTCGTTACCGTTCTGGGATCCGGGATTTTTTCTCGACGACGATCAGCGTTTGTATATGTATTACGGATCGAGCAACGAGTTTCCGCTGAAAGCTGTTGAACTGAACCGCAGCAACTTTTACCCTAAAAGCAAAATCACCGACGTTATCATGCTGAAACCCGATTTGCATGGATGGGAACGTTTTGGCATGAACAACGACGACAGCACTACGCTGGCACCCTTTACCGAAGGAAGTTACATGAACAAACACAACGGCAAATACTATTTCCAGTATGGGGCTCCCGGAACCGAATTTAAGGTTTATGCCGATGGTGTTTATGTAGCCGATCATCCGCTGGGGCCGTTCACTTACCAGAAACACAATCCAATGTCCTACAAGCCCGGAGGTTTTGTGCAGGGTGCCGGACATGGCGGAACTTTCGCCGATAACTACGGAAATTACTGGCATGTGGCCACCTGCATGCTATCGCTCAAATACAAGTTCGAGCGACGCATAGGGATTTATCCGGCAGGTTTCGATGAGGATGGAACCATGTACGCCTCGACTGGCTATGGAGATTACCCTTGCCTGACTCCAACCAAATCCACCGACCCCCGCAACGGAGCTTTCTCCGGATGGATGTTGCTTTCGTATCAAAAACCCGTCACAGTTTCATCGACCGACGGCGACCTATTTGCCAAAAATGCTTCAGACGAAAATATGAGAACCTACTGGGCAGCCCAAAGCGGAAATTCCGGCGAATGGCTGCAAATGGACTTGGGTTCGGTGAAAGAAGTTCGCGCTTTGCAAATCAATTACTACGATCACAAAGCTTTTCAGCACAACAAAGCCATGGATTTGTACCACCAGTACCGCATTTACCAATCAGTTGACGGCCAAAACTGGACGCTGTTGGTCGACAAAAGCGATAACGACCGCGATGTTCCGCACGACTATGTGGAATTGCTGAAACCGGTCAATACGCGTTACCTGAAAATCGAGAACCTTCACATGCCGACCGGCTCTTTTGCCATCAGCGATTTCAGGGTATTTGGACTGGCCAAAGGCGACAAACCCGAAGAAGTCCGCAACTTTAAAGTTGATCGCTCAGCTGCTGACCCGCGCAATGCACAAATCAGCTGGAGCCCATCAACAAAAGCTTATGGCTACAACATTTGGTATGGCGTTTCTCCCGGTAAACGGTACAATTGCATCACCGTAAACGGCGAAACCAGCTACAATTTCCGAGGAATGGACAAAGGAACAAGCTATTATTTTTCGATCGAAGCACTTGGTGAAACGGGAAGATCGGAGATGGGGAAAGAGGTCGAGGTGAAATGATAAAATCTTCATGTCCGTTCACTGAAGTGAACGGCAAAGGCTGTATGTTTGTAAAGTGCACAAGCCTTTGCCGTCAGCTTTAGCTGACGGACATGAATACAATCACAACGTTCCGCTCCCTGAGCAGCGAAGCGTGTCAAAGGGAGCATTTCTCGGGTGCCGCGATTTTTCAATCGCGTTTTCATCAAAAACGGAGATTAAAAATCTCCGCACCAAGGGCAGGGCTATTTCATCCCCGGCGTAATAATCCTATAATTCCCGCTCAGGTGCATCACACTGAAGAGATAAAGCAAGCCATCGAAATAAGGATCAAAGTAGCCATCTTCATAGGGTTCGAGTTTGGCATTCCAAACCGCATCAACAAACTGCCAGCTTTTGGCCTGTGTTCCCATTATCGAAGCCGCACCGGAAGTAGCCACCAAGCCGAGTGAATGCCTCAGTTTTTGGAATCCACCAGCTCCAAGAATTTCTTTCTGTTCAGGTAAGGAGCCATCCAGCATAAACTGGTCTTCGAAGGTATCGATGCCCCGGCAGAAAAGAAAATTCTGAAATCGTTTGCCGTAATCCTGTTGCCATTTGGTGTCTTTGGCATACCACG
The DNA here is from genome assembly GCA_903834475.1 of uncultured Prolixibacteraceae bacterium. Taxonomy (GTDB): domain Bacteria; phylum Bacteroidota; class Bacteroidia; order Bacteroidales; family Prolixibacteraceae; genus Aquipluma. The sequence goes on along the minus strand of CAILJH010000239.1, from coordinate 5,815 downwards.
AATAATCCATGGCAATGTTCATAGGTACCCTCCACGAATCGTAACGAAAAGCTGGTTGCATTCTCCAGAAATTTCGTGGTGCTCCGCTGAATTCAGCATAATCGGAATTCAACGCGGTGACTCGGTTACAGGCACGATGAAGGAAGACCCGAGCGGTATCAGCACAATCGCGGTAAAACTGCTCATGTCCGTCTTTGGCGTATTCGGCCCACACTTCGTAAAAAGCAGGCAAGTGGTACGACGGGTCGGTCCAGTTATAACCACCTTTATCGGGCACAAAAGTAATTTGCTTGTGTTCGGTGTTAATCACATGGGTGACACCTCCGGTACCGTCCTTTTTCCACATCGTATCCAGAATCCGCCGTGCTTCAGCATAGTAATTAATGCCGGTTTCGTTTCCCCAGCGGTTCGATGCAAAAAATAGATCCGTTACAAAATACAATTCGCCGTCGGAGGCTGAACCTGGTGAATTTTGCTTGAAGGTTTTATTATTGACGCTCCAGGCAAAATAAGCATCGCGGGCGCCACCCTGATGTTGCATGTATTTTCTGGTCCAGCGCCATAAGCGGTCGAAAACATCTTTTTTATCCAGCTGCACCGCAACCATCAATCCATAGGATAGTCCTTCGGTGCGACAATCATTGTTTTTAAGATCGGAAACATAGGCCATCGAATCGCCTACTTCTAAATAAACCCGGTTGGGTCCCTCAAAAACATCGTAATAAGCTTTGGTTAATTTGGCATCAATGTCGGCTGGTTGGTATCCGGCTTCCTGAAAGACGTTTCGGTATTTTCCAGTTTTATACGCACCCTTTTTCCAGGGGTTCATCTTTCCGCGATGATCTTTTACGTCTTTATTGCATTCAGGATTGGGTAAGATTGCTTGTCCAAAACAAAAAAAGTTGAGTGTCAAAGTCAGAAAAGCGTAACAAAGTATTTTCTTCATTTTGGTCGGTTTAGATTCAGGATTTAAAAGTAAAATAAAAACGGATATGATTTCATCAATGGCAAGGCAAGGAGGAACTGAATTCAGCTTAAGTTAACTGCGTGACAAGTGTTATTAAAAACCCATACTCATTTCAATCCGGTTTAAACCGGCCATTAAAATTGCATGGCCATTTATTAATTTGACTTGCTTTTTATTCACAGAAATTTTCACCTGATCGCCTTGCGGTACAACAAATTCGCCTTTCATACCTAAAGGCAATTCAATCATAAACGAGCTACGCTGATTGTCAATTTTCAGATATTCAGCAATTATTGCACCTTTAAGTGTTGGCACCTTAATTTTAGCGGATGTCAGTCGGCCAAGCTGCGGTTTAATCTGAACACAAGCAAACCCAGGCTGGATTGGTCTAATTCCCCACATAAAACGTGTAATAATATTTGCCGGTGCGGCACCCCATGAATGATTCCAGTCCGAATTTGGTTTGTACTTCATGTCCCAGGCTTCGAGTGCCATGGTTGATCCCACTTTGATCATATTCCACCAGCTTCGGTCGCTGGTTGAGCTCATTAAATCAAGTGCATAATCCGCTTCACCGTTCAAATACAGGCCTTCCAGCAAATATTGTGCACCATAGACACTGCAGGCCATTCCTCGTGATTTGATATATGAGACCACACTTTTAAGATTCTTGCCGGGGACGATACCAAATGCCAGCGGGAACATATTGGCATGGATGGACGAGTGTTTGGAATTTTCGCCATCAACATAAATTCCTTTAGTCTGGTCAAATAATTTCTGATTGACAGCTTCCTTGACCCGAACTGATTTTTGGTGAAAGAAAAGTGAATCGTCCTTTTTTCCCAGATAACCAGCAATTTCGGCCATAAGCTTCAAATTCAGGTAGTGAAACGAATTAACAACCGTATTTACATCTGCCATTTCATATCCATCGCGTTCACCTTCCTTATTGGGAAGATTCATCCATGCAGCATCGCTTTGTGAAGGCGGCCAATCCACAATATCGCGAAGTCGTTGTGTCGAATCCTTGAAGCCGATGGTTTTCATGACATGATCGGTTAATTTTTCTGATTTGGAACTTATCAAACCATCTTCGCGTTCCAGGTCAATCAATGTTTTAGCTTTCAACGCTTCATAATTTCTTGAAATTGGTTCAAGGTCTCCTGTATATAAGAAGTCATTGTAAAATAGTAACACGGTGTGCAAAATCCATTCGGTTGGCCATGTTGGATGCTCAATGAAGTATTCATTGGTTCTTCGAGCCATGGAATACTCGGCATCAACACTATAATGACTTAACTGATTGATATAAGCATCAGCTTCATATGGTATCCGTTCGCGGTCGCCATCGATGTAAACTCCACAAAAACTGGTCGCTTTAATGGTGTACTTGCATAAATCCCAAACCTTATTCAGTATGGTATCGGAGCATACAAAGGCGCTGGATTTATCGTTGAAACGATAGTTGTAAACTTTCTGTTTGATGACAATTTCCTCTATCGGCACCTTTAAATTCTCCAATTCGCAATAACGAAATGGCATAATCACGCTAAAAGAATCGGGTAATGCTATTGCAGGTGGATTGGTATTTCGTTTATCCGGAGTCAGCTTTACCGTATATTCTCTTCCTTCAGGAATATTGGTTAGTTGAAGCTTTTGATAGCGAATAGTGCCTCCCGGATTCCGGTCAATATGATTCGAATTTGCGATTTTCTCGCCCAAATGAACGATCAGGGTATCGGTTTGAGATGACTTCATGGTCAATACCAAAGTACCAAAAGCATCTTTCCCAAAATCAATGAAATAATGATTTTCAGCAACTTTGACGATACGCCTTGGATTCAGGAAAGACGATTGAAATTGATTTTCCGCTATTGACGGGCTCTTTGGCTGAGACATTGAGGTATTGCCCCACACAATAAACAGAACTGCAATAAAAAACATTGGTTTCCTCATTTGAAATAGCTATCAAAAAGTAAGTTCCCAAATATCGGATAATATCATTTCAACAACTATTTTATTTCTCCTTTTTATACAATGACAAACCTGCTAATCTCGCAATATTCTCAGCGGCCAAATCGCCTTCCGGACTGAAAGCCCATACAAACGCGGCCTGCAAAGGATGTGTTGTGCGTATGTTTTCAATGGCGTTTAATGCAAGCTGCCGGGTAATTCCTTTTCTCCGGTATTCATCCAGAACAAGGGCTGAACACAAGTATATCGCTTCATATTTAATATTCAGCGGAGTCAGGTTGAACATCTCTTTTTCTGAAATTTCATTTTTCAGAAACCGGTTCATCAAATCAATCGTGGTTGGGATGAGTAAAACCCAGGCGACCGGACCATTCCCGTCATCGTGCGCAGAAATGGTGTCCGGATGAATCTGGAGGAGTCGTTCCCGTACTTCCTGATTTACATCGAGCTGACTGGGATCACTTTTTACGGCAAAAACCTCGTCTGCCAGTTGGATCATTCGTTCAAAGTTGCTTAAAATCATTCGCTAAAATTAGAATATATATTACCAATATTGAATTCCAAAGTTTAAAAAGCGATTCATTAATAATCTGAGTGGAACCAATAATTTTAAACTTTCCCGACACGATAATCGTTAACAGGTATAAATTTACATTCATTAAAACCACAAACTATGGCAAACTTCCTTACAAACAAGTGGCTTGGATTAAAATACATGATTTGGAAAGATCATCAGAAAAAAGTCGATTTTGGAGTTCCTGCTTTTACCGAAGATTTTGATCATCCTTCCTATTTGATATCAGATCGGAATCCCTACTCAACCGATATGATCACTTTGAAAGAAAATGTTGAAGTGAAAGATGGAAAGCTTTTACTTCATACCAAATACGAAAACAGGGATTTCTCGAACTGGTGGGGTACCGCAAATAAAATATGGTCGATCGGTTACGTTGAGTATATAAACAATGCCTTCCCTTTTGGTATTTGGTCGGTTAAATGCAAATTACCTGACGACAAAGATGCCTGGCCCGCTGTTTGGTTGCTGCGCGAACGTCATCCGGTAGCCGAGACTAAGATCGAATTAGGGGAAGGAACCCGAATTGGGGAGAATCAAATCGTACTTCCCGGCTGGAAAGATCAACGGGTAGATTTGAATTGGTACATCTGGTTCGATGATACGACTGTCGGCTTTGTTTCCTCGATGGACAAGGTACAGCAAATCTTAACATGTGATAAAAACCTTCCTGATCCGGCAGGCCGACGAATATCTGTTTCACCGGATCACATCATTCCTGAAGTTGATTTCATGGAGATTATTAATAAAAAATTGCAGCACACGATTCACTTCGGATATTCAAATGTCGTTTACCGGACAACGGGATGGAATGTCAGGCGTGGAAAACCTGATCTGAATAAAGAGTACGAATTCTCGGTTGAACTGACAAGTACCGGTTACAAATTCTACATTGACCGGGTACTTACCGGTGTGTTGACCCGGGAAAAAGCCATTGCAAATGCACCGGCCTATCTGATTCTGAATAACGCAAAGCACAACCATATTACCAGTGGTCCAAATTCTGTATTTGAAATCAGCGAAGTAAAATTCTATCCAAAACCACTTTGAATTTGGCTTTTTCTAATCCTTACAATGTTGTCGTTTTTCCGGCTATTTCCTGAAGAAACTTTTTACTGCGGCAACTGTTTTCCTTTCAGCAACATTTCCGTATTTTGTGCTGCTTTAAAACTAATTGACAATGCTTGATTCAGGAACAATTATAAAAATGAGGTCGGAATATGCCGATCCGGTTCAGTATTTTTTACCCTTGGGCGATACCGAATTGCCCATGAATGAACTGATCGGAAAATCGGTCAGCCTAAAATTTACCGGACAAATCAACTGTATTTCGTGTGGAAAAAGGACTAAAACTTCTTTCGGACAGGGCTTTTGCTACAATTGCCTGCAAACTGCTCCGGAAGCCAGTGAAACAGTGATGCGCCCTGAATTGTCGAAGGCCCATCTCGGAATTGCCCGCGACATGGACTGGGCGCGCGAACACGATCTGATTGACCATTTTGTTTATCTGGCCGTTTCCGGAGAACTGAAAGTAGGAGTAACGCGCCATCACCAGGTGCCGACGCGCTGGATTGACCAGGGTGCGACAGAAGCAATCATACTGGCCCGTACTCCCAATCGCCATATTTCAGGAGTAATTGAAGTTTTTCTGAAGAATTTCTTCTCGGATAAAACCAACTGGAGGGCGATGCTTCAGAACAAAACCATTCAGGAAGTCAACCTTCAGGAGGAAAAATTGAATGCTTACCAGTTACAGCCAGCCGAATTGCAGCAATATTTGTACACCGACAACCAAATCTGGAAAATTAACTATCCGGTATTGACATTTCCGGAGAAAATTACCAGTGTTTCGTTTGACAAAGACCCGGTGATTTCAGGAAATCTGACTGGAATAAAAGGCCAGTACCTTATTTTTTCGGACGGAAGGGTACTCAACCTTCGCAAACATAGCGGTTACTTCCTGGAAATCAGCGTAAACGAATAAATAGACAAATATGCCGGCACTGGTATTTTGTCATTCCTTCTCCGCGTTTTTTTTCGTTAATTTATAGTTCCAAAAAGGACCCTCAGTGGACCAACTACTTTATTGATTATGGAAACTATAGACTGGAAAAATTTGAGCTTTGGCTACATGAAAACGGATTACAACATCCGCTGTACCTATAAAGATGGCGCATGGGGCGAGCTGGAAGTAAGTGATAGCGAATTGGTGACCATGCACATGGCTGCTACTTGTCTGCATTACGGGCAGGAATCGTTCGAAGGATTAAAGGCTTTTCGCGGACAAGACGATAAAATCC
>CAILJH010000238.1 GCA_903834475.1 uncultured Prolixibacteraceae bacterium | reverse complement strand
GAGCGGGAAATGGGGATCGAACCCACGACCCTCAGCTTGGGAAGCTGATGCTCTACCACTGAGCTACTCCCGCTTATTGAATGACTAAAAATAGTAAAACTATGCTTTGTGCACTTCGGTTTACTAAAAGATAATTTTCACCTGAACAACTTTAAAAACTTACCCGGAATTGGTGTGTCAAACCTTAAAACTTTTCCATTGCCCGGATGCTTAAACGCTAAAACCCTTGCATGTAGACCCATTTGGCCGATTGGGTTCAGTTTGGATCCGTATTTTTTGTCGCCGGTCACCGGATAACCCATATCTTTCATGTGAACACGAATCTGGTTCTTTCGACCAGTTTCAAGCTTTACATCAAGCAACGAAAATTGATTGCCGGTTTTCATGACTTTGTAATGAGTGATCGCCTTTTGCCCGTCCTCCGGTGTTTTACTTGAATACATGACCAGTGCTTTGTTTTCTTTAAGCCACGAGACAATGGTTCCTTCAGTCTTTTCAACAGTTCCTTCTACTACAGCCAGATACGAACGTTCGATAATAGAATCATTCCAATCTTTCTGAAGAATTTCCTGAACTTTTTTGCTTTTTGCAAATAACATCAATCCGGAAGTATCCCGGTCGAGTCGATGGACAATAAAAATCAGGTTCTTTGGATCGAACTTCTTGACATATTCGCTCAAAATACTGTAAGCTGTTTTTGTTTTTTCAGTTTCCGAAGCCATCGAAAGCAAGCCACTGGCCTTGTCGATTACGATAATATCAGCATCTTCATGCACGATGCGTAATCCTCTGAACCGGGGTTTTTCATCCGATTTTTGCTTGTTCAGGAATACCATCTGCCCGCGTTTCAGGGGAAGGTCGAACTGGGTAGTGACCATATCACCTACAGTGACCTGCTTGTGGGCAAGCAGTGATTTAATTGTTGTCCGGCTTTTCTCCGGAAATTTCTCAATCAGGAATTTCATCAGTTCAGTTGGTTCCGAAACCTTGACCGCAATCTCTTTCAATTTATTGGGTTGAAATTCTGATTTCTTTTGAGGGTATTTCATTCCTTTATTTTCAAATTAAATATTCAATGTTTAAAGATTGCATTTGTCATTCGTTGTCATTGATGGTCATTAGGTCATTCTTTGTCAAATCACCAAGGCTCCTATAAGGTTTTCTAAAAATGACAATTTATGACGTGCAGCAAATGACTATTCATGATAATAACCATCGGCTAACTATGACTGATCACTGACCGCTTCTTACTCCCTGATGATCTTTATTTCGCCACCTCTGCCGAGTTTCATTATACTCGATGGAACAGCTTTCTGTATTTCATCCTGACGGAATTTTACCACAAAGTCAACTGAATCAATGATTTTCTGATCAATGTCACTGAAGCGTGCAGGCGATGGATCTCCGCTGATATTGGCCGAAGTGGAAACAATGGGTCGCTTAAACCGGCGGATCAATTCGCTGCTAAAAGCTTCTGATGTGATCCGGATTCCGATGCTGCCATCAGCGGCAATCAGGTTTTTTGCCAGATTTTTTGCTCCGTCGAAAATAATGGTAAGTGGTTTGTCTGTCAGTTCAATCAGATCGTATGCGACATCAGGTACTTCATCAACATAGCGCTCAATCAGGGCTGGGTTTTCCATCAAAACAAGCATACTTTTCGAATCGACACGGTTCTTAATCGTGTAAATTCGCTGGACGGCATCTTCGTTGCCGGCGTCGCAACCAAGTCCCCAAATAGTGTCGGTCGGGTATAGAATAATTCCACCTTTCTGCAGTACAGCAATTGCTGCCTTGATATCATCGATCATTCAACAAGTTGTTATACAAAATTTTAAACTGATTGGCGAAAATTTCAGGAGTAAACCGCTGTGCGTTAACTTTCCCTTTGGCAATGAGCGTTTTCCTGAATACCTGGTCAGTTAGCAACGTTTTAAGAGCTTTCCCAATTTCCTCATGCTTTTCCGGATTTATATACATCGCAGCGTCACCGCCAGCTTCAGGCATACTGCTTATATTCGAAGTGATTACCGGACAACCGGAAGCCTGTGCTTCGGCAACCGGAAGGCCAAAACCTTCAAACCTGGATGGATAAACCATCACTTCTGCCATCTGGTATAAAACAGCCAGTTCTTCATCCTGAATCCGTGGAAGAAAATAAACCTGAAGTCGGTTCAAATCGGCCTCTATAAATTTTTGGACTTTATGGTGGTAATCGGTTAATTTTCCAACTACAACAAGTGGCATGTACGTTTTTGTTAATACCATTGCTTCAAGTAAGCCCAGCAGATTTTTACGCGGTTCGACAGTCCCAACCGACAGAATAAACTTCTTGGGTAGCTGGTATTTTTTTCTTAATTGCTGTTTTACCGATATTTCAGACCGTTTAAAAAAGACAGGATTTATAGACTGGTAAATTACCTGAATTTTTTCTTCCGGAACAGAAAGGAAAGTCATCAGATCGCGTTTGGTCTGTTCAGAAACAGCATGAATCGTATTGGCTTTCTCGCAGGCATACCTGCATTTCCGGTCGTAAATCTTGCGGTCAAATTTTTTATAATATTCAGGATAGCGTATATAAATGAGATCATGAATGGTGACGATTGTTTTTACACCGGTATTTCCAATTCGGATGGGCAATTCGTGACTTAATCCGTGGTAAACATCTAACTTAGCCTCTCCAACTAACCTTGCGATATGCAGGCTCCTCCAGACATTCTTCAGGCTTCTCCACCAGATGTTTTTTGGCTTTATTTCAACAGAACTTTTCGGTGCAACAAAGAGCGGCTTTTTAATTCCGGGATGAAACAGAAAGTACCGATCGTCGGGATAATGTTTTGCAAGCGCAGAAATACTGTTGCGGCTAAAGTTTCCCAGTCCTGCAGCATTATTAAAAGCACGTTTTGCATCAAATCCGATTTTCATGGGTAATAGTATTACTGAAAAACCACCTTCTAAATATAGTTAAAAGGATGCCAAAATGCAATTTCGACATCCTTTTAAACCAAAATTCAGGTAATAATATTTTTTAAACGCTGAAATCTGACAATCCGTTGAAATTCAGGGTTGCAAAATAGTCATCTAACGTTTCGGCGCGCCGTATCTGAACCACTTCGCCACTTTCGCGAAGCAGTAATTCAGCCGAACGCAATTTTCCATTGTAGTTGAAACCCATGGAGTGACCATGAGCGCCGGTATCATGAATAACCACGAGGTCACCGGATTCCATTACAGGTAATTTTCGGTTTATGGCAAATTTATCGTTGTTTTCGCACAACGAGCCCGTTACATCGTAAACCTGATCAAGTGGTTCATACTCTTTCCCCAAAACGGTAATGTGATGGTATGATCCGTAAAGTGCAGGACGCATCAGGTTGGCCATGCTCGAATCTAATCCGGCGTATTGCTTATAGGTTTTTTTAATGTGAAGGACTTCTGAGACTAAAAATCCGAATGGACCGGTCATTGCACGTCCCGATTCGAAATAAATACGAAGTGGAGCCAGTCCATTCGCTTCAATTTTCTCCTGATATAATTTTTTGATTCCACGGCTCATGAAATCAAGATCTACCGGCTGATCGTTTGGCCGATACGGAATTCCAATTCCACCACCCAGATTGGCAAACTCAATTCTAATTCCCAGTCGTTCGTTGAGCTCAACGATCAGGTCAAACAAAAGCTCGGCGGTTTCAACAAAGTAGGCAGCATCCAGTTCGTTGGAAGCCACCATGGTATGCAGCCCAAAGCGGGTAATGCCTTTGTCAATCAGCATTTGGTAACCTTCGAACAATTGTTCGCGGGTAAAGCCGTATTTTGCTTCTTCCGGATGACCAATGATTGTATTTCCCTCTTTCAATGATCCAGGATTGTAGCGAAAACAAACCAGAGAAGGTAGTCCGATATTTTTTTCGAGGTATTCGATGTGTGAAATGTCGTCGAGGTTAATGATTGCACCTAAATCGATGGCTTTCTTATATTCGTAAACTGGTGTGTCGTTGGAAGTAAACATGATTTCGTCGCCTGACATGCCCAGCTTTTCAGCAATCATAAGTTCAGCATACGAACTGCAGTCAATTCCAAATCCTTCTTCCCGCATGATCTTCATGAGAAATGGGTTCGGGGCAGATTTGATGGCGTAATATTCTTTGAACCCGGGATTCCACGAAAATGCACGGATAAATTTGCGGGCATATTCACGGATTCCTTTTTCATCGTATATGTGAAAAGGAGTTGGATATTGTTCGACGATCTTTTCGATCAGCTGTTTTGTAAATGGAATTTGTTTCGTAGTCATTCTGATTCGTAAATATATTGGGCTGCAAATTTACAGTATTTTATAAACAAAGCACATCCGCAATCAGTTCATCGCTTAAATAGCCTGAAGCAATTTCTTTTACTTCGCCTTCCATCCGGATATTCCAGGCTTCATCGATTTCAATCTGAAGTGTACCTCCTGGCATCTTCAGTGTCATCTTCCGATCGGTCAGTCCTTTTTTGACCATCACCGCAGCCACGGCGCACGACGAACTTCCGGAGGCCAACGTATATCCGGCACCGCGTTCCCAGATAAGGATCTCCACTTCATTGCGCGAAATAACTTTGGCAAACTGCACGTTGATGCGGTTCGGGAACATCGGATGATTCTCGATTTCCGCACCGTGTTTCAGAATTTCAGCCTTAGTCAGCTTAGTACAAACGACGACACAGTGAGGATTTCCAACCGAAACGCAGTTGATCAGGTAGGTTTCGTCGATAATATTCAAGGGATGGTCCAGACATTCGGTTTCGTCGCAGAGGACCGGAACCTGATGTGAATTGAAATTGGCTTTTCCCATATCAACTTTCACCCGATTGGCTTTGCCGTTGGTTTCTCCTGAAATTTCGGCAGTTACAACTCCTCCAGGAGTTTCTATTGTGAATATTTTTCCTGAAGTGTGTCCATAATCATAAAGATATTTGGCAAATACACGGAGACCATTGCCGCTCTTTTCAGCTTCTGAACCATCCGGATTATAGATTTTCAGGCCAAAATCGGCTTTGGACGAAGCAACTTTAAGCAATATTCCGTCCGAACCGATTCCGTAATGGACATCGCAAAGCAATTGGATATTTTTTTCATTCAGGCTGAAGGAAAGTTCTGCTTCGTTGAGCGTGAAATAGTCGTTTCCGAGTCCGTGAGATTTGACAAAAAAGGGTTTCATGGTTCTGTTTTTCTGAGTTGATTTATTTAATAGTTCAATATTTGCTAAAACCAACCGAGCTCGTCACCCTGAACTTCCTGCCAGCCGGCAGGCTGGGTTTCAGGGTCGCTATGTGGTTGAGATTCCGAAACAAGCCTTCGACGTTAGCTCAGTCGAACGTTCGGAATGACTTAATCCGCGATACTTAAAACATCGGATCCCACGGTGGCAGCATCTCTGCTTTTTGCTTGTAAATTTCCAGTACCTTTTCGCTGAGGTATTTTTTATTCACCACAAATCGGAACATGTATTCGTTGAACCATGCATCGGTAAAAGTGAGATAGCCTTTTTCTCCTGCTGTTGGTCCCCAGCTGTTTTCGAACTGCCATTTGACGGGCTTTTGCTGCGCATCAACATCCACTGCAATCAAAGCCATGCCATGACTTGAACCACTTTCTTCGCTCTGAATCCGCTGAGCTTTGTTCATTCCAAATTTCACTCCGTAAACCGATTCGAAATCAAAATTATCGACATCCAGAATGCCTACATCACGGCGTAATTGTTTGGCTACATCGCACGATGCATACAAGGCTTCGTTATTTTTAATCGAGGCAATGCAAAATTCCTTGATTGTTTCGTTTGGCAAATTCACATAGTTCCAGTTAATTCCCTCCTGAGTGTTCCGGTAGTTTTCAATTTCGTAATGTTTCCAGAACGGGCGCGAAGGATCGTTCATCAGCATCACGTAATCATCCAGTTTGGTTTCGCCGAAGATTTCAGTCATAAAACTAAGCGGAGAATATGTTTTTGCTTCAGTAATCTTTTTGTCTTTCGTTTTGTACCTCCACTGAAATTCACTCGGAGGTTCGCCCAGGTTGAGTGCCAGCATCCGGTAAATTTCTGAAAGCATTTCGATTTTACGGGAAGTCTGTTTTTTCTGATCAGCTTTGGCAGCAGCCATTTCCCGAAGTTCAAGAGCATCTTCGCGCAACTTGGTATTTATAAACTTAATCATCAACGATGTATTTTCGCTCGAATTGGTTTCTTCCATCACATCTTTGGGGACCATGCCGTATTTTTTTACCAGATTGACAAAGTTGATCCACTGGCCGCCATCATCAGCCGGTGAGCGCAGGTACCATCTGACTTTTTCATTTTCAAGGGAGAGATTTGCCGAACTGGAAATGTTGTTCAGGAACAGGTTCGATTTCTCGATCAGGTCCCAGAAATACAGGTAATTTTCAGAAAACTCAAATTCTGAAACATTGAATTGCTTCATGGCCATCGGCCTGAACAAGTTCAATGAGCTGAACATCCAGCAGCGGCCCGATTTTTTCTGATCAGTAATACCCGAAACATCCACCCGGTAGGTGAACATTTGATCTGTTGTCCCGACATTTTCGCGGTTCCAGGCGAGCTGGGTAATGTCGGTCGACGAAAGTGCGTTCTGCATGGCCTTCGTGTAAACATCTTTTTTGAATCCTGCCTTGATCTGATCCAATTCACCTTTGGTAAGTTCCTGAGCCATTGCTGAAAAAACAGGCAAGAGCAACAACAGTAACAATCGCATTTTCATCGTCATATTGATTTACGTTTATTTTTTTTGCTGAGCCAGATAGGATGAATTAGAGTCATCCTGTCGTTAGTAAAACTTTGCGCTAAAATTAACCAATAATCCGAAGGAAGGAAGTCATCGCCCGCAAAAGATAAAGTTTAATTCTTCTATCTTTGAAAAGAAAATTTCGAACAACTCGTCAGGAATGGGGTTGTTCATAAAAAATCAAACCATTATGAGTTTTGACCTGAAAAAAAGACGTGAAGATTTTCCGATTCTTCAACAGAAAATATATAACCGGCCGCTGGTTTATTTCGATAATGCTGCTACCACCCAACGACCACAACAGGTAATTGATGCGCTTACCAAAACCTACACTGAATATTACGGGAACATTCACCGTGCAGCGCATTTCCTGGCCGACAAGGCAACCATAGCTTATGAGGAAACCCGTGAAAAGGTCCGGTTGCTTATCAATGCTGAGACCCGCGAACAAATCATTTTCACCAAAGGAACCACCGAAAGCATTAATCTGGCAGCTTTCTCGTTTGGCGAAGCCTTTATTCAGGAAGGAGATGAAATCATTGTTTCAGAGATGGAGCACCATTCGAATATTGTTCCCTGGCAATTGCTGGCCGGGCGAAAAGGTGCAAAAATTGTGATGCTTCCGGTTGATGAAGAAGGGCGCCTTAAGATTGAGCAACTGGAAAAATTGATTACTGATCGCACCAAACTTATTACTGTCACTCATGTGTCGAATGTTCTTGGAACCATCAATCCAATCCGTCAAATAACTCATCTTGCCCATTCCCGTGGTGTTCGGATTTTTGTTGACGGCGCCCAGGCAGCGGCGCATTTGCAAATTGACGTTCAGGATTTGGATGTTGATTTTTATGCCTTTTCGGCACACAAAATGTATGGACCAAATGGGGTAGGAGTTCTTTATGGGAAAAAGGAATTGCTCGAACAAATGCCTCCGTATCAAGGTGGTGGTGAAATGATTTCAGAAGTCAAATTTTCCGGAACAACTTATAACGAATTGCCCTATAAATTTGAAGCCGGAACGCCTAATATCAGCGGAGTGATTGCCTTCGGAGCAGCGATTGATTATCTTGAAAATATTGGAATTGAAAAGGCTGCGAACTGGGAAGGCGAGTTGCTGAATTATGCCACGGCGCTATTGATTCAAATTCCCGGATTGCGAATTTATGGAACTCAGGTTGAAAAATCAGGCGTAATTTCGTTCAATGTGGAAGGAGTTCATTTCTTCGATTTGGGAACCATGCTCGACAAATTCGGTATTGCCGTCCGCACCGGGCACCACTGTGCCGATCCGCTGATGGACCATTTCGGAATTCAGGGAACTGTTCGCGCTTCGTTTGCTTTTTACAATTCTAAAGAAGAAATTGATGTATTTGTTGAAGCTCTGAAAAAGGTAATCAGCATGTTTTAGCTTATAATTTCTTGCAGTTCAATCAAGTCCTTCCGGATAGAAATTAGTGTCACAATTTTCATTCATCCGATAAGATTTTCGTATTTTCAACAACTAAATTAAACCTAACCTAAGCAGTCAAATGAAAAAGTCATTATTACTTTTATTTTTAATAGGTTTTGCCCATGTTGTAATGGCACAGGAGGCAAAACCCGACCACAGCAAGTATCCTCCGATTGTGACGTTTACCGCACAGCAGGATCATGACAACATGATGAAGCAATTGGGCATAACCGATTTGAGACCCGGTCCAAGCGGTAATGATGCTGACCCGAACCACGCCAACACTGATGAATTGTTAGCCAATCCTTGTCCTCAGTTACCTGATATTCTTACAACTAAAAGTGGTAAAAAAGTGACCACTGCCGACATGTGGTGGAAACAGCGCCGTTCCGAAATTGTCGAAGATGTTGAACGGGAAGTCTATGGCAGACTGCCAAAAAATATTCCAGCTGTAAAATGGACAGCAAAAATCACAGATCGGGAATTTGTCGGTTGGACACCTGTAATCGCCAAACAATTGATTGGCCATGTCGATAACAGTGAATATCCATTGATTGATGTAGATATTAAAATGACAGTGGTTCTGCCCACCAATGTAAAGGGTCCTGTTCCGGTGTTGATGATGTTTGGCTGGCCATCGCTGCCAGCACCTGCTCAGCCAGCACCTGAGGACATGGAAAAATTGAATTCGGCATTTAAGGAAATGATGATCAAAAGTAACCCGCAAATGAAGGATATTTTTGATCGGTATCCTGCGTATATGCCGGTTACCCGATTAGCAGGTCCAAATTTCTTTGCACCGAAACCTGAAGGCGATCCTTCTCCGACTGAACAATTATTGGCAGCCGGCTGGGGCTATGCTACCATTGACCCAAACAGCATTCAGGCAGATAATGGTGCCGGAATCACAAGAGGAATTATTGGATTGGTGAATAAAGGTCAAGCTCGTAAGCCGGATGACTGGGGAGCTCTTCGTGCCTGGGCTTGGGGCGCTGCCCGAGGTTTGGACTATTTGGAAACCGATACTTTGGTAGATGCTAAAAAAGTTGGTATTGAAGGCGTCTCGCGATATGGTAAAGCGGCATTGGTCACATTGGCTTTTGAACCGCGGTTCTCTGTCGGATTGATTGGTTCTTCCGGAAAAGGCGGAGCTACACTTCATCGTCGTAACTTTGGAGAGGCAGTGGAAAGCCTTACTGGCGGAGAATATTACTGGATGGCAGGAAATTACATGAAATATGGAGCTTCGAAAGCAAGTTTTGGAACAAAAACAGGCTGCGATCTGCCGGTTGACTCGCATGATTTGATTGCCCTTTGTGCCCCGCGTTTTACATTTATCAGTTATGGTATTCCTGAAAAAGGTGATGCCAAATGGCTCGATCAGCAAGGTAGCTACATGGCTACCATCGCTGCCGGTTCGGTATTCAAGTTGTTAGGTGTGAAGGATCTAGGTGTCTCCAATGATTACCTGACCGAAATGTTGCCTCCTTTTAATTAAGGATTACTCGATGGCGAACTTGAATGGCGTCAGCACGATGGCGGACACACCGACGCCCAGAACGTCAAATATTTCATCCCCTGGGCCGCGAAGTTATT
>CAILJH010000237.1 GCA_903834475.1 uncultured Prolixibacteraceae bacterium | reverse complement strand
TTCGAGGAAATTCACCGGAACGGCGCCATTGCTTTTGCTATTTTCAATTACATCAGTTATACCGGCGACAGGGAATACCTTGCCCCGTACGGATTTGAAGTGCTTCTGGCCTTGTCGCGTTTCTGGAGCCAGCGGATCAACTGGTCGGAAGAAAAAAAGAAATTTGTGATGCTCGGAGTTACCGGACCGAACGAATATGAGAATAATGTGAACAACAATTTCCATACGAGCTACATGGCCGTGTGGACCTTAAAATATACGCTGGAAGCCATAGAATACCTGAAAAAGGAACATCCGTTTTTGTATGGTGATCTGGTAAAAAAACTAAAATTGCAGGAACTCAAGGAAACTTCGCGTTGGATGAAGATCATAAAGGAAATGTATTTCCCATATGACTTTTCACGCAAGATATTTCTGCAGCAGGATGGATTTCTCGATAAGGAATTGATTCCGGCAAACCTGTTAAATCCGAAAGACAGGCCAATTAATCAGAAATGGTCGTGGGACCGTATTTTGCGTTCGCCATACATTAAACAAGCGGATACCCTGCAAAGTATTTACTGGTTCGAAGATGAATTTGACAAGAAGAGTATTGAGCGTCATTTTGATTTTTATGAACCACTCACTGTGCACGAATCATCTCTTTCAAGCTGTGTTCATTCTATTCTGGCTGCTTCATTAGGTCGCCGGGAAAAAGCATATGAAATGTATTTGCGCACAGCCCGTTTGGATCTGGACGATTATAACAACGACACCAACGACGGACTGCATATTACCAGCATGGGCGGAACCTGGATGGCTTTTGTTCAGGGTTTTGGCGGAATGCGCGTGCGAAACGGTCAGCTTCATTTTAACCCTTTTATTCCTGAAGGCTGGAATTCGTATTCATTCCGGATAAATTTCCGGGGTGCACATCTTGAATTTAAAATGGACAAAATGAATATTCGGGTGATCAATCATTCCAAAGTGAATCTGGAACTCGTTGTTAAAGGAAATCAATACACCTTGGAGGCGAAAAAGGAATTCACCTTGTAAACTAATATCAGGACACAATATATAAGATTCAATCCCTGTTATTCAAAAACTCTACGACTCCGGTCGGGGTCGGATGTATATAGAAAAACGGAATTCTCTATATACCTGTGACCCCATCGGGGTCAAACAATTTTGCATACAGAATGGCATTTTTATAAGATTCAGGAAAATAATTGAATATTTAATTTACATATTGATTTAACATGAAAAAGTTAAGTTTATTCTCTTTATTGATCGCGTTCAGTCTTTCAATTTTTGCTTTGAATGTTGACCGCGTTGAACCCATGTTTTGGTGGGTGGGCATGAAAAATCCAAGCGTTCAGCTGATGGTTCACGGGCAGGAAATTGCTTCAAGCGAAATAAGCCTGAGTTATCCCGGAGTGAGGATCAGTTCGGTATCCCGTCAGGAAAATCCGAATTACGTTTTCATTGATTTGAGCATTTCTCCGGAAGCCCAGGCCGGAAGTTTCCCGATTCTGTTCAGGAAAAACAAGAAAGAAGAGGTCAGCTATACCTTTGAATTGAAAACCCGCGAACTCAATTCTTCCAGCCGGAAAGGTTTTGATGCCTCCGATGTGATTTACCTGGTTACTCCCGATCGTTTTGTTAACGGAAATCCTTCCAACGACGCGGTTGCCGGGATGAAAGAATTACCCAACCGAACCGATAAAAACGGGCGGCATGGCGGCGATATTCAGGGAATAAAAAACAGTCTCGATTACATTTCGAAGATGGGTTTTACCTCCGTTTGGCTCAATCCGGTGCTGGAAAATAACATGACACGGGTTTCGTACCATGGATATTCGACTACCGATTTTTACAAGGTCGATCCGCGATATGGTACGAATGAAGAATACCGCGAACTGGGCCAGACCATCCATCAAAAAGGCATGAAGCTAATGATGGACATGATATTCAATCACATCGGTTCGGAGCATTGGTGGATGAACGACATGCCATCGCCTGATTGGTTAAACTTTTATCCTGAATACAAAATTACCAATCATCAGCACATTACCGTCGAGGATCCTTATGCTTCCAAAGCTGATCAGAAAATGATGTCAGACGGTTGGTTTGTTCCTACGATGCCCGATTTGAATCAACGGAATCATTTTTTGGCCAATTACCTGATTCAGAACAGTATCTGGTGGACCGAATACGTTGGTCTGGATGGAATCCGCATGGACACCTATCCATATCCCGATAAATTTGCGATGGCCGAATGGACCAAACGGATACTGGAAGAATATCCCGGTTTTTACATGGTAGGAGAGGAGTGGTCGATGAATGCGGCTTTGATTTCATACTGGCAAAAAGGTAAAAAAAATCAGGATGGCTATGTTTCTGATCTTCCCGGCCTGATGGACTTTCCTTTAAATAATGCGGTTATTCAGAGTTTGAAAAATCCGAATAGTGGCGGATTAGTGCAAATGTATGAAGCGCTGGCAAATGATTTTCAATTTCCGAATCCTGAAAAATTGGTGGTTTTCCCCGATAATCACGATATGTCAAGGTTTTACACCCAATTAAACGAGAATTTCGACTGGATGAAAATGGGGATTGTCTATTATGCTACTACCCGCGGAATTCCGCAGTTGTTTTACGGAACTGAAATCCTGATGGCAAATCCGGGTACCGGTGAACACGGTATCATCCGCTCCGATTTTCCCGGCGGTTGGAATGGAGATCAGGTGAACGCATTTACGGGAGCCGGTCTTTCAGAAAAGCAAATACAGGCACAGGAATTTGTCCGTAAAGTACTGAACTGGCGGAAAACCAGCGAAGTTGTTCACTCCGGAAAATTACTTCACTTTTTTCCTGAAGATAACATCTATGTATATTTCCGATACAATCAGGACAGTAAAGTAATGGTGATCCTGAATAAAAATGCGCAGGAAAAAACAATTGATACCAGTCGGTTCAAGGAAATCATGGCGAATTGTACCTCAGGAAAAGAGATCATTTCAGGAGCTAATATTTCTGATCTGAAAACCCTCAAAATACCGGCCAGTTCGGCTATGATAATTGAATTGAAATAGCAGGCAGGGATTCCATCTTTCTTAAAAGAGATGGAATCCTTTCCCCATCGAATTGAAATAGGAAAACGATTAAATTTGATTTTCAAAGGGTTCCACCCTTTTCTGTCACAGGTCGTCCCTTCAGGACTCCAAGGGGCAACGCCCCGAAATGTAAAAGCATAGGATGAAGTGGAACGGAATCCTATGAAGATTGAAGAACGAAAAATTTAAAACTTAAATAAATTACAAGCATGAAAAAACTAACCCAATTAATGATTCTGCCTTTACTGATCTGGTCGATGGTATCGTGCCAGGCACCAGTTAAAAAGGTCGCCACAGAAACAACCGCAATTTCAGTAACAGCCAATGTTCCGGAATGGAGCAAAAATGCCGTGATGTACGAAGTCAATGTTCGTCAGTACACGCCTGAAGGAACGTTCAAAGCGTTTGAAACTCACCTCCCGCGCCTGAAAGAATTAGGTGTCGATATTCTATGGTTTATGCCAATTTATCCGATTTCAGAAAAGAACCGGAAAGGGAAACTTGGTTCGTATTATTCTATTCGCGACTACAAGGCCGTGAATCCGGAGTTTGGAACGATGGACGATTTTAAAGCTTTGGTAAGTAAGGCACATGAAATGGGCTTCAAAGTAATGCTCGATTGGGTTGGAAACCATTCCGGCTGGGACAATCAGTGGATTATGGATCACAAAGATTGGTACACCCAGGATGCAAAAGGAAATGTGATTCCACCTAATCCTGATTGGAGTGATGTGGCTGATTTAAACTACGATAATAAAGGATTGAGAAAAGGTATGCTCGATGCCTTGAAATTCTGGGTTAAAGATATTCAGGTGGATGGTTATCGCTGCGACTATGCCGGTGGAGTACCTACCGACTTTTGGGAATCGGCCCGCGCTTCACTCGATTCAATCAAACCGGTATACATGCTGGCTGAAAATCAGGATCAGATGGATTTGCTGAACAAGGCGTTCAACGTGAATTACGGATGGGCATTTCACCACCTGATGAATGAAGTTGCACAAGGTAAAAAAACTGCTTTGGACATTGATTCATCGCTTGTTAGAACCGAGAGGACCTATCAGGTTGGAACCTATTCTTTGCAATTTCTAACCAACCATGATGAAAACAGTAACGCCGGAACCGAATTTGAACGTATGGGAAACGCAGTAAAAACAATGGCTGTATTAAGCTTTACCGTTCCGGGAATGCCGCTGATTTATACTGGTCAGGAAATCGGAATGAAAAAAAAGTTGCTGTTTTTTGAGAAAGATCAGATTGACTGGAGTAATCTGGAAATGCAGCAATTCTATCAGAAACTGATCAAACTGAAAAAGGATGAAGTTGCCCTGTGGAATGGCACCGCCGGGGGTAAGCTGTCCATACTGCAAACATCAGTTCCGGCTAAGATTATGGCTTTTACCCGCGAGAAAGACAACAATCAGGTGATAGCGGTTTTCAATATGTCGGCCGAACCTGTTGAAGCAACGATTGCACTTCCTCAGGCTGGCGATTACCAGGAATATTTTTCAGGAGAACTGAATAAATTAGATAAGGGTACTTCTTTAAAACTTGACAAATGGGGATATAAAATCTTTGTCAGGAAATAAAAATAGTTGGGTGTTTAGGTGAATTTGAAAAAGCTTGTCCGCATTGGGCAGGCTTTTTTTTGATCCGGAAAGTTTTCTGGCTAATAAGTGGCGAAAAGGATTAAACTGTTCTGTTTGTAAGAGGTTCAATAGTTAAACAACATAAAAACACAACATAAAAAAATAGCTTAATTTGGTAACCCTGAAGGGCTTTTTCTCGAAATAGAGACCAAACGGTAACAAAAAACAAATCCCCATGGACGATAAACTAACGACCCTTGCATCATTACCTTATTCCAAGGCTGAAATCCTGAGATCATTGCTCGAATCGGAAGGTATTGACTGTGTTCTTGAAGGTGATAATTTCCTTCAGGATGCCATGGACACCGGGGTGAAAATACGTATTTTTGAAAAGGATGCCCGGCAAGCATTCCCAATTCTGGAAAAGATGCTTGGAAAGGTAACCACAGATCAATCGAAGGCAGAGAACTATGTATTGATTCCCATCGATTTTTCGCACTATTCGCTGAAGGCTGCATTGATTGGATTCGATATTGCCGAAAAAATCGGTTCCAAAATGGTGCTTTACCATTCCAGTCCGCGACCTGAATTTCTGACTATTCCATACTCTGACGTTATCGTTTACGATTCAGCTCTTTTCGTTAATTATGAATTGACCGAAAAGCTTACCAACCAAAAGTTTGAAGCGTTTTTAAATCAGCTGACTGCTTTAATTGATCCGGAGCGATGGAGAAAAGCGCATCCGGAGTATATCGTTAAAATTGGAGAGGCCGACGATGACATACTTTCCTATATCAAGGTACATCCACCTAAAATGGTTGTGATGGGTATCCGGGGCGAAGATGCCAAATCTGACGATCTGATGGGCACAACAACAGCGGGTGTTATTTTCAATTCCCAGGTTCCGGTTTTGGCCATTCCTGAAAATACTTCGGACAACTGGCTGAAAAACTTTAAAACGGTGGTTTATGCAACCAATTTTGAAGCTCAGGATTTTATTGCCTTGGATAAACTGCTTAAACTGGTGAGTCCGTTTGAGTGCAAGCTTATTTGTCTGCATGTCAATCAGGGGCAGAACGGCGAACTGGATGAAGCGATGCTTGAAGGAATGCGCGAAGCTTTGAGTGAAAAATATCCTTATGCAGCTTTTGATTGTCGTTTGGTTCACAGTAAAAACCTGACGGAAGCAATTGACCAGTTTATTCAGGAAAACCAAATCGATGTATTGGCCTTAACCACACACCGGCGAAATATATTTACCCGCTTTTTCAATCCAGGCATCTCCCGCAAAATGGTTTTACATTCCCAAACACCCATTTTTGTTTTTCACACTTAGAACATGAATTACACCCCTGACAGGGTTTCGAACCCTGTCAGGGGTGTGATATTAACAGCATGACAATTACTCTAAATTTTTATGCAGCAGATTGAACCAATATCCTTTGGCAAGTATTATCACATTTACAATCGTGGAATCGACAGTTGCAATTTGTTTAAAGAGCCTGATAACTTTGAGTATTTTCTCAGTTTGTACGACAAATATATTTCATCGGTAGCGGAGACCTTCGCATGGGTTTTGATGCCGAATCATTTTCATTTTCTGGTGAGGATAAAAGAGGAATCGGAAATTATACTTGCATCAGCTATCCCTGACAGGGTTCCGAACCCTGTCAGGGATAAAGAATCCGATCACCTAAAAATTGGCAGCCCATCCCAACAATTTTCAAAACTTTTTAATTCGTATGCCCAGGCCTTCAACAAACGAACCGAACGCCATGGAAATCTGTTTGAACGACCATTTAAAAGAAAAGCAATTGATAATGAATGGTATTTGAAACAGGTGATAATTTACATTCATAACAACCCGGTTCATCATGGTTTTTGTACGCATCCGGTTGAATACCCTTGGAGCAGTTATCTAACCTGCATTTCTTTAAAACCCACGAAGCTTAACCGTGACAGAGTAATCGGATGGTTTGACGATCAGGCAAATTTTATTTACATGCACAACCAGAAAGTTGAACTTGATCAGATTGAAGATTGGCTTGAATTATAGTTGGATAGTGGTTTTAAATTTTACCCCTGACAGGGTTTCAAACCCTGTCAGGGCTAATTGGAAATGCGCTTCTTAATTCGCAGATTCAAATTGCTTTAAGAACCGGACATCGTTTTCGAAGAAATGCCGGATATCCTTGATGCCGTATTTCAACATGGTGATGCGTTCAATTCCCATTCCAAAGGCAAATCCGGTATATTTTTTACTGTCGATGTTGCATGCTTCCAAAACATTGGGATCGACCATTCCGCATCCCAGGATCTCGAGCCAACCGGTGTATTTACAGACATTGCAGCCTTCGCCTCCACAAATGGAGCAACTCACATCCATTTCGGCCGAAGGTTCGGTAAAAGGGAAATACGACGGACGCAGGCGAATCTGTGATTTTTCTCCAAAAAGTTCACGGGCAAAATAAAGCAAGGTTTGCTTCAGGTCGGCAAACGATACGTTTTCGTCCACATACAATCCTTCAATCTGATGAAAAATGCAATGCGAACGGGCAGAGATGGCTTCATTCCGGAATACACGACCGGGGAAAATGGCGCGGATTGGGGGCTGAGTTTTTTCCATCACTCGAATTTGTACGCTGGAAGTATGCGTGCGCAGCAGCACATCCGGATTTTTTTCAATGAAAAAAGTATCCTGCATATCGCGGGCCGGATGTTCAGGAGGAAAATTCAGCGCTGAAAAAACATGCCAGTCGTCTTCAATTTCTGGTCCTTCAGAAATAGTGAATCCCAGCCGGGTAAAAATATCGATCATTTCGTTCTTGACGATCGACAACGGATGACGGCTTCCCAGACGAATCGGTTCTCCGGGTTTGGTCAGGTCGAGATCGGAAGCGCCCTGATCTGCTGCCTCAAAATTATCTTTCAGTTCGTTGATTTTATTGACAGCCAGCTCCTTCAATTCGTTAATGGCCTGCCCAACTTCCTTCTTCAGCTCGGCCGGAACGTCTTTGAATTCATTAAAAAGCTGACCAAGCAAACCTTTTTTGCTGATGTATTTGATGCGTAATTCTTCAACCTCTTCCATTGCCGAAACGGAAACCTGTTCAATTTCAGCCTTTAACGCCTTGATTTTGTCTAACATGATATTCGTGTTCTTGAATTGAGCGGCAAATATAATGATTCAGGATATATAGTGAATCAAATCTCCGGGAAACCAGCGCTTGGTCTGAAAGAATATTTTACAGGCCGGAATGTTTTTATTGAAAATAACCGATAGACTTCATTGCTGAATGCAGTTTTTGATGCGCAACGGGTTGCATAATAAAGGAAAATTGATCTCAAACGTTTGATTGTCGGGCTGTATTTACTCCGCACAGTTCCAATCTAAAATTTCTATCTCCAATTTTGTATCTTCGCCAGCAAATCCAAATTCCGCTATGAGTAACGAGGAGAGCAGAAAAACGGGAGTACACAGGTGGTCGTACCGTGAAGGAACGATGGTTACGGCGGCGATTCTTTTACTGGGTTTTGCGCTTCAGGCAGCCAGCGGTGGAATCGTACTCCGGATTGCCGGTTTTCCATGGAATATGTTGGCCGGATTGGCATTTCTGGGTTTGCTTATTCTGGTGTTTGTTATCAGGCCCAAACATTCAATTGTCAAAGGTTTGGGAAGTGTAAAAGCTGCTCTGCCAGCCATTTTGGGGTTTACATTTCTAGTATTGCTCATGGGTTTTGTGAAACAGGATGTGGAGCCAAAAAACACACTGGTTAAGCTTTTTGGATTAACTCATCTGGTGAAAACCTGGCCATTTATCCTGATCAACCTGTATCTCATGATTTTGCTGGGAATCATCACAATTAAACGGCTGACTCCCTTTAATTTTAAAAATGCCGGCTTTTTCCTGAATCATTTTGGCTTATTTCTGGTGCTGTTCTCTACCACATTGGGAAGCAGCGATATGCAACGCCTTACCATGAATTGTTACGAAAATCAGACAGAAAGTCATGCTGTGGATGCTTCAGGCAAAATGATTGAAATGCCTTTTTCCATCAAATTGGTGAATTTCAGCATCGATGAATTTCGCCCCAAAGTGACGATTGTTGATAATAAAAGCGGACAAATCGTTTTGAATAAAGGAAAAGCACAACTTGAAATGATGGACCGTGATTCATTCACTATTGCTTCCTATCACATTAAAGTGGAGCAATTTCTTGAATCTTCGGGAAAATCTGAAGATTTCTATATAAAAAAGAACGAATCCGGTTCAGCACCTTCTGCAAAAGTGACTGTAAACAACCCGACGGATAAAACTGAAATTTCAGGATGGATTTTCAGTGGAAGTTACTCCAAACCACCGGAAATGCTGCAACTCAACGAAAGTTTTTCGTTGGCGATGTTGCCTCCTGAACCACAAAAATTCAGCTCTGAATTGAACATACAAACGAAAACCGGCAAAAACAGATCAACGGTTATCGAAGTAAATATGCCGTACAGTATTGAAGGCTGGACGATTTATCAGACTAACTACAATACAGAAATGGGTCGCTGGTCGAACCTGAGCGTTTTGGAGTTGGTGCGCGATCCCTGGTTGCCGCTTGTATATATGGGCATATTCCTGATGATGGCTGGAGCGGCTTTCCTTTTTATTACCGGTAAACCAAAAAATGGAGGAATAGAACATGTGGCTTGATTTTCCAATATATGCTTCGGCAGCATTTGTTTGCTGGCTGGCAGCTTCCGGACTGTTTTTATCTTCAGGCAAAAAAATGCTGAATCAACTTGCTGCAGGGTTTTCATTTGCCGGCATAGCTTTTTTGCTTGTTTTTATAACCATTCTTTGGACTCATATTCATCGGCCACCGATGCGAACTTTGGGTGAAACACGGCTCTGGTACGCGATATTTCTCTCCGGAATCGGACTGGTTTCCTATCTGCGCTGGAAATATAAATGGCTGGTAAGTTACAGCCTTGGACTGGCTATGGTATTTTTGATCATCAACCTACAGCACCCCGAAACCTACGATAAAACCCTCATGCCTGCTTTGCAGAGTCCATGGTTTATTCCCCATGTGATTGTGTATATATTTGCCTATGCAATGCTGGGTGCATCCTCATTGGTGGCTTTACGAAACCTCTTTTTCGCACCCACCGAAAAAACAATCAAAGGTCCGATTCAGATGGCTGATAACCTTGTTTATCTGGGATTTTCGTTTCTGACTTTGGGATTATTGTTCGGGGCTCTTTGGGCCAAAGATGCCTGGGGTCATTACTGGACCTGGGATCCGAAGGAAACCTGGGCATTCATTACCTGGATGTTTTACCTCGTTTACATTCATTACCGCTTTCGGCACGCCAATGAGCACAAAAAAGCGATGGCAGTTCTGGCAGTTTCGTTTGCTGTTTTACTGATTTGCTGGTTTGGTGTAAACTACCTTCCAAGCGCAGAAAACAGTGTGCATGTGTATTCTGAATAACTATTTTTTCATCCCCCAAAACCAGAGAATGGTTTGCAAACCGGTAGAGTAAATACCGGAAGTATGATCTGCATCGGGAATGGGTATCAATTGAACTTTCGCGGTTGCTCCTGCCGTTTGAAAATCTGCAAGCATCTTCTGGCTCATACTGAACGGGACGACTTCGTCGTTTGTTCCGTGAAAAAGATGTGTTGGTGTGGTTGTATTCCAGGCCGTTATACTGTTGGCAATAAAAGTAGATTTAACCAGTGAAAATTTACTGTTAGTGGCAAATTCAGTTCGGTATTCCGGAGTTAAAAGTTTGGTCAGGTTGGTTGTGAGCTGCGAATTAATTGATCCGCCACTGTGAAGTCCGTCGAATAAACCGGGAATTAATGTGGCATATGGTTCATTAAAAAAATCAGAAAGCGGATTACTGATGTTACCAACGGCCTTGTAAGAATTCATAATATAAGCCAGAAAATTTGGAGAAGGATACTCAGGCTGGCTGAGGATCAGATTATTCAGATATTCGATTGAATAGGGTCCGGCACCGCACGAACTGGCAACCAGATTAAACTCTGTGGAATAATTTTTTTCAATTTCTTTCTGAAGTTCCATCGTTGCCCATGCTCCCTTTGAGTAGCCAAAAAGAAAAAGGTCTTTGGTTGGTTTGGCAAGAATAGAATCCTGAGCTCCATACTCTTTGGTGGCCCTCAGCATATCGAGAATACTTTGGGTTGATAATTTCGCATCCAGATAAGGATGTGCAAACTTCGATGAAACTCCGAATCCAATGTAATCGGGAATTACTACAATAAAACCCATGGTGGCAATACTTTCGATGATCTTAAACAAATCGTCATTGAAAGCCACGCTTGGTGCATCGCTAAATAAGGTATTTGTTCCGTTTTGAAAACTTAAAACCGGATAATTACCGGCAGTTTTTGGCAAACAAACCAAGCCCGATGCCTGAATATTTTGATTCTGATAAGTAGTCCTGTAAACTAAAGTCTTGACTTTAACGTCAGTTATCATATAAGCTCCGATGGCTGCTGCTGCAGGTGAAAGCGCGGTAAAGTTAGCAATTGCTTCCTGTTTGGTGATGGTCGATTTTAATTCGCTGGATAGAAAATATTGATTTTCAGGTTTGACCGGATCGTTATTCTTATTGCACGAATTCAGGAATAATCCTGATAAAATAAGTATCAGGATAAATAAGCGGAACGATATAAAATTCTTCATGGCGTCTTTCTGTTTTTGTTTATTCTATGTTTTCGAAACCTAATTCAACTGCCGAGTTCCTAAGAAAATCACGGGTAAAATAATCCTGATCAACCACTTTATTGTTCCAGATCAGAATGTCCAGATCAATATTCCGGGGTCCAAATTTTGACTGACTTCGGTCCCGGCCCATCTGATCCTCGAGTTTCTTGAGGTACAAAGATAAGGCTTCCAGTTTCATTTCAGTCCGGATTCTTACCGCTCCATTCGTATAGTCAGCTTGTTCAATAATTCCGATTGGTTTGGTCTGAATCATTTTTGAAACCTGAATGACCTCAACCTCAGCATCTAAAAGCCTCAGCATTTCAGGAATATTGTACTCAGCATTAATATTTGATCCGATGCCTATGATGCAATCGTTCATCGCTCAGCCTCCATTTCGAATGATACCGATTCGGCAAACCTCAGGGCATGCGGTTTATCTACCTCTACCCGTGCATGTGAAACCCGTTCGTCAAGCATAATCAGGTCAAGAATATTTTTAGTGAGCACTTCCAGAAGCTTGAAACGGTTATCCTGTACCAGCTCAATAATTTGCTTGGTGATGGTTTTATAGTTATAAATCCCAACAGGCTCGTCGGCCAACAAAGCCTCTGTCGGAATGTCTGCCTCAATTTCGACATTGATGATCACATCCTGCTTGTTGGCTTCTTCCTCCGGATTAAATCCGATGAAAGTACGCAGCAATAAATTTTTAACTCGGATCAAAGCCATATTGAGATCAAATTAATTCGTTACACCCAGGTTTTCACCTCCGTCGCAAAACAGGATCTGCCCGGTTAAATAGTCGTTTTTCAGAATATAATCCAGACTTTTCAGAATTGGATCCAATCCGCCGGGCCTTTTCATTGCAACGTTTCCGGCCAGTTTCCATAGGTAATCTTCACCTTTTTCTTCCGGCGGAAGGGTCAGACCAGGTGCTATCGCATTTACCCTGATGTTTGGTCCGAATTCGAGAGCAGCCATTTTTGTCATTTCCCACAAACTTTTTTTAGACAATGAATAAGCTGCAAAACTGGATTGGTTAGTAACAATCCGGGTGTCCACAAAGTTGACAATTACTCCATGTTTTATTAACGAAGCAAAGTCGCGCAGGAGTATAAACGGTGCCCTGAAATTTACATTTATCTGCCGGTTGAAAAACTCAGTGGTGGTTCGGCCCAGTAAAGAGGATTCGAAAACTGATGCATTGTTGATCAGCAAATCCAATCGTTTCATCTCCCGGTAAACTTGGGGAATCAGATTTTCAACCTGTTCCGCTTGATTTAGATCCGCACGAAAAAGCGCAAACTGCTGATCGGGATAAAACTTCGCCAATTCGTCCCGTAACTGAATGGCGTCATCTTCTGAAGTGTGGTAATGAATCGCGATGTTCCAACCCTGACTGGCCAAATGATTGGCCATTTCCTTCCCTAAACGTTTGGCTGCACCGGTTATTAGGGCTGTTTTTTCCATTGTTTTTTAATTTATAAACAAAGAAATGAGGAAAAAGATAAGGGGAATGCAACTAATCTTTTCATCTTTCCTCTTTCTGATAAAAACTATCTTCTGTCCAGTTTTTTAGCGAGATTTTGAAGGAATTCGCCTCTTGAGGGAGTTTTCGTTTCCTGAACTGAAGTTGCTGTTATTTTTCTGGATGTCTGATCGGGTGTATTATTCGAACCGGATGTCTGATTTGATTTTTTATCTGAAAGAATCTGTTCGATTTGTTCCAGTTCAGCTTTCGAAAACTCCATGTTTTTTAGGGCAGCGACATTATCGTCGAGTTGGGCAACCGAGCTGGCTCCAATCAGAACCGAACTCACACGGGCATCTTTGAGCAGCCAAACCAAGGCCATTTGAGCAAGGGTTTGATCGCGCCGGATGGCTATTTCGTTCAGTTTTTTAACCTTTTCGAGGGCAGGTGCAATCTGTTCGGGACGCAGGAATCCCCAAGATTTTGAAGCTCTCGAGCCTTCAGGAATCCCATTCAGGTATTTGTCGGTTAACAAGCCTTGTGCCAGCGGCGAAAACGGGATACACCCTATTCCATCCCGTTCCAGAACATCCAATAAACCACCTTCGGCCCAACGTTCAAACATCGAATATTTGGGCTGGTGAATCAGGCATGGTGTCCCCAGTTCTTTCAATATTCTGGAAGCTTTGTCAGCCATTTCCGCAGGGTAATTTGAAATTCCGGCATACAATGCTTTCCCTTGCCTGACAGCCTGATCGAGGGCCATCATGGTCTCTTCCAACGGTGTCTCGGGATCTGGGCGATGCGAATAAAAAATGTCAACATAATCCAGTTTCATCCGTTTCAGACTTTGTTCAAGACTCGAAAGCAAATACTTGCGGCTTCCCCACTCTCCATATGGGCCCGGCCACATCAGGTAACCGGCTTTGGTTGAAATGATGAGTTCGTCGCGATAAGGCGCTAAATCGAGTTGCATAATTTTGCCGAAATTTTCTTCAGCCGATCCGGGTGGAGGACCATAATTGTTGGCCAGGTCAAAATGGGTAATTCCAAGATCAAATGCATGACGGCACATCTCACGTCCGTTTTCAAACACATCTACTCCACCGAAATTGTGCCATAATCCGAGCGAAATGACTGGAAGTTTTAATCCCCATTTGCCACATTTTTTATATGGCATTTTACTGTAGCGGTTTTCATCAGCAATAAACATGGTATCTATTTTTATGGTTTAGGTTCGAATTAGCCAAATTAAGAAATAAAGTTAGTATAGCGAAAAAGAAGGCTTGCTTTTTATTGAGTTTCAGAACCATTTTTGTAAAATATTTACAGAACGAAACGAAGTGCAATCTTGTGAAGTCATTCGTCTATTGGTAGATTCTTTCAGGACTGATAAGAACAGAATGCTGAATTGATTTAGAATGAACCCTTTCGTGACTACTCCACGGTTACACTTTTAGCCAGATTTCTTGGCTGGTCCACGTCGCATCCACGCATCACCGCAATGTAGTATGAGAACAACTGTAACGGAATAATTGCCAACAAAGGTGAAACTGCCGGATGGGATTTGGGTATCTCAAAGATATCGTTCACCATGTTTTTCAATTCACCATCGCCTTCAGTAACCACGGCAATGATGTTGCCTTTCCGGGCTTTTACTTCCTGAATGTTGCTGACGATCTTTTCATAGTAATGATCTTTGGCAGCGACCACAATCACTGGTAGATTATCGTCAACCAGAGCGATGGGGCCGTGTTTCATTTCACCGGCAGCATATCCTTCAGCATGGATGTATGAAATTTCTTTCAATTTCAGAGCACCCTCCAGCGCCACCGGGAAAAGGTAACCACGCCCCAGATAAAGTGCATTGATGGCATCTTTGTATTTGGCTGCAACGTCTTTGATGTGCGGATGTTTTACGAGTATGGATTTAACTTTTTCAGGAATTTCAGCTAATTCACGGATCAGTTCGATGTACAATTCGGAAGAAATATTTCCCTTTTCTTTAGCGAGTTTGAGGGCAAGAAGAGTGATTACAGTAACCTGTGCTGAAAATGCTTTGGTTGATGCCACGCCAATTTCGACTCCGGCATGTGTATAGACTCCGCCATCTGTTTCGCGTGCAATGCTCGATCCAACCACATTGCAAATTCCCAGAATGGTAGCGCCTTTGTCTTTAGCCATGCGCAAGGCCGCAAGCGTATCGGCTGTTTCACCGCTCTGACTGATGGCAATTACCACGTCATCGCTGTTCAGGATAGGATTTCGGTACCGGAATTCCGAAGCATATTCCACTTCAACCGGAATCCGTGCATATTCTTCAATCAGGTATTCACCAACCAGTGCTGCGTGCCATGAGGTTCCACAACCAATAATGATGATTCTCCGGGCATTTAATAATTTGGGGAAAACATCCAGCAATCCGCCCAATACAATGTCTGTATGTTCAGGATTGATGCGTCCACGAAAAGTATCTTCAATGGTTTTGGGCTGTTCGAAGATTTCTTTAAGCATAAAATGCTCAAAATCTCCTTTTTCCAGATCACCGATACTCATGTCAACTTTGGTGATTTTAAAAGCTACCGGATTATTTTGAACGGTTTTCAGCGTCAGACTGTCGCTGTTGATAATCGCCACATCGTGGTCGTTCAGATAAATGACACTGTCGGTATAATTAACAATCGGCGTAGCATCAGAAGCGATGAAATATTCGCCATTGCCAATTCCGATGACCAAAGGACTTCCCTTGCGGGCAGCAATCAGCTGATTTTTTTCGTTTTTACAGATCACCGCAATTCCGTAGGCTCCAACTACTTTCGAAAGAGCCAGACGAACTGCTATTTCAGCGCTTGCCTCATCGGCATTCAGGTAAAAATATTCGATGAGGTTGACCAGAACTTCGGTATCGGTTTCGGATTGAAAGGTATATCCCTTTTTCAGGAGGTCTGATTTCAGTTCAGCGTAGTTTTCGATAATCCCGTTGTGAACCAGCACAAAGTCGCCATTCATGGAGGTATGCGGGTGTGCATTCCGGTCGTTTGGTTCACCGTGAGTTGCCCAGCGGGTATGCCCGATTCCGATGTGTCCGCTGATGTCTTTTCCTGAAACATATTTCTCAAGATCAGCAACACGACCCTTACATTTATAAACCTCAAGCGAGTCATTATAAAGAGCCAGCCCGGCTGAGTCATATCCACGATATTCCAGCCGCTGAAGGCCTTGAATCAAAATGGGATAAGCAATTTTATTTCCAATGTAACCTACAATTCCACACATAAGATTTTAGTTTAAGTGATCGAATAGGGGGAACTATTGAATTTTTGAATAAGTAATTTCCAGCTTAATACCGGTTTTGCTGGTTGCACCTTTTAACACTACGCGTCGGGCTCTCGAATTTTTAAAAGAAGTTTCGAGGTAGAACCCGTAATTAGTCTTTTTCTTAGTAATCACATCTTTAATGTGTTGAGTGATGTTGAACCGGTAAGTATGGTCAAGAATATTGTATCCACCACCAAAATAGGCAGGTGAAAAAAAGTAATCAGCAGGCAAATAAGTTTTTCCGTCGGAGGCAATAGCTGAAAAAACCAATTGTTCTGAAGGAAGGTATTTTAATGGTTCACTTTGTATGGTATCCAATGTAAATATCAGTTCGGCCTTATTTATGGCTAAACGGTTAGTATCGCGATCGTTCGCCATTGCCGGAATTATTTTTGACCAGATTCCAAGGTTCGGAATTAATACTTTAACGCGCAACCCGCCTGAAGTCTGTAAATAAATCAAACTATCCTCTACAGTCTCCTTGTTGAGATGAGGTAAAAATGCAGTTTTAGAATAATCGTGCATAAACCGGCTAACACTTGAAGCCGTACTGTTGTTGGTATATACATAACTATGCTGTACGGTATCATTCGGTATATGGTAATACATCATTAGTCCTGAACCTACGGTTTTCATTAGCGTTCCCACATTATTCTGATTACTGGCCTCTACATACAAACCTTTAAAATACTTGAGAAAAAGGTCGTTCGAAGAATTAGTGAGCGAATCGGTAGCTAATAATTTATTAATGAGGGTAGCGCTAAGTTTAAATGATATTTCCTGAGAAACAGTATCCATCGGGATTTTCTTTGTTGAAGCGTACAAGCTTGTCAATGAATCCTTTCTGAATTTTGGAATATAATGTTTCTCAGCCAGAACTTCACTATATGACATTCCTTTCAGGTCAACATCCTGATAAAATTTTTCATCGAATGGCAAATCGGAAGCAAGTTCGTAAACCTTTAAAATTTGCGGGGTGATGGTATCTCCATATATTTGCTTGTATGCTGTATACAGAACCAATGAGTCGATCTGATCAGTTCTAGTAAAACTTGGATATCCGGTCAATCGGTATTGGTTCGCGAAATCGGCTGTTGTTTTTCCAAAAACCGGATCGTTGAATGATCCCAGTAAATTAAAACGAGGCTTGTCAGTACGCTGTTTTTCGTCATTTACAACGAATGCCTGAATTTTTGAGTCTGTGACTTTACCTACCACAACCAAATCACCGGTTGGTAACAATCCGAGTCCGGTTTTACTCGAATCGTTGGTACAGCTCAAAAAAGTAATTACCATCAATGCAAATGCGAATCCGAATTTGCACTTTGCTGCGAGTTCTTTTTTCACCAATAAAAAATTTTAATTGTTATTCCTATATTCTCACAATACTTTGTCATAGAAGTCATTATAAGCATCAATATAGGTATGTTCAGGTTGGTAATTTAAAAATAATTTTTCGGTTGATTGTATATATTCTGTTATCTCAGGGTTAATTTTCGGACTTCCCTGAATGACTGCATCAGAATTCAAAACGGCCAGCTTACTTAAATTCACATAATTTGGATCATCAACAAGCTCGGTATCTTCATCGGTAATATTATTCAATTTCAACTTATTCCTGAAAGTTGGATCCAGCGACTTTTTAAAATCGTCGTTATAAATCGAATAAACCACTTTTGAGTTTACAAAAAGCGGATCATCATTGTAAGCTTTCTTGATGTATAAAGGAACAAGCGAAGTCAGCCAGCCGCTGCAATGAATGAGATCGGGAGCCCACCGCAACTTGATGACCGTTTCAAGCACTCCGCGTGCATAAAATATGGCCCGTTCATCGTTATCGGCAAATTCATTTCCCTTCGGATCTCTCAATACATGCTTTCTCTGAAAATAATCTTCATTATCTATAAAATATACCTGCATCCGTGCCGATTGAATCGAAGCAACTTTAATAATCAACGGGTGGTCGGTATCATCAATAATCAGGTTCATCCCCGACAAGCGTATCACTTCGTGCAATTGATTCCGACGTTCATTTACACAACCATACCTTGGCATAAAAGTCCGGATTTCCTTACCTCTTTCCTGAATTCCCTGTGGGAGATATCGGGCTTTTTTCGACATTTCTGTCTCTGGAAGATAAGGTGTAATTTCCGAAGAAATAAATAAGACTTTTTTCTTTTCCATTTATATCACTCAGTTTAATTGTGCAAAAGTAGTAAAATATCAGCGATATTCAATTCCAGTGGTTTACAGAGGTCTTAAAAAAGCTTAAGAAGAAAGTAGATGTGTTAAAGATATTAAACACCATACTGCCGGTAAAGTTCTGTTTTAATGTACTGACAACCATCATTTTCATTGCTTTCGTTGTAACTCAGAACCGGAAACTTTAAATTCCCTCCGTTAATTTACTTGTCATCGTGTTGAATTATTTATTTACTTTACAGCCTCATTTTTAATCCAAGATGCAGATAGTAAAGCACATAAACGATTTACAGCCGATACTTAATGACCAGCGTAAAAAGGGATTGAGCATCGGTTTTGTACCTACGATGGGTGCTTTGCACAACGGACACCTTTCATTGGTCGAAATAGCCGGGGAACAGACGGATTTCGTTGTGGTCAGCATTTTTGTGAATCCAACTCAATTTAACGACAAAGGAGATCTTTCCAGATACCCGCGAGACCTTCAGAAAGATGTGGATTTGCTTTCAGAAAGCCCATGCCAGCTGGTTTTTGCTCCTGAATTTGAAGAAATTTATCCTGAATCCGATACGAGGCAGTTCAACTTCGGGATGCTCGAGCAGGTAATGGAAGGGGAATTCAGACCCGGACATTTTAACGGTGTGGCACAGGTGGTGAGCAAATTATTCGACATCGTTCAGCCGGACAAGGCATTTTTCGGGCAAAAAGATTTTCAACAACTGGCCATTATCATGGAACTGGTACGAAAGATGGACCTTCCGGTTGAGATTGTTTCCTGCCCCATAATTCGTGAGGCCGATGGATTGGCGATGAGTTCGAGAAATATGCTGTTAAGTCAGGAGCAGCGCCAGAATGCTGCGCATATTTCGGCTACTTTGTTCGAAGCAGCAAACAAATCAATTGATTTATCCGTAGACGAACTTTGTCGATGGGTGATTCACCGCATCAACCAAAACGAATACCTGAATACAGAGTATTTTAGCATAGTTAATGAGAAAACCCTTTTGCAGGTGAATAACTGGAGCGATCCGGGTAAAAAAATTGGATGCATTGCTGTTCACTGCGGAAAAATAAGATTAATTGACAA
The DNA here is from genome assembly GCA_903834475.1 of uncultured Prolixibacteraceae bacterium. GTDB lineage: Bacteria > Bacteroidota > Bacteroidia > Bacteroidales > Prolixibacteraceae > Aquipluma. Next base: position 19,611 of record CAILJH010000237.1, on the reverse strand, counting down.
TATTGTGTTCGAAGTATAAAAAGTAAACGAATAAGTGCCGAAAGGTTTGGTTTTTAAAGTAATTTAGGCGCTCCGAACGAACAAAAATAGAATTTTATTAAAAATCGAATATGATCATCGAAGTTTGTAAGTCGAAAATACATAAAGTTACTGTAACTGAAGCCAATTTGCAGTATGTCGGAAGTATCACCATTGATCAGGATTTGATGGATGCTGCCAATTTAATTGAAAACGAAAAAGTTCAGGTAGTTAATATTAATAATGGCGAACGCCTCGAAACCTATGTAATTAAGGGCGAACGCGGATCGGGTGTGATCTGTTTAAATGGTCCTGCAGCGAGGAAAGTGGCTGTTGGTGACGTGGTTATCATCATGTCGTATGCTCAGCTTGATTTTGAAGAAGCCAAAACATTTAAACCATGGTTAGTTTTTCCTGACACCGAGACCAATAAACTAATATAATTTTATCCTGAAATAAATCAATTTTAACCTCATTGCTTCGAATAGCATTGAGGTTTTACTATTTTTGCCGAAATTATTTTTTTGAGACGATGAAAGCCATGAGAGAAAAATTCACCCAGGTGGAAATGTGGCAAATAAAAAACAAGGGATAAGCACATGAAACCAATAGAAATCATTCAATCCAAAATATTTGAGAATGAGCAGTCATTTAGTTCGCTTCTGAACCGATGGAAACAAGCTAAAGATACCATTGTCTTCACCAATGGATGCTTCGATTTGGTTCATCGTGGACACATCGACTCTCTGGCCAAAGCAGCTGAATTTGGAAAACGGTTAATTGTTGGACTAAATTCGGATATTTCGGTAAAAATTCTGAAAGGCGAAAACCGTCCGCTTGTTGATCAGCAGTCGCGTGCAGTTTTACTGGCTTCGATGCTGATGGTCGACGCGGTGATTATGTTCGACGAGGAAACTCCTTATGAACTGATCCGGAGCATTTCCCCTGATGTTCTGGTAAAAGGAAGTGAATACCAAATCGAAGAAATAGCCGGATACGATTTGGTTTTGGCATCCGGAGGACGGGTTGAACGGATTGAACTGACCGAAGGATTTTCAACTTCCGAGATTATACAGAAAGTCAAGAACAAGTTTTTAGCAACTGAATAAGGCCTGAGTTCATTTAGTTAATTCCTGAAACGGCATCAATTATTCGGTAATCACATCTAACATCATTCAGATGGCCAAAGTAAGAACCAGTTTTTTCTGTCAGAATTGCGGGGCACAGTCTCCCAAATGGGTCGGAAAGTGCAATTCGTGCGGCGAATGGAATTCGTTTGTAGAAGAAATTGTAGAGCGCGAAGAAAAGAAAAAAACTTCCTTTTTAACCGGATCAGGTAATCAACCCAAACTTTTACACGAAGTCTCTTCGGAACATACCGAGCGAATTGACACCTGCAACCAGGAACTCAACCGCGTTTTAGGCGGCGGACTGGTACCCGGATCTATGGTATTGATTGGCGGAGAACCCGGTATCGGCAAATCAACTTTGGTTCTGCAACTCGCTTTAGATCTGAAGGATAAAAAAATACTTTATGTTTCCGGAGAAGAAAGCATTCAGCAAATCAAAATCCGTGCGCAACGGCTCCAGAAGGAAAATCAAAACTGCTACTTTTTAAGCGAAACCTCACTCGAACACATCCTTGCTCAAAGCAAACTGATTGTGCCCGATTTGCTCATCGTGGATTCCATTCAGACGGTTTCGACTGAAATGATCGAATCCTCACCGGGTTCGGTTGGCCAAATCAGGGAATGCACCAACGGTATCCTGAAATATGCCAAGGAAAGCAATGTCCCGGTCATTCTCATCGGGCATATTACCAAAGAAGGCAGCCTGGCAGGTCCGAAAGTGCTGGAACATATCGTTGACACGGTCTTGCAGTTCGAAGGCGAAAACCAGTACATGTACCGCATTCTCCGGGCCATCAAGAACCGCTTTGGTTCGACTTCTGAACTTGGAATTTTCGAGATGGGTAATTCCGGTTTGCGCGAAGTATCGAATCCTTCGGAATTGCTGATCAACCGCGCTCATGAAGGATTGAGCGGCACTGCAATTTCTGCTTCCATCGAAGGCATCCGCCCGTTGCTGATTGAAATTCAGGCACTGGTCAGTACGGCGGCATACGGAACTCCGCAGCGTTCGTCAACCGGATTTGATTTGCGCCGGCTCAACATGTTGCTGGCGGTTCTGGAAAAACGTGCTGGTTTCAAACTGGCAACCAAAGATGTGTTCCTGAATATTGCTGGTGGCATCAAGGTCGATGATCCAGCCATCGATTTAACGGTAATCACAGCCATACTTTCATCGAACTTCGATCTGCCGATCCGAAAGAATGTCTGTTTTGCAGGTGAGATCGGACTTTCAGGAGAAATACGTTCGGTGAACCGCCTGGAACAACGTATTGCCGAAGCTGAAAAACTGGGTTTCGACACCATTTTTATCCCCAAAGCTGGAAAAGGAATCAACCTTCAGAAATTTAAAATAGAAATTTTGCAGTTCAGCCGTGTCGATGAGTTTTTCAGGCATGTTTTCAGCAAAAAGAGTTGAGGTAATATTAACTTTACCCGAAATCAATGAAAAGTAAAATGAAACAATTCATCGGAATTCTGCTGTTTGCGGTCATGATTTCAGGATTTACATCCTGCCACAATACTACGATTGAAAAGCCCAATCAGCTGATTAAGAAAGACAAGTTTATTAAAATGATGGTCGATATTTACCTGATTCAGGGAATGAATACGGGAGCTGACCCAACAGGAGCTTTGAAGAAAATAACCCAGACTGACCTCTATTATTCAGTTCTGAAGAAATATTCGGTTGCCGATACGGTTTTTATCCGCTCACTGATGTATTATTCCAGCCTTCCGAAAGACTACGAAAAAATGCATGTAGAAATAATGAATATTCTGAACGAGTCTGAAGAGCAATTCAAACCTAAAGATAAACTGAAGACAGGAACTGAATGAGGAAATTTACGGCCAATTATCTGCTTTCTGATTCCGGTGTTTTCCTGAAAAATGGAATTGTAATTGTGGAGGAAGATGGATCTGCGATTGAATATCTGGATACGAAAGGCGATCTGAAGGAAATTGCACAAATGAGCTTTCATAACGGAATATTAATGGCGGGATTTATTTTTGTTAAAAGCAGCGATTTTGTTCCACTTTCTGAAGCAGGAAATACGGTCAGATCATTTGTAATTCATTCAGCAACAGGAAAGATTCAATATTCAATTCAAGACTTGATCAACTTAGGCAAACAAATTCAGGATCATTTTCCGGAAATGAAAATTCCGGAAATCATGAACGAAATAGCAGAAGTTCTGGTATCATCTGTGGGATTCATGAGAGAAAAAGATCCCGGGATTTTTCTCCTTTCCGGAGTTGATCTTCCCCAAATGCATTTTACTCCAAACGCCCGGATTAAACGAATTTTCTGAAACGCTTTTTTACTTATTTCTCATTCCTTTTTACTTTGTATTCATGGCTACATTTCTATTTGATCAAATCATATTCGGACCTGTAAAAAGCCGTCGCCTCGGTGTTTCACTGGGAGTGAACCTGTTGCCAACCGACAGTAAAGTCTGCTCTTTCGACTGTATTTACTGTGAATGTGGCTGGAATCCAAAGAAGCGGGAACAAAAAATTGTGTTGCCTTCCCGCGAATTGGTCAGGCAAAAGATGGAAGAAAAGCTGACTGAGATGATTCAAAGCGGCCCATGCCCCGATGTAATTACTTTCGCTGGAAATGGTGAACCAACATTGCATCCTGAATTTGAAGGAATTATTGACGATACCATTCAGCTTCGCAACCGGTTGACCCCACAGGCCCGGATTGCAGTCTTATCGAATGCAACCATGTTGCACAAAGCTTCGGTAATCAGAGCCTTGCTCAAAGTGGAAGACAATATTCAGAAACTCGATTCTGCTTGCGAAGAAACCATCCGGAGAATTGATTGCCCGGCTTCAAATTTCAGCCTGAGCAAGGTGGTAGAAAAGCTGAAATCATTTCAGGGGAAAGTGATTATTCAAACCTTGTTTCTTCGTGGAAAACACAACGGAGAAATTATTGATAATACTACGGAAGAAGAACTCACCGAATGGATGAAACTGGTTTCCGATATCAAGCCATCGCAGGTGATGATTTATACCATCGATCGTGATACTCCGGCATCAGGACTTGAAAAAGTGCCGGTGGAAGAACTCCGTCAGATTGCCGATCGTGTTCAGGCAATGGGATTTAAGGTGCAGGTTTCGGGGTAAAGCCCCGCCCAAACCCTTAAGCCTCCCCCAAACCCCCTCCAAAAGAGGGGGCTTTTGATCCGGGCATCCTAAATTTTTGCTTTAATTATTTTTCTCCTTGTGTTAATTTTGCCTGTTTAAATCAGGCAGAAATATTGACACTGGCGATTTTTTAAGCCCTCCCCTTCGGGGAGGGTTTGGGAGGGGCTTCGGGGCTTCCTTTTTATTTGGTCACTCGTGTCCAGGTAGTTGATCTTCCCATCCATTTGATACCAGCCACATATCCTTTAAGCTTCAGTACATTAGGATCTTCTTCGAACCAGGAAAAACAGTCGTAAGTTTTACCATTGTCCGGGTCATAAATACTGCCACCCTGCCATTCCTTGTCGGCAGCAACATATTTCAATCCGCTCAGAATCTGTAATCCAAGTCTGGATCTGGATTTTAATTTGACATCCGGATTGTTGAAGTCCTTTTCAGGTTCACCTTTCACATATTTTTCCGGATTAATGTAGATCACGGTTCCGATATACTTTCCGTTTTCTTCCTTGACTTCAATTTTCGAAGTCTTCTTGTCGTTCCACCAGATACCGGCGATTTTTTTTGCATCCTGTGCAAATGCCTGAGAAATCATCAGGCTGAGTAGTAAAACCAATCCAATTTGTTTCATATACGTAATTTTTTTTTAGCAATTTATGTATTTTTTTTAATATTGATACCACAACTGTTCTGAAACAATCCGATTGAGTTTAATTTCAATTCTCAAAAAGTGCTGATTCGGTCCTCCTTCCGGTACGCCAATCAGTGAAATCAAATCCGAATACCAATGAGAGTTTTGTTATTTTTGCCGAAAGAATAGCTTTATCACAACTGATATTATGGCAAAAATCAATTGGAAACCCGGAACCATGATCTATCCGCTTCCGGCGGTACTGGTTACCTGTGGCGAAACTCCCGAAGAATATAACTTAATTACAATTGCCTGGACTGGCACCATCAGCAGTGACCCGCCCATGTGTTATATTTCGGTACGTCCCGGCCGTCATTCCTATGAAATCATCAAACGAACCGGCGAATATGTAATCAACCTGACTACGGAAGAATTGGCCCTTGCAACCGATTGGTGCGGTTGTCGTTCGGGCAGAAAATACAACAAATGGAAGGAAATGGGGTTAACTCCGGCTCCGGCAAGCATCGTGAAAGCTCCCATTCTGGCCGAGGCGCCTATCAGCATCGAATGCAAGGTGAAACAGATTATCGAACTGGGCGTTCATCACATGTTTATTTCAGAAGTAGTGAATGTGATTGCCGACGATCGCTACATTGATCCGGTAACCGGCGCCTTCAGCCTGAAAAAGGCCAATCCACTGATCTATTCCCATGGTCATTATTTTAAAATGGGCGACCCGATTGGTAAGTTTGGCTGGTCGGTAGAGAAGAAAAAAGCCCCACCCAAACCCTCCCCGAAGGGGAGGGCTTAAAAACCGCGACAATTAACATTTCGGACAATCTTAACCAAGTAAAATTTAAACAATGAAAAATACTAAAGCAAAAAACAACGATGCCCGGATCACAAAGCCCCCTCTTTTGGAGGGGGTTTGGGAGAGGCTTCAGGCTTCCAATCCATTACTTCAAGCATTTTCCGGGATTCACCAGACGGCACCTTTCACTGCGATTAAAATTGAACATTACCTTCCGGCATTTGATGCTGCAATCGATGAGGCAAAAAAAGAAGTTCAGGAAATCATTGATAACCCGGCGAGCCCTGATTTTGCCAATACCATAGTTTCACTTGATTTGGCAGGCGAACGGTTAAATCGCATTCAAAGTGTTTTTTTCAACCTGAATTCGGCTGATACCAGCGACGAAATGCAGAATATCGCTCAGGAAGTGTCGCCCAAACTTTCGGATTTTGGGAACGATATCACCCTGAATAAGCAACTTTTTGACCGGATAAAAACCGTTCACGATCAGCGTGAAAGCCTGCTGCTGAATGCGGAAGAATCCACTTTGCTCGAAAAAACGTACCGGCGGTTTGTGCGCAGTGGTGCCAACCTGAATGAAACAGACAAGGCCAAATACCGCGAAATCACCAAAGAATTGTCGCAACTGGGGCTGAAATACCAGCAAAATGTACTGGCAGAAACCAATGCCTACGAGCTTCTCATTACGGATAAAAAGGATTTGAGCGGACTTCCGGACTCGATCATCGAAATGGCAGCTCAAACGGCACAATCGAAAGGCAAGGAAGGATGGCTATTTAATTTGCAATTTCCGAGCTATGTTCCTTTCCTTAAATATGCTGATAACCGTATACTTCGTGAACAGATTTTCAGGGCTTCTAGCTCGCGGGCAAATCATGGAAACGAGAACGACAACAAAGATCTTATCCGGAGAATCGTGGATTTGAAGATTGAGAAAGCGCATTTACTCGGATTCCGCACACATGCAGCCTATAAACTTCAGGAGCGTATGGCCGAAACACCCGAAAAGGTCATACAGTTTTTGGGTGATCTACACCTGAAATCGAAACCTTTTGCCGAAAAGGAATTTGCAGAAATACAGGAATTTGCAGAAAGAGCTGGTTTTTCAGGTCGGATACAGCGCTGGGACTGGGCTTATTATTCAGAAAAGCTGAAATCGGAACGGTATAATTATACCGATGAAGAGGTAAAGCCATATCTGCAACTCGAAAAAGTGATTGAAGGTGTTTTCTCCCTGGCCCGGAAACTTTACGGATTGCAGCTAATAGAAAACACAAACATCGAAGTTTATCATCCGGATGTGACGGCCTACGAAGTGTATAATGAAGAAAACGAGTTTATTGCGGTTTTATATCTTGACTTTTTCCCGCGCGAAAGCAAGCGCTCCGGCGCCTGGATGACCGATTACCGCTCTCAGTCGAATGTAAAAGGAAATCCGATCCGTCCACATATTTCGCTGGTAACCAACTTCTCGAAACCCACCGAAAATTCACCGTCGATGCTTACGTTCGATGAGGTGACCACCTTCCTGCATGAGTTTGGGCACGGATTGCATGGGATGTTGTCGCAATGCCAGTTCCCCGGAACTTCAGGAACCAATGTGTACTGGGACTTTGTTGAACTTCCGTCGCAGATTCACGAGAACTGGGCGTACGAAAAAGAGTGGCTCGATCAATTTGCCGTTCATTACCAAACCGGAGAAAAGTTACCGGAAGAACTGATTCAAAAAATACAAAAAGCGCAGAATTTTCAGGCAGCCTATATGATGGAGCGACAAATCAGTTTCGCCTTGCTGGATATGGCTTACTACAACCGTGAAATGCCGGTTTCGGGCGATTTGAAGGAATTTGAAATGCAGGCCATTTCCTCAACCGACTTGTTTGAACCCGTTGACGGAAGCTTGCAAAGCACCTCGTTTTCGCATATTTTTTCAGGAGGATATGATGCCGGATATTACAGCTACAAATGGGCTGAAGTGCTCGATGCCGACGCATTTTCCGTGTTTCAGGAGAAAGGAATATTTAACCGGGAAACTGCAGACTCGTTCCGAAGAAACATTCTGGAAAAAGGAGGAAGCGAGCATCCTGCAATTCTTTATCAGGCTTTCCGCGGACAGGAAGCAACTGCTGTGGCTTTGCTTAAACGGAACGGGTTGGAAGACTGAAGCCCCACCCAAACCCTCCCCGAGGGGGAGGGCTTAAAAATCGCCTTTTTCAGGATTCTTGGTGAATTCAATCAAGCTACATTCGTTATGATGAAGAAGTAAAACAGGAATAAACCATAACAAAATGTCAAAGCAATAAACTCAGAATACTGAATCAAAAAGCCCCCTCTTTTGGAGGGGGTTGGGGGAGGCTTCAGGGTTTGGGTGGGGCTTCAGGCTTTAAACGAAAAGAATTACCAGATTCATGATCAGGAATCCAAGCAGAAATCCGGAATATACCTGCCAGCTGGTATGTTTTCCAAGGATTAGTCGCGCTGTACCTACGATTCCGGAAACGAGAATGAGTGCGATCAGGATAAGCACAGGATTTTCATTCAGTCGAAATGAAAGTGCGAAGAATCCGCCAAGAAGTCCACCTATGGCAGCCGAATGTGCACTGATTTTCCAACGCATGGTAATAATAAGTAACGCGATTTGAACCAGGATAGAGGCGATCAGAAAGAAATTGAAAACAGGAAAAATGGGAAGTTTCTGAATGATGAGATAACCAATGTAATAGAAAATGGAACTCAGTATCAACGGTAAAATCCGGTCCGAAGTTTTATCCATCGCAAGATCAATCTTTCGGTTATATGCTAAAAGCAGTATGCTGATTGCCGGTAGAACACAGGTAGAAATAAATACAACCAGCAAAAGAAATCTTTTTACGTTCCATGGAAGTAATGCAAAATAAAAGTCGGAATAAAAAAGCAGCAAAAATCCCAGGGTAGGGATCAGCAAAGGATGAAAGATAATGGAAGCGGCTCGGGACGTTACAGTTAGTATTTTATTGGAATTCATTAAGTTCAATTTTATTATTAATCTGAATTCATTTCTACAGCTCTTTTCTCATTCGGGCCACCGGAATTGCCAGCTGTTCGCGGTATTTTGCAACAGTTCTTCGTGCCACAACATATGATTTTTCCTTCAGAATATCTGCAAGTTTTTCGTCGGTTACCGGATGGCGTTTATTTTCATTGGCGATGCATTCCTGAAGTATTTTCTTGATTTCGCGGGTGGAAACTTCCTCACCGGTGTCGGTCTGCATCCCTTCAGAAAAGAAATATTTCAGCGGATAGATTCCGAAATGTGTCTGTATGTATTTGCTGTTCGATACGCGGGAAATGGTTGAAATGTCGAGTCCGGTAATGTCGGTAATGTCTTTCAGGATCATTGGCCGCAGTTTGGTTTCATCGCCCTCCTCAAAAAACTCTTTCTGAAATTTAATGATTTCCGACATGGTTACCAACAGCGTTTGCTGTCTCTGGCGAATCGCATCGATAAACCATTTGGCCGAATCCAGTTTCTGCTTCATGAACGACAATGCATCCTTTTGGTCTTTCGAAGCCATGGATTTGTTTCCGGAATAAGATTTCATCAGGTTCATGTATGTACCGTTGAGCTGAAGGTCGGGCGCATTTTTCTGATTCAGGCTAAGTTGGAGCTCACCTTCCTGATTATCGAGCAGAAAGTCAGGAACAATAACCTGATTCGACTTACTCATTGGATTGCTGTATGAACTGCCGGGTTTTGGGTTTAGCTTCAAAATCTCGTCTATCCCATCTTTCAGTTCTTCTTCGGAAATGTCATATTTCCGGATGATTTTATCGTAATGTTTTTTTGTAAATTCTTCGAAATTATCCTGAATGATTTTTAAGGCCAGAGAAGTTGAGCCTTTCCCTTTTTTTCGAAGTATCTGCAACTGCAGGCATTCCTGAAGGTCGCGTGCACCAATTCCGGGAGGATCAAAATCCTGAATAACCTCGAGCAAACGCTTCAGGTCTTTAATATTTACCTCGACGTTGAGGTGGAAAGCTAAATCGTCGCAAATGGATTCCAGGTCGCGTCGCAGATAGCCGTCTTCATCAATGTTTCCGATAATGTATTCTGCTATTAATTCTTCTTCCTCGGTCAGGTTCGAAAGGCCGATTTGCTCAATCAGTGAATCGTGGAAACTTACTCCTGAAGAGTATGGCATGTCAACCGGTTTGTCGTCTTTCGAATAATTATTGGTTGACAGGCGGTAGTTGGGGACATCTTCTTCGTTGATGTAATCTTCAAGCGTAAACTCGTCATCCGATTGTGAATCATCCTGTTGATCGTCAAAGTTTTCATCCAGATCATCTCCTTCGATTAGTTCCAGAATGGGATTCTCTTCCAGTTCGCTTTTTATACGTTGCTCAAGCTGCATCGTAGGTATCTCCAGCAACTTAATTACCTGTATTTGTTGGGGCGAAAGTTTCTGTAGTAACCTTTGTTGTAAGCTTATTCTCTGATCTGCCATTCGGGTTTAACTTTCACCAAAATTAAGATTTTTAATCGAAAGGTGTAGCTTCTGGTTGTAAAAAGAGGGATTCAATGATAGCGGAACATATTATTGCCGATGAAAAGCTGAATTATTTTGGCTGCGGGTAATAGAGTTCATCATATTCCTGCATGATGCGTCCGCTATTCTTCACTTTTTTTATTTTTTTTGGCCGGCGGTACGGAAAGTCCTCCGTTGGCGGGTCATACAGGCTTCTTTTCCTGAAAAGATAAAAGCACATACCAAAAGATAAGCTTGAATATTCTGAAATTGATGGTTTGAGGAAGGACAGGAAATTATCAGTTCCGAGGTATATCTGCCCGAAATCAGGATTATATAAGATGGCTAAAGGCATGTTGTCATACAAGTTTCCGATTGCAGCAAAGCCTGTATTGATGGTAAACTTCTTTTTGAGTTCAAAATTTGCTGTGAGTGAAAAGCTGTTCAGATTCATGGTCTTCAACTCAATAAACCGTTCAGTCAGGTTTATTTTTATAACCTGATTCAACTGATAATTTAGTCCGGCATAAAAAGTTGCCGGCATTCGGGTTGAAAACCTCGAACTATTGGGAAATACTTTGAACAGGGACGTTATTTTTTCTGTGAACGAGATGCTGTCTGAAGTCTTGTAAATCTTATAAACGCCATTTTCGGTTATAGGTCTAACGCTTGATCCTTTCAACAGGTATTCGCCACTGAAATTCTTTGAATTCAGGTTATTTTTCCAGTTAATTTTCCCCAGATCGATTATGCTCATGGTAAAGGAAAACTTAGGAGAAATTTTGTACTTGATACCCAAATCGACTCCAAATCCAGGATTTCCGGAATTCATCAGATATTTTGGTACTGATGTTCCTGAAAGACTTGGAGTAGTGACTATTGAGCCATCCGAACTTTGAAGACTACTTTCTGGTATTGACATTTTGCCTAACCCTTTCATTCTTAAATAGTAATTGCCCGCTACATCTTCAACAGAACCGGAAATGGCGGAGGAGAAAGCCGCTTTTCCAAAATAAAGTTTTGCCCTGATTCCTGCCGATAATTTCTTGTGATTGGCTGGTGTCGAATATGCTACACTGTATTCCCGGTAATGCATGATTAATGCCGGGACGGTCTGGACCTGCCCAACCACCAGGCTTTTAACTTCAGGTTTGATGGTGAAAAGGCTAACCGGTCCCTGCACAGATGCTGAGAAAGAGGCATTCTCGGCTACCCGGAAATTAAAAAAACCATCTTTCGTGCGGTAAGTAAAACTTATCAAATCAGTTTCCAGTTTTTGACTATAGGTTGGTTTATCGACCATGCTTTTTACAAGATCGATGTATTCAGTGTCCTTGTTTATTCCGGAAAGCAATTTGTTTACCAGACTTTGAATTTCCTTTTGGTTGTTATAACCGACATTCGTTCCGGCCAAAGGGAAAATACTAAATGTAAATTGTCCCTGTGAAGTTAAAAATGCGGGATTGAATCCTGAAGAATTAAATTGATTTTCGATGGGATAAAAGGCCATGCCGGTTTGTGCCTTCCCTTGAAAGAGAAAGACTGAAATCATGATCATGATCAGTAATAAATGCTTATTTTTTAGTCCAAACTTCATAACCTAAGTTTTCTTTACTGATAGATCTTAACCTTTTAATTTACTGTGTTATGTTTCTTTTCTTTATAAAATGGCAAGTATTCTGACTGCTTATATTTTACTTTTGGCCTGAACAGGTAAAAACAGGTTCCGAAGGAAATTCCGGCATAATCAGATTTTTGCGGCATTAAAAACAACAAGAGGTTATCGGTTCCCATAAACGACTGGCCGCCGCTCCAGTTATAGATAACGGCAAACGGAATGTTATAGTATGATTTTCCGATGGAGGAGTATCCTGAAATGAGGGTGAATTTTTTATTTACCGCATAATTTGCTGTTAACGAGATGCTGTTTTGGCTCATCCCTTTTGACCAAATAAACCGGTCCACCACGCCAATCTGGAGCAAAGGATCAATTTGATATTGAAGTCCGGCATAAAATGATGTGGGTATTTTTGTTGAATAGCTTGATGTTGAATCGATTTTACTTTTAAATAATTGGTTAAAATCGCCATCATTGATTAAAAATGAATCAGATTTAGCAATGAAATTGTTTCCGGATTTTGGGGGTAATGCATATTTGGGAAGAATTTCATATTGGCCTTTCAATTTTATAGTGTTAAGATTACTGTTCCAGTTTATTTGACCTAAGTCAACTACACTCGCGGAAAGTTCAATTTTAGAATTGATTTGATAAGAAAAACCAAGATCAATACCTGCGCCCATGTTTTGCTTATTGAACAGGTAGTTCCTTACTGAAAGACTTTTAGAAGGGGTTGCTCCGGTGATGATTGTATCTTTATCGAGCACAAATTTAACGGGGATAGACGTTTTTATTGGTCCGGAGGTTCCAAAATAGTAAGAATTATTTTTCTGGGTGATCTCAATCGGAACTTCAGGAACTAATGAAGCTTTTCCAAAGTAGATTTTTGCTCTTACACCAACCGACAATTTGTTTTTAATAATCTCCCGTGCATATCCCAAACTGTATTCCCTGTAGTGAACCATATCAGCATTGAAAACTTGTGGTTGATTCAGAGCGACAGTTTGAATTGCGGGCTTAGTCATAAATTCAGTAATATTACCTTTAAGACTGGTTCGGATTTGCTCAATCTCGTTTATTTGGAAATTAAACGATCCAATAGCTGAATTATATCCGAAACTGATCAGGGAGGTTTCGAATCTTTGGAAAAACAGATCCTCTTTTATCAGGCTGTTAAACACAGATTTTAAAGCAGCAGTGTCGAGCGATCCGGCAAGAAAATCTTTAAGCATACTTTTTACAGCCAGCTGATCATTATAACCTACACTCATCCCCGATAACGGGAAAATGCTGAATGTGAATTTCTTCTGATCAGTCAGAAATGCAGGATTAACACTGGGTGAACTAATTTGGTCTTTGGAATGGTATAAAGCAAGATTGGTCTGCGCCTTTCCGATTAAAGCCAGAATTGACAAACATATTAATACTATGAATTTTCGTTTGGCGCTCAATCCTGTCTTCATATCTTCATGTTATGCTTGGCTGAATATCCGTAAGTTTTATGATTTAATATTTATCAATTTTGATCAGGATTAATATAACAATAATTTTTGGAATTTTCTTTTTTGATTAGTAACAAATAATTGGTGTATCGGGTTTCGTGTCAGGAAAAAAAACATGTAGTAAATAGATTATGCTATCCAATTTCCGCTTTTGCAATTTATGAAATGATTATTCAGTGAATTCTTTCACAATTAGCCCCGTATTCTGATTGCGTCGGATGCTTTTTTGCCTGAAGAAAGGGTAATCGTCAGAAAGAGATTTGGATAGATTTCTATTTTTGAAAAGATAGAAACAAGTTCCAAAACTTATCCCGGCAAAATCAGAATGCGATGGAATGATAAATGCCAATAAGTTCTCCGTTCCGAGGAACATCTGACCCCAATCTTTATGGAACAAAATTGCAAGGGGAACATTGGCATATGATTTACTGATGGTTGCGTAACCGGTACTAACCGAAAGTATTTTATTCATTTCGAAACTGGTCATCAAAGCCAAACTATTGTAATTAAGTTCTTTAAGTAGCATAAACCGGTCAGCCAGACTAATTGTAATTTTAGGACTGATCCGGTATTTTATCCCTGCATAAATATTCACTGGTAATGAAGTGGTAAATCTGGTCGTGTCGAAAGTTTGCCTGAAGATATTAGGAATTGAATCTGCAAAAGAAGAATTTCTAAAGTTCTTGGTGATGGTTTCAGTTCCATTGCCTGACATATTTGATGATATATTTCTTTTGGAAATCGAATATTCCCCATCAAAAACCTTGGAATTCAGGTTTGTTTTCCAGTCAATCCTGCCAAGATCGATGACACTTAATGAAAAAACAAGATTAGGATTGACATTGTATTTGATTCCCAGATCGGCTCCAAAACCTTTATTTCCCGAATTCAAGAGGTAGTCCATTGTGTTTGATCCGCTTAATGAAAGAGTAGTTGCAGATTCACCATTCTGCGGAGTTTGTGCCAATGGAATTGACAAATTGATTTTTCCTCCAGCTTGCAGTAAGTAATTGTTTGAAATGGTATGAATTGAACCTGAAAGTCCGGACACAATGGCTGCTTTACCGAAGTAGATTTTTGCACGGATTCCGGCTGAAAATTTATGATTCCGGAAAGGCAGCGAATAGCCCAAACTGTATTCACGGTAATGCATGGCCTGGGCAGGCAAATCCTGAATTTGTCCGATAACGGCACTTTGAATATCATTATTAAAAATAAAGCGGGTAAGCTGCCCCTTCAATGAGGTTGAGAAATTCTGGACTTCCTTGATCCGGAAATTGAAATTACCCGACTTCAATCGTGCGGTGAAAGTGAGAAGCGTACTTTCCAAATCCTGGGTAAAAGCGGAACGATCGGTTAAACTTTGCAGCACTTTTTTGTAATCGTCATCGCTCGATATTCCTGAAAGAGTTTGTTTTACCAGACTTTTGATTATTTGCTGATTATTGTATCCGATGCTTGTTCCTCCAAAAGGGAAAATACTAATAGTGAATTTCTCCTTTGGATGCAGAAAGGCCGGATTATAACTGGAAGCGTTGAATTGTTCTTCTAAGGGATAGAAAGCTAAATTGGGTTGTGCCTTGCTTCCTAATGCCGCCAAAACTAACCATACCAGAAAAATATATATTCGTTTGTTCCTTTGAAATTGCTTCATGAATCAGGATTAGGCCTAACGAACTGAAGTCTCCTGAGAAATTTACCCCGGTCAATTAGTATGGCTCAAATATTTCCGGCAAAGATCACGATTTTCTTTGGTACTAAATACAGCTTGAAATTCAATTTCCGGAAACTAAATAGGGTTTAACTTTTCAGTAAATGATCGAAATAATCTTTGAATATTTTGATTTTCAAGCTTTCGATTGAACCTTGACCCTCAAAATACTCCAAATTTTCTAAAAACACATTTCCCTTATTTCATTGCATATTCATATTCCCCAATACGTAATTTCCGACCCCTAAAATCAATTAAAATCGAAAAATGGAGTAAAAATCGAAAAGTGGGGGTAGTAAATTACGTATTGACTTGTGCCATTTATTAGTCGAAATTTAACTATGAACATCATTCCTTTCTGCAGGCATAGACGAAAATCAAAATACTCACATATTAAAACAAAACATCATGAAAAAATTCTTCCTATTCATTTTAAGCTTGTGTTTTACGGTGATGCTAAATGCACAAGTTTCCAGAACTGTCAATATCACCACCCCAGGTACATTATCTTCAAGTTCGATTGCCGGAGAACTGGCAACAGTTACCAACCTTACCATTACCGGCACCATTGATGCCGAGGATTTTAAGACTATGCGCGATAATATGCCTGTTCTTGCTGCAATAGATATCAGCGGAGCAACTGTTGCAACTTATACCGGCACAGGAGGAACTCTTACTTCCAATACTACTTACCCAGCTAACGAAGTTCCAAGCGATGCTTTTAAAAGTAAAACAAGTCTGACCTCTGTAATTTTTCCTTCTTCATCGTTAACATCCATTGGAGATGACGCTTTTTATCAATGTACCCATTTGACATCGGTTACCATTCCTTCATCGGTTACGTCTATTGGAATTAATGCTTTTTATTACTGTACCGGTTTAACATCGGTTAATTTTTCTGCACCTTCATCGGTTACGTCTATAGGAATTAATGCTTTTTCTTACTGTACCGGTTTGACATCGGTTACTATTCCGTCATCAGTAACATCATTAGGAACTTATGCATTTATGTACTGTACTAGCTTAACATCGGTTAATTTTTCTGCACCTTCATCGTTAACAACCATTGGAGATGGGGCTTTTTATCAATGTCAGGGATTGACCTCGGTTACCTTTCCGTCATCGGTTACGACTATAGGATATGCGGCTTTTTATCAATGTTCCAGTTTGACCTCGGTTACCATTCCGTCATTGGTTACGTCTATAGGAACTTATGCATTTATATACTGTTACGGTTTAACATCGGTTAATTTTTCTGCACCTTCATCGTTAACATCCATTGGAGATGGGGCTTTTTATCAATGTCAAGCATTGACCTCGGTTACCTTTCCGGCATCGGTTACGACTATAGGAGCTTCTGTTTTTTATGCCTGTTCCAAATTAACATCGGTTGATTTTTCTTCTCCTTCATTGTTAACAACCCTTGGAAATAGTGCATTTGTTTTCTGTACCGGTTTAACATCGGTTAACTTATCTGCAACTTCATTGTTAATATCCATTGGAACTTCTGCTTTTTCGGGCTGTACCCATTTAACATCGCTTAATATCCCTTCTTCGGTAACTTCAATTGGTGATTATTCTTTTCAAAATTGTGCCGGTTTGACCTCGGTTAGCTTTCCTGCAACTTTATCATTAACATCCATTGGATATGGGGTCTTTTATAATTGTACCGGTTTGACTTCTGTAAATATCCCTTCTTCGGTAACTTCAATTAGTGATTATTCTTTTTATGGCTGTACCAAGTTGACATCGGTAACTATTCCGCCAGCGGTTACGTCTATAAAAACTTATGCTTTTTCTAACTGTACCGGTTTAACATCCATCTATGCACAGTTGGAAACACCTGTCAAATTAAGTTCTTCCCCAGGTGTTTTTGGTGGTGTTAATAAAAGCTCCTGTATTTTACATGTTCCTTATGGGTCATCGGCTCTTTATGCTGCTGCCGACCAGTGGAAGGATTTTACCAATAGAGTTGAAATGGCGGAATTTAAGGCTTCAGCAACCAAGGCAAGGATTGAAAGTGCCGGCGGCAGTTCTGCCAGCATAGGACTTACCACAGCGCTCTCCTGGACATCCCTTTCAAACCAGAGCTGGTTAACAGTAAGCCCTGCAAGCGGGAGCACAAATGCCACGCTTGTTTTAACTGCCGGAGAAAATACCTCTTATTCACCACGATTTGCAAAAGTTACGGTTTCGGCAACAGGTGTACCAACTCAATCCATTTTTGTAACCCAGTTGGGAGTTTTAGTGACCGTCAATAATACAGCAGGAGATTTGTTTGCGAAATTAGCCGGAAAACAAAGCCAGATAACCAGGCTTACGGTTACCGGCACCATTGATGCACGCGATTTTAAAACCATGCGCGATGATATGCCTTTGCTGGCTGAAATAGATATCAGCGGGGCAACAATTGTTGCTTATACCGGAACAGGTGGAACTACAACTTCTTCTGCAACATATCCGGTAAATACAGTTCCTCAATATGCTTTTTATAATCCAAATACAGCTGTCAGTAAAACAAGTTTAACATCCATAATACTTCCATCAACCGCCACTTCTATTGGTGTGGATGCTTTTTATCGTTGTGGTGGATTATCCGATATTACTATTCCATCATCGGTAACATCCATTGGATATCAGGCTTTTTATCAATGTACCAAATTGACCTCGGTTACTATTCCGTCATCGGTTACGTCTATAGAACATTATGCTTTTCAAGAATGTACCGGTTTAACATCGGTTAACTTTACTGCACCTTCCTCGTTAACATCGATGGGACAAGGGGCTTTTTTTGGCTGTACCGGATTAACCACGGTTACCATTCCTTCATCGCTTACATCTATTCCAATTCATGCTTTTTATCAATGTACCGGATTGACCTCGGTTAATATCCCTTCATCGGTAACATCCATTGAAGAAGGGGCTTTTTTGGGATGTACCGGATTGGCATCGGTTAATATCCCTTCATCGGTGACATCCATTGTGCAATACGCTTTTTCTTCTTGTACCGGATTGACTTCGATAAATATCCCTTCATCGGTAACAGCCATTGGAGCAGGTGCTTTTCAGTACTGTAACGGTTTAACCTCGGTTACCTTTTCTGTACCTTCATCCTTAACATCCATTGGAGGAGCGGCTTTTTACTATTGTACCAAATTGGCATCGGTTATCCTTCCGGAATCGGTTACATCTATTGGGAGTAGTGCTTTTTACTACTGTACAGCCTTATCAACAGTTTCCATTCCAACAACGGTCACCTTTATTGGTGAATATAGTTTTTCCTACTGTACCGGTTTAACATCCATTTACGCCTATCCGGTCACACCGGTCAATTTAACTCTTTCCTTGAATGTTTTTCAAAATGTCAATAAAAATACCTGTAGATTGTTTGTTCCTTATGGTTCTAAAGCTAGTTATACAGCAGCCACCCAGTGGAAGGATTTCCTGAATATTTTGGAAATTCCTGTAGCAGGTACCATTGCAGGGAGTCAGACCATTTGTTATAACACATCCCCTGCTACGCTTACATCCACAAATCCCGGATTAGTTATGACGGGGGCAACGCTCAGTTACCGCTGGGAGTATTCAACTGATGGAATAGCTTGGACATCAACCGGTGCCTCCAATGCAACATTTGCACCGGGAGCTTTAACTCAAACGACTATGTTTCATCGGATAACTGTTTCTACTTCAACTCTTTCTACTTCAGAGGTATTTAGCTGGGAGTCAGTACCAACTGAACCTGTGACAATTACTGTCATGACAGAAGTTACAGCAGGAACGATTGGAACGGCCCAGACGATATGCAACGGATCAACTCCGTCTCCGCTCACTTCAACAGCATCAGGTACCGGTTCAGGGGCCATCAGCTATGAATGGCAGACCAATGCGACTGGGAGTTATGTTACGATAGCGGGAGCCACTTCAGCAGGTTATTCACCACCATCACTTACATTAACAACGACTTACCAGAGAAGGACAGTGTCACTTCATAATGGATTAACGTGCTATTCAGGATACACAACCCCAGTGACCGTAACAGTGAACCCGCTTCCTGCCGCCGTTGCAGGCAGCGACAGGGCAATCTGCCTGAATACAAGCACACAAATCGGTGCAGCCGTAGTTACCGGGAGCACCTACAGCTGGACATCCTCTCCGGCAGGGTTTACTTCAACAACAGCCAACCCGACAGTTTCACCGAAGGTGACAACAACATACACGGTAGTTGAAACGATCACGGCCACAGGCTGCAGCAATACGCACAATGTGGCCGTAACAGTGAACCCGCTTCCTGCCGCCGTTGCAGGCAGCGACAGGGCAATCTGTCTGAATACAAGCACACAAATCGGTGCAGCCGTAGTTACCGGGAGCACCTACAGCTGGACATCCTCTCCGGCAGTGTTTACTTCAACAACAGCCAATCCGACAGTTTCCCCGACGGTGACAACAACATACACGGTAGTTGAAACCATCACAGCCACGGGCTGCAGCAATACGCACAATGTGACCGTAACAGTGAACCCGCTTCC
>CAILJH010000236.1 GCA_903834475.1 uncultured Prolixibacteraceae bacterium | reverse complement strand
GGGGTGAATCTAGCTATTTTTGAAGCATACACACGTGGTTATTTGAAAAAGGCTTCGTTCCTTACTCCGGTCGAACTTGGTAATCTGGCTTTTGGAGCTAAGTTATTGAGCTATATGCAAACTGTACGCTTCTTTGGTGACTACCTGAATGGAGACACTTATTATAAAATTGAACATGAGCATCATAACTGGCAGCGTTCACTGGCACAATTCAAATTGTTGCAAAGCCAGGAAGAGCATTTTGAAACTATGCAGCAAATTGTGTTCGACTCCAAAAAGTAATTTTATAAAACAATAAAACCTGATCCTATGCGCTTAATAATTCAACCTGATTGTACAGGTATTTCGGAATGGGTGGCAAGCTATGTGATGACCGAAATCCGGAATTTTTCACCCACAGCTGACCGACCGTTTGTTCTCGGTCTTCCCACCGGTTCCACGCCATTGGGAACCTATCAGAAACTGATAGAATTATATAAGGAAGGGAAAGTGTCATTTCAAAATGTGGTAACATTTAATATGGACGAATATGTGGGCATTCCAAAAGAACATCCACAGAGCTACCACAGCTTTATGTGGGATAATTTTTTCAGTCACATTGATATTCGCCCCGAAAATGTAAATATTCTGAACGGCAATGCTCCTGATCTAGAAGCAGAGTGTGAAGCTTATGAGAACAGTATAAAAGCCATCGGCGGAATCCATTTGTTTCTCGGCGGAATTGGTGCCGACGGACATATTGCATTCAATGAGCCGGGATCGTCGTTACATTCACGTACCCGCACAAAAACGCTCACAAAGGATACAATTATTGCCAATTCTCGTTTTTTTGACAATGATGCAAATCTTGTACCGAAACATGCTTTGACAGTGGGTGTAGGAACTGTAATGGATGCCAAAGAAGTGCTTATTATTGTAAATGGTCATAACAAAGCACGCGCTTTATGTCAGGCGGTAGAAGGTTCGGTAAATCACATGTGGACCATTTCTGCTTTGCAACTTCACCCGAAAGGAATTATCGTTTGCGACGAATCTGCAACTGAAGAATTAAAAGTGGGAACCTATCGCTATTTTAAAGAAATTGAAGGATTGTAGGGACACAATTTCCAATAAACTGATTTACTAATTACCTAATCAACCAAATCACCACCATGCAATACGACTTAAGTTCAAAAATAACGCTTGAACGTACTCCTGAAAGGTATTTCCGTCCCGGCGACATGATAGAAAGTCTGCGTCAGACCCGCTACGAAAAACTACGAACCAGCATTTATGCCGATACCACAGAAGGAGCACGGTCTATAGCTCAGAAAGTAGCCACACTTATTCGTGAAAAGGAAAAACAGGGCGAACGCTGTATTCTAGGCCTTTCCGGCGGTTTCTCTCCATTGGGTATTTACGAGGAACTAGTGAAAATGCACGAAGAGGAAGGCCTGAGTTTTGCCGATGTCGTTGTGTTCAATGTGTCCGAATTCTTTCCGGTAAATCCGGGTGAACGACACTCTAATGCCAAACTCATCAGGACAAATCTCCTGGATAAAGTAGATTTTAATCCTGAGAATTTTTATACCCCTGATGCTACGGTGAATCGATCGAACGTATATGACTTTTGTCGTCATTACGAAGAGCTGATAGAACAATACGAAGGACTGGATTTGGTGTTGGTAAGTGTGGGTTTGGTGGGCAACATTGCTTACAATGAGCCTGGTTCACAAATAAGTACACTGACTCGTTTGATGTTGTTGGATGTAGAATCACAACGAGATTTAAAGCGGTTTTACAGCTCCGTGTCCGAAATACCATCGAGTGCCATCACCATGGGGCTTTCTACCTTACTGAATGCCAAACAGCTTATTTTACTGGCATGGGGAGAAAATAAGTCTGCCATTCTGAAAGAGGTAATTGAAGGAAAAACCGATGACAATGTACCTGCATCATTTCTGCAATTGCACAAAAATGCGATGGCTGCTATTGATTTGAGTGCTGCCCAACAATTGACCCGCATAAGTCATCCGTGGCTGGTAGGCCCGTGCGAGTGGACCGATATGCTTATCCGTCGTGCCATCGTTTGGCTTTGCAACGAAACCGACAAACCCATTCTGAAACTTACCAACAAAGACTATAACCATCACGGACTGGACGAATTGCTTGCACTTTTTGGTTCTGCATACAACGTAAATATCAAGATATTCAACGACTTACAACATACCATCACTGGATGGCCGGGTGGCAAACCCAATGCTGATGATTCAAACCGTCCGGAACGGGCTAACCCATATCCTAAACGTGTTGTGATATTTAGTCCTCATCCCGATGATGACGTAATTTCCATGGGTGGTACGTTTCAACGACTGGTGGATCAGAATCATGATGTGCATGTCGCTTATCAGACTTCCGGCAATATAGCCGTTGGTGATGACGAAGTGATTCGTTACATCTCCCTGATGCAAAATGTAATCGATCGTTTCGATTCTCAAAATGATGCTATTCGTGCAAAATATGCTCAGATTCTTCATTTTCTAACACAGGAAAAACAAGCCGGTGAACCTGATACGGCTGATGTACTTTATCTGAAAGCGCAAATTCGTAGAGAAGAAGCCCGTTCAGCCTGTCGGTTTGTAGGAGTAGTG
>CAILJH010000235.1 GCA_903834475.1 uncultured Prolixibacteraceae bacterium | reverse complement strand
TGTGTAATATAAAATAGATTATAGATATTATATAGACTATATTTGAATAAATAGTCAAAATATGGTTGTTTTTAGTGTTTTTCCGGTAAGGAAGTAATTATTGACAAAAAGAAAGAAAGCAAGAAGCGTAGTAAATGAAGTATTTGTCGGTTTTTTTTATCTGAACCAACAATTCATATCAAATGCGCTACGGGTAAAGAGCAGAAACATCAGTTTTTATATCTTTGCTGCCGAATTGAAATGAGATATATAGTGCCATATATTTGCTCTGAAGTAAAAAGTTCAACCCAATCCTATGTTTTTAGCCGAGAAAATATTTCTGATCGTTAATAGTTATGCCGGGCATAAGGCCGGTGAAAAGACGGTTGATGTAGTTGTACCTTACTTATTGAATAAGGGTTTTGAGGTTGAATATTCATTTACAAATCATCCAGGACATGCAACGGAACTTGCCATAAAAGCTGCAAGTGAAGGCTATGATTTGGTGGTTGCTGTGGGTGGAGATGGAACAGCAAATGAAGTGGCACAAGGTTTATTTGGTTCTCACACCGTAATGGGCATAATTCCTATCGGTTCTGGTAATGGACTTGCCCGTGAACTGGGTATATCGATGAATATAAGGGAAAGTTTAAAAACTTTAATTGACGGGAAAACTCTGTTGCTTGATGTTTGTAATTTAAATGACCAGCGGTTTCTCTGTACTTGTGGGATCGGGTTTGATGCCCTGATTGCTGATAAAATGAGCAAAACTTCATCCAGAGGGTTTTTCGGATATGTAAAGCTGGTTATGAAAGAAATTAATACTTATAAACCAGTAGATGTGCGGATGAAGATTGATGGTGTGCCTTTTGAAGAACCTGTTTTCCTGATCACTTTTGCCAATTCTTCCCAGTTTGGCAATAAAGCCTATATTGCTCCGGGTGCAAGTATGACCGATGGATTGATTGATGTGGTAATTGTAAAAGAATTCGATTCAGTTTGGATACCTGTTATTGCTTTCGCTCTTTTCTTTAAACTAATACCTAAACTTCCTTTTGTTAGTTGTTACAAAGCCAAAATGATAGATATTGAATTGGCTGACACAAAGTATTTCCATTTTGATGGTGAACCCGGAAAATTGGATGTTCCGGCTATGATTTCACTCAATACCGAGAAAATCCGCATGTGTTGCCGGAACTAAACGTTACTTTCATATTTTTGGTAAAATATCTGCGAAATATTGATATGAAATAAGTTAGAATGACTAAGATAACCATTGTTATAATTGGCATATTATTCGCTTTCTTTTCTAAAGCTCAAATGCCTGTTCATAAAAATGACTCCATTTTTATCGATAGTAAATCTGTTTCACCATTTAAAAAATCGTTTATAATTGTTGGTTATCAGAATTTGCAGAGTACGCATATGGATCATTTTATTGGATTTAATGCGATGGTTGGTTATAACTTTACACCCAAATTTTCTCTTGGAATTGGATTTGAGGATACCTATGGACAACATCACGATGATAATGGATGGATATTGTCAGAAATCAGATTAGTTCCGGTCGTTGTAGATGCAAGGCTTGTTTTTGGCGAATACAAATTGATTAAACCATTTATTGAACTTTCGACCGGGATTACATTTTTTAAGTATTACAAAAAGGTCAAAGTTCCACTTGGATCGCCTGATATTACTGAAATCGAAGGAGAATTTAGCTTTGGCCTACCCTTTATAGTTCAGGAAAAAGGCTGGTATAACTATGTCGGTGTAGGTACATACTTAAAGATTAATAAGCATTTTATGCCCTTTATTGGAATTGGATTTAAATCGTACAACACGTCAACGAATGTTTATGCGGTAAATCCCCGTGGATTAAATCTCGAGATAGGCTGTAAATTCTGAACATGAATTTATCACCCGTTTTAATATTTGGAAGGTTCGAAAGTAACTAATGAAATTAGAATTCGTTTGACCAGTTATGTTAAGTTTTTTACGACTAAAAAGCCCATCAATTTCAGTTTTGAAAAATCCTAATAAAATACCAATCATCCCATTTAATAGCAACTTAAAACTGTTAAATCTATTCATAAAGTGTAGCTTATATTGTTTGATTTTTTCAGGCATATACTTGAGTACGCCAAATCTCTATGGTCAGAATAATGCAGCAACAGAAAAATCTATAACAGGATTGGATTTTGGCGTTTTGCCTTCATTTGTGTACAATACCGATAAGGGTTTACAATATGGTGCATTAGCAAATTTCTATTATTATGGTAAGGGAACTATTTATCCGGATTACTTGTACAGTCTATACCTGCAATGTTCGAGAACAACTCAAAATGGTTACGTAAATTATTTGTTTTTCGATTCAAGTCATCTATTGCCTAAGGATTTGAGGTTAACAATTGATATGTCTCTGGTAAAACAGGGTTTTCAGCAATTTTATGGTTTAAATGGATACAATTCACTTTATAACAAAAATTATATTGATCCTCATAGTTCGCAATTTATATCGAAGCACTATTACTTTTTAGGGGAAATTTCAAGAACAATCACGGTTGATGTCAAGGGAAAACTTCCAATACCGCATTTAAACTGGGATTTGGGGTTTGGATATTATAACATTTCAACTATGCCATTTCGTTCATTTCGAGGGCATAATTTAATTACACCTACTCTTTTCCAAAAGTATATTGATCAGGGTATTATCCCCAGAGATCAGAAAACAGGAGGAAAAACAGCCTATCTTAAAGTTGGTTTTACATACGACACGCGAAATAATGAAGCAATTCCGGCTAAAGGGGTTTGGATAGAATTGATTTATCTGAATGCTCCTAAATTATTGTTCAATAAATTTGCTTATTCTCAGGTTACTTTTATCTACAATCAATATATTCCGTTGAATCCCAAACTTATTTTTGCCTACAGGCTTGTATTTCAGGACAAAATCAGCGGTGGAATTCCAGTATATATGCTACCCTACCTGATAAGCACCTTCCGCAATGAGGAAGCATTGGGAGGAAGTAAAACTATTCGGGGAGTTTTAAACCGAAGATTGTTAGGTAATGGATTTGTCCTTGGTAATTTTGAATTTCGATACATTCCAATCAGCACCAATGCATTTCAACATAACCTGAATATTGGTTTCAATATTTTTGAAGACATTGGTTTGATTACTGACCAATACACTGTAGACAAGTCGTTAAATGGGTTGGCGTTTGATTATAAATTTGGACAGGAAAAAATCCATTCCAGCGTTGGCGGAGGCATTCGTTTCATCATAGACCACAATTTTATTGTAGCTATAGATTATGGTCGGGTTCTGGATAAACGAGATGGAACCGGAGGGTTGTATCTGGATTTAGACTATTTATTTTAATGGGGACTTAGCCTGATTACAAAAAATCTGAAGCAAAGAAAATAGGAGTGAACGTTTTGGAAACTGGCTAAACTATTCATAATTGAAAAGCTTGGCAACATCAGATTACCTTATTAATTAGGAGTTATAGTAATAAAAATTCATACGTAAATCAGATACCCTTATTTTGATTTATCTTTGGCCTTCGAAAAAACAAACAGACTATGAAACTCTGGGATAAAGGAACGACAGTCAATGAACTCATCGAAAAATTTACGGTAGGTAAGGATCGGGAGCTTGATTTGTATCTGGCTAAATTTGATGTGCTGGGATCGATCGCTCATGCCAAAATGCTTCAATCCATTGATTTACTTACTGCGAGTGAGCTTACTGAACTCCAAACCGAACTGGTTGAAATCTATTATACCATCGAAAACGGTAATTTCCGGATAGAGGAAGGCATTGAAGATGTTCATTCTCAGGTTGAACTGATGCTGACGCGCAAGTTGGGCAATACCGGTAAAAAAATCCACAGCGGACGTTCGCGCAACGATCAGGTTTTGTTGGACTTAAAACTTTTTACACGTTCCGAAATTCAGAAACTGGTTGATGCAGTGAGTGAACTGTTTGATAAACTGATGGCAAAAGCTGAAGCGAATAAACAAAGCCTGATGCCAGGCTATACTCATTTACAGGTAGCGATGCCATCTTCGTTTGGCCTTTGGTTCAGCGCTTATGCCGAGAGTCTGGTTGATGATCTGGTTTTGCTAAAGGCTGCTTATCAGATTACCAATCAAAATCCATTGGGTTCTGCCGCCGGATATGGTTCTTCGTTTCCGCTCGACCGGCAAATGACAACCGATTTGCTTGGCTTCGAATCGATGAATTACAACGTGATTTATGCTCAGATGGGGCGCGGGAAAATGGAGAAAACGGTTGCTTTTGGCCTGTCATCGGTTGCTTCCACCATTTCGAAATTTGCTTTCGATGTATGTTTATTTATGAGCCAGAATTTCGGTTTTGTTTCCCTTCCGGATGAGTTAACTACCGGATCGAGTATTATGCCGCACAAGAAAAATCCGGATGTTTTTGAGCTTGTTCGTTCGCATTGCAATAAAATACAGGCTATTCCTTATCAGATCAGCCTAATGACCAATAACCTTCCAAGCGGCTATTTCCGCGATCTTCAGATTTTAAAGGAAGTTTTTTTACCTGCATTTCAGGAATTGCTCGATTGCATTAGCATAGCCGGTTTTGCCATTGACAATATGACCGTCAATACGAATCTGCTGGCCGATGACCGGTACAAATATGTTTTCAGTGTTGAAGATGTGAATAAACTGGTGCAGCAGGGAGTTCCGTTCCGCGATGCTTACCAGATAGTTGGTGGTCAGATCAACGCCGGAACATATGAGCCAAGCCGCGAAATCAACCACAGTCATCAGGGGAGTATTGGAAATCTTTGTCTGGAACAGATTTCAGACCGAATGAAAGATATCGTTCAATCTTATGAATTTCAAAACATGGAAAATGCATTTGCCTTTCTTCTAAAACGACATTAAGATCTGTTAATTAATCGTTATATTTTGATTTCAGCCAACATTTGGAAGATTTCCTTGTTTCTATAATTAAAAGATTGAAATTTAGACAGATGTGTGTTCCAGATATCCCTTATTTTCTGTGAAATGAATGGTTTTATCAATTTCTTGCTTTTTCGGAAATTTGAATTTTCTATAAAAATGGCTATTTTCGCTTTCAGTTCGTAAGAGAAATGATTGATTTGCTTATAATTTATGTGTTTTCGTGGATTTATTAGTACAGAATGATTAATAATTGATCACTCTGGAAGCAATTTGCGAAAACTAAATAATACAAATAAAGATGATGAATTCAGGATTGCCAAAAGCGCAGGGGTTATACGATCCGGCCAATGAGCACGATAATTGCGGAATCGGTTTTGTGGCCCACATCAAGGGTCAGAAGTCGCACGAAATTATTGAGCGGGGGTTAGAGGTTCTTGAAAATATGGATCACCGTGGTGCAACCAGCGCTGATAACAAGACCGGTGACGGTGCCGGGATACTCATGCAAATACCCGATCAGTACATCAAGGAAGTATTGAAGGTCAATATTCCGGCTTCAGGAAAATTCGGAACCGGTCTGATTTTTTTGCCTCGGGATAAAGACGAGGCAAATGCTTGCCAGGAGATTCTGAGTAAATACATCCAGCAGGAAGGTCTGGAATTGATTGAGTACCGCGATGTGGCCGTTGACAGTTCTGCACCTGGCGAGATTGCCAGATTGACAGAACCATATGTGCGTCAGATTTTTGTGAAGGCCGAACTGGAACAGGAAGTATTGGAGCAGAAATTATATCTGGCACGTAAACAGGCTGAAAAAGAAATCAGGGGTTCTAACCTGAAAAATAAGGGTGCGTTTTATGTTCCGAGTTTGTCTTCCAAAACGATTATCTACAAAGGAATGTTGACACCCGGACAGCTGAGGGATTATTTTAAAGACTTATCGCATCCGAAATTTACCAGTGCAATTGCTTTGGTGCATTCGCGTTTCAGCACAAACACTTTCCCGACCTGGGATCTGGCTCAGCCATTCCGTATGATTGCACACAACGGTGAGATCAACACGGTAAAAGGTAACCGCATGTGGATGTCGGCCCGCGAAGCTCTTCTTAAATCTGAAGTTTTCGGTGAAGACCTGCAGAAACTGTTTCCGGTTATTGAACCCAACAAATCCGATTCTGCCTCATTCGATAATACGCTCGAATTCCTGCATCAGACCGGGCGTTCGGTGCCGCATGCCTTGTGCATGATGATTCCTGAATCGTTCAATTCGAAAAACCCGATTCCGGACAGTCTGAAAGCATTTTACGAATACCATTCTACCATCATGGAACCATGGGATGGCCCGGCTTCGATGGTATTTTCCGATGGCCGGTACATTGGTGGAACATTGGACCGGAATGGACTCCGTCCTTCAAGATACATTATCACCAAAAATGATCTGATCGTAATGGGTTCCGAAGTGGGTGTTCAGACTTTTCCTGCAGAAGAAGTGAAGGAAAAGGGCCGTTTACGCCCGGGAAAGATTCTTTTGGTCGATACAAAGTTGGGTATTATTATTCCTGATAAAGAAGTAAAAGCTCAGCTGAGTCAGCGCAATCCATACGGAAACTGGTTAAAGGAAAACCGTTTGCTGATGGAAGATATTGAAGTGAAACAACGTGTTTCGTCTTCGCTTGGCGATCAGTTCAATACCTTCACGAAAGTTTTTGGCTATTCGAAAGAAGATATGGAAATGATCATCAAACCGATGGCCGTTACCGGTGCCGAACCAACCAGTTCGATGGGAAATGATACGCCACTGGCTTGTTTCTCGGAAAAACCTCACCGTTTCTTCGATTATTTCCGCCAGGTTTTTGCCCAGGTTACCAATCCGCCAATCGACTCGATCCGCGAAGGACTGGTGATGTCGCTGACCAATTATATTGGTTCCCTGCATACCAACATTTTGGACGATTCCCCGGTACATGCCAAATTGATTAAATTTGAAGATCCGATTATTACCAATACCGATCTTGGTAAAATTAAGGACATGAAACACGAACAGTTCTCGCACAGTACCATCCAGATGATTTTTCCTGTGAAAGACGGTGTGGCAGGTTTTCAGAAAGCATTTGACGATCTGCTGAAACAAGCAGAAAAAGCTGTTGATGACAAAAAGAATTTCATTATTCTTTCTGACCGTGAGGTTTCTGCTGAATATGCTCCAATCCCTTCTCTACTGGCGGTTGCAGCTGTTCACCATCACCTCATTCAGACTCAGAAACGGATGCAGATCGGAATTATCGTCGAAACTGCAGAAGCTCGCGAAATAGCACATTTTGCTCTTTTGTTCGGATACGGTGCCAGTTCGGTAAACCCTTACCTCGCATTTTCGGCCATCGAACAAATGGTTAGAAATGGCGAGATTGCAATGAAATATTCTGAAGCCCGCTACAATTACATCAAATCTATCGATAAAGGTCTCCTGAAAGTGATGTCGAAAATGGGTATTTCTACCCTCCGTAGTTATCAGGGGTGCCAGATTTTTGAAGCTTTGGGAATCAGCGATGAGGTCATTGCAAAATATTTCACCGGAACTGCTTCCAAATTCAGCGGAATCGGATTTGAAGAAATCTGTCATGAATCTTTGCTTTTCCATAAAGAAGCCTATTCAAAAAAGAAACACCTGGTCAGCAATAGTCTGGAAACTGCCGGAACATACCATTACCGGAAGTATGGCGAACATCATGCCTGGAATCCGGAAACAGTTGGTTTGCTTCAGTGGGCTACCCGCACCAATGATTACAGCGTATTCAAAGAATTCAGCAAAAAGGTAGATTCAGAAAATGCACAGCCGACTTTTATCCGCGGCTGCCTGAAATATAAACGCAATCCAATAGATATCTCGCTGGTCGAACCGGTCGAAAACATCATGAAAAGGTTCGTCACCGGAGCCATGTCGTACGGTTCAATCAGTAAAGAAGCCCACGAAGCTCTGGCAATTGCAATGAACTCAATCGGTGGACGAAGTAATACCGGCGAAGGTGGAGAAGATGCGGAACGTTTCGGTACCAACAAACGAAGCGCCATCAAACAGGTTGCATCGGGTCGTTTTGGCGTAACCAACAATTACCTGATCAATGCCGACGAGCTTCAGATTAAGATTGCCCAAGGTGCAAAACCAGGCGAAGGCGGCCAATTACCGGGCTTCAAAGTCAATAATATCATTGCCAAACTCCGGAATTCAACACCCGGAATTACCCTGATTTCGCCTCCTCCACATCACGATATTTATTCAATCGAAGATTTGGCGCAGCTAATCTACGACCTGAAAGTGACCAACCCACGTGCAAAAGTTTCGGTGAAATTAGTTGCTGAAAATGGGGTAGGTACCATTGCCGCAGGTGTTGCCAAGGCATTTTCTGACCTGATTATCATTGCAGGTTGTGAAGGTGGAACAGGTGCTTCTCCGGCCAGCTCGATCAAATATGCCGGTTTGCCGGCCGAGTTGGGTATTGCCGAAGCACAACAAACATTGGTAATGAACAACCTCCGTGGCCGTGTGAAATTACAGGTTGATGGTCAGCTGAAAACCGGGCGCGATGTAGTTATCATGGGAATGCTGGGTGGCGAAGAATTTGGATTCTCCACTTCGGCATTGATTACCCTGGGTTGCATCATGATGCGCAAATGCCACCTGAATACTTGTCCTGCGGGTATTGCCACGCAGGACGAAACACTGCGCAAACGGTTCATTGGCCGTTCAGAATATGCCATCAATTTCTTCCGGTTCATTGCAACAGAAGTTCGTGAACATCTGGCCGAAATTGGAGTGACTACTTTCGACGAAATTGTTGGACGTGCCGATCTCCTTGAACAGAACCGTGAAGTGAGCAACTGGAAAATGAAAAACATGGACTTCACCAAGCTGATTCACATGCCTGAAGAAGCCAAACATCATGATATCCGCAATACATTTCCGAACATTAAATCGGTTGAGGACCATCTCGATCATACTTTGATCCGCGAGGCGAACAAAGCGATAAAAAGCAAGGAAAAAGTATGGCTGGCCCATACCATTACCAATGTTGACCGCACAGTTGGAGCCATGTTGTCCGGAGAAATCTCCCGCCGGTATGGTGAAGAAGGTTTGCCAAACAACACCATTATGGCCAATTTTACCGGAACTGCCGGACAGAGTTTTGGCGCATTTCTGGTAAAAGGTTTGAGTTTCAGGCTCGAGGGCGATTCGAATGATTACATCGGAAAAGGTCTTTCAGGAGGGCGCCTGATTGTTGTGCCGCCTGTAGGTTCAACTTTCAATCCGGAAGAAAATATCATCGTCGGAAATACTTCGTTTTACGGAGCAACTTCAGGAGAAGCGTATATCCGTGGTGTAGCAGGTGAACGTTTCTGTGTGCGTAATTCTGGAGCAAAAACGGTTATTGAAGGCAGTGGTGATCATTGCTGCGAATACATGACCGGTGGACGTGTGGTGGTTTTGGGAACTACCGGGCGCAATTTTGCTGCCGGAATGAGTGGTGGAATTGCCTATGTGCTCGACCTGGAAGGTAATTTTGAATATTTCTGCAACAAGGGTCTGGTTGAACTGGGACCGGTTGAGGATAAAGCGGACATCGTTGAATTACAGGATATGGTGAATAAACACCTGTTGTACACACAAAGTACAATGGCTGCCAAAATATTGACGAACTGGGACGAATATCTGCCCAAATTCGTGAAGGTGATTCCGTTTGAATACAAGAAAGTGCTGGAAGAATTGAAACTGAAGGAATTGGTGAAAAAACTCCAGTTAACCGAAGACGATCCGGCAAGGCACGAGTAGGAGGAGGCCCCCTTCCCGTTCCCCCGATGGGGGAAAGCTTTGGTTACAGAATCGCAGTTTTTTATTGCCCTGAAACGGCAGTATATAATAGCCCGGGGCAACGCCCCGGGGTCAGAATAAAAATTAGAGTGCCGGCCGAAGATGATGGAGAAAAATGACAAAATCTGATATCGGACGGAATTGAGAATCAAAAATCTAAAAGAACAATATCCTTTGCTGTCTGCTTTAGCGTTCGACTGAGCTCACGCCGAAGTTTGACGGACATCAGGAAAAATAAAAAAAATACCATGGGAAATCCAAAAGGTTTCATGACGATAGGACGAAAAGATGCTGGTTATCGGCCGGTGAACGACCGGATATACGATTACGGCGAAGTGGAGCAGACGCTCGACGAAAATGACCGTATGGATCAGGCAGCACGCTGTATGGATTGCGGAATTCCTTTTTGTCACTGGGGCTGTCCGGTAGGAAGTAAAATTCCGGAATGGCAGGATATGGTTTATCAGGCAAACTGGAAAGGTGCTTACGAAATACTGCACTCGACCAACAGTTTCCCTGAATTTACCGGCCGCGTATGCCCTGCCCCCTGCGAAAAAGCCTGTGTACTGGCTATTCACGGCGAGGCGGTAACCATTCGTGAAAATGAAGCTTCGACAGTTGAACATGCGTTCAATCTGGGTTTTGTTCAGCCTCGTATTCCTGAAGTTCGTACCGGAAAGAAAATTGCCATAGTGGGTTCAGGCCCTGCAGGTCTTTCTGCCGCTGATTTACTGAACCAGGCTGGTCATGAAGTAACTGTTTTCGAAAAGAACAGTGCCATCGGCGGACTTCTCCGATTCGGTATCCCCGATTTTAAACTGAGTAAAACAATTATCGACCGCCGCCTCGAAATTTTCCTTGAAGAAGGAATTATCTTCAAACCGAATGTAGCGGTTGGAGTCGATATATCGCGCGACGAATTATTGGCAAAGTTTGATGCTGTTGTTTTGGCCAATGGTGCTGAACAAGCCCGTGATCTTCCGCTTGAAGGCCGTGATCTGAAAGGCGTTTATTATGCCATGGAGTTTCTGAGTCAATCCAATAAACGGATTGCCGGCGAAGAATTTCCGGAAGAGCTGAATATTTTGGCCAAAGATAAACGGGTTTTGGTAATCGGTGGTGGTGATACCGGTTCTGACTGTGTGGGTACTTCCATCCGCCAGAAAGCCAAAAGCGTTACCCAGATTGAAATCCTGCCGAAACCTTCTGAAAACCGCGCAGACAACAACCCGTGGCCATACTGGCCAAATACTTTGCGTACTTCAAGTTCGCACCTCGAAGGCTGTGAACGTCGCTGGAGTTTGAACACCAAGCGTTTTATCGGCGAAAACGGTGAAATTAAACAGGTTGAACTGGTCACGGTTAATTGGGATAAAGACAAGGCTGGGCGATGGGTAATGACCGAAAAACAAGGTTCAGAAGAAATTCTGGATGTTGACCTGGTCTTGTTGTCGATGGGTTTCACACAACCGGTTCACAACGGATTGCTCGACTCGTTGGAAATTGAATATGATCAGCGTGGAAATGTGAAAGTCAACGCTAAAAAGCAAACTTCAAACGCGAAGATATTTGCCTGTGGCGACGTGGAAGCTGGGGCCAGTCTGGTTGTTCGTGCCATCGAGGCCGGAAAAATTGCTGCATTTAATGTAGATGAATTCCATTGTCCGGAATAATTCCTGATCTCAAAATATCAAAGGCCGTTTCCATTCATCTGGGGACGGCCTTTTTATTTGCTATAGAAATGGAGTAAAAGCCAGATGGATTGGAATCATTATCACTTATTTCTGCAATATGATCATTTTTTTTTATTGAAAGAATGTGAACTGCAGCAATTCT
>CAILJH010000234.1 GCA_903834475.1 uncultured Prolixibacteraceae bacterium | reverse complement strand
CGGAAGACTCCTACGAACTCAAAGGTGAAGAATATATTGAACTGATCAAACTGCTGAAAATCATGCGGATCAGCGAGTCGGGCGGACAGGCCAAACTGATGGTCGAAGACGGAATCGTTTTCCGCAACGGCGAACCCGAATTCCGCAAACGTGCCAAATTACGGTCTGGTGATGTGATCGAGGTATTCGAGTTTAAAATCACGGTGGTATAAAAGCCTAATTCCCTGGCCTGCGATGCTGGGCGTTAGTTAGAGACGCAGGGCCGTGCGTCTTTACCCGAAATTTTTGGATAAACGGTAATTGCCTGAAGCATACCTAAGGTTTCTTCAGCATTTGACGCTTCCAGGTCTATCGACGCTGAAAGGTCTTTCTTTGCCCGAAAACCTGACAGAGTCCGAAGGTCCTGTCAGCGTTTACCGTGAGTAGCATGACCAAAAAACCTGCAATACACCAATGGCCTCATCCCCTGCCTTCGACGCCAGGTGTTAGTTAGAGACGCACGGACGTGCGTCTGTACACGAAATCTAAATGTACACGCTAACTGCCAGTCCGGGTGCGACTTCGAGTCGCGCTCGGACTGACTTGCTCGCACGGCAGTGCGTCTTTACCCGAAATTTGTTGCTTTTTACTTTTTGACAACAAAATTGGATAGCACAATTTTTAACCTTATTATTTCGAAATAACCTTAGTAGCCAGACAACCACCACCCGATTTGAACCTTATCTTGTAATCTAATGCAACACATGAATAAGGTTTGAGTCATAGGGGAATCAGTTGTGTACTTAGGTTACCCATAAAAATCAGGTTTTATCAATCGTCATAGTCGAAAAAGATGTGGGTGCACGGCAGCCGCCGCAGGCAGGGGGGATCAGAGGCAAACAAACTAAGTCCCTATGTTTGTAATTGAGTTTTCTTGTTCCGTTAAGAATGAAAGTTGAGTAGAATTACTGAAATGCTTGTTATTTGACATTACTTCAGACACATTTTCCTGGCGGAAAATTTTAAACGGTTTCTTAATCTATTTCTATTGAATTCATCTTGTTGAAGGGCACTACAGTGATGTCATTACTCCTTTTTTGTAACATATCGCCTCCATAAATAACAATGCCACTTTCAGTTTTAGTCATTTTATTCCAAAAATGAATTCCTTTAAAGGAATCATTTGTAATGGTTTGACCCGACTTAATCTTAACAGGTATTCTCTTATTTTCACTTTCTATCAGCAAATCAATTTCATTCCCCACGTTATCGCGCCAAAAAAACAAATTGTTTGGCTTTCCTGCGTTGAACCTCCTTTTCAGAAAATCAAGCACAACCATATTTTCGAAAAGACTTCCACGAAAAGGATTGAACGTGAGTTGTTCGGCGTTTTCAATTCCCAATAAAGCAACTGCTAATCCGGTGTCATAAAAATACAACTTGGACATTTTTACAATTCGCTTATTGAAATTGGTATGGTAGGGTTGTAATCTGAATACAATAAAACTTGTTTCTAATATACCGATCCACGAACTGATCGATTTTACATCAACTCCTACTTCCAGAGCCAGGCTGCTCATATTCAGTAACTGCCCGATCCGTCCTGCGCATAGGCGCAAAAAACGCTCGAAAGCGTACAAATCCGTGATGTTTTTGATTAGGCGGACATCCCGCTCAATATAGGTTCGGATATAGTTAGGAAACCATTTTGTAGGTTCTGTCGTTTCGCTGTAAAGTGCAGGATATCCTCCTCTGAAAATTAATTGATTGCTGTTCATTTCATTGTCATTGATTTCATGAAGGCTTAATGGCAATAAAAATAAATAACCAACTCTTCCAGCCAAACTCTGAGAAATACTTTCCTGAAGCAGGAAATTATTCGATCCCGTCAAAATAAACAGGCCATTTGTGGTTGATTCGTCCAGGATCTGCTGCAAATAGGAAAAAAGCTCCGGAGCTCGCTGTATTTCATCAAGTACTGCCCCTTGAGGATAATTTGATAAAAAACCTCTGGGATCTTCAAGTGCAAATTTGCGGATATCCGGATTCTCAAGGTTCGCATAGGGCTTTTCATTAAAGATCGTACGAACCAGTGTTGTTTTGCCCGACTGCCTCGGGCCAATTACTGCTACTGCTTTAAACTGGCCAGATAACGTTCTTAATTCAAATTCGGCTTCTCTGTTTATCATGAAACAAATTTACAATTTTGGAATCAGATTCCAAGATTGTAATAAATTAATTTACAAACGCAGCATGAATTTAGCAGGTCCATGTCAGATTTGTTTTCCGCAACGGCGAACCCGAATTATTTATAACAATTTGACGCTTCCAGGTCTATCGACGCTGAAAGGTCTGTTTTTGCCCGAAAACCTGACAGAGTCCGATCCCGAGAATTCTGGACTGTCAGCGTTTTCCGTGAGTGGCATTAAAATCGTGATAGAATAAAAGCTACATGCAATATCAGTCCGGGTGCGACTTCGAGTCGCGCCCGGACTGACTTGCGCGCAAGGCCGTGCGTCTCTACACGAAATTTGCGGGTACACGGTAGCTTCTTCAGGTTTCTTCTGCATTTGTCGCTTCCAGGTCTATCGACGCTGAAAGGTCTGTTTTTGCCCGAAAACCTGACAGATTCAAAGGTGCTGTCTGATCACTCACGGGGTGACTCGAAGTCACCCTGTGAGTAGCAAGACCAATAAATCTGCAATACACCAATGTTAAGGTTTTTTGTTTAACCTCTGTCGGGGTCTTCAACCACCGACAGGGTTTCCTGATTGCCCCGACAGGGGTTAACAACCCTGTCGGCGGCTTAGCTTAACAGCATTGCGCGCCCGGACTGACTTGCGCTGAATCCTTTTCCGCAACGGCGAATCCGAATTCAGAATATCCGCCAAACCACAGCATAGCAATCTGTTTGAATTTTGGCAAATAGTGATCGCATTTGTCCAACTTCAATGTTATCTGTTTATAAATCCTCCTTTCCCTGTAAACATTTTGGTTCTAAGGCTGTTTGAACCTCCAATTGATTACCCTTTTTATGCAGTTGATATTTGAACCTACCCGTTTGCTATCTTGTTTGCTTGATTTGGTAGTTACCCGTTTTTTATTCAAGTGATATATATAGATTTACGAAGTTTTAATAAGGTTTTACAATTGCATGAAGATTTTTTTAAGCGCTGTTCTTTCGATTTTGTACTTCACTTTTTTACCTCTTTCGAGGTATTATCGTGTTTTGCCGAACGCATGCCAGCTACCCTTTTTAATACATAGGTTTTATTCTTTTTTCCATCCCCATACAAATTCATCTTCATCAGCTTTGGTATTGAGCGATGCTCCTATTCACCTTACCGGCATTAAACTCCAAAGCGTATGATGAAAAATTTACAATTCCAAAAACAACACGATATGAAAAATCTAACCCAACTTAAAGTAAAAGTTCTGGCCATACTGATTGCCAGCCTATTCATGGTGGGAATTAACCAGTCTGCTTTTTCGCAGGTGGGAATTAGCAGTTCAACAATTATTCCGGATCCATCATCCATGCTTGAAATCAGATCAACAAGTACGGGTATATTGATTCCACGAATGACCACCACAGAGCGTGATGCCATTGCAACGCCAGCCACAGGCCTTTTAATATACAATACAGATACCAACGCATTTAATTATTACAATGGAGTTTGGACTGCACTCGGCACAGGAACAGGCAGTGGCACAGTGACGTCTGCATCGGTGGTGTCTGCAAATGGGTTCTCAGGAACCGTTGCCGACCCAACAACCACGCCCGCCATTACAATTACAACTTCTGCCAATGGAAT
>CAILJH010000233.1 GCA_903834475.1 uncultured Prolixibacteraceae bacterium | reverse complement strand
TCAAGTTTTTATATCCATTCTCCTTCCATGTATACAGTTCAGACAATTGCCAGTCCTTTAAACGGTGGAAGCATTACCGGTGCTGGTTTGTATAACAATAATCAAAGCTGTACACTCACTGCTACAAATTCTCCGGGATTTTATTTTGTAAATTGGACCGAAAATGGGTCTACCCTGAGTACTAATCCGTCTTTAACTTTTGTAGTAAATACCAACCGTAATATCATAGCAAATTTCAGCCCAAATAATCAATTTTATATCTCTACCATTGCAATGCCAGTTTCTTCAGGAACCATAAGTGGCGGTGGAGCATATAGCTTAAATCAGTTGGCAACTTTACATGCAACACCTTTACCGGGATGGTTCTTCGCAAGCTGGTTTGATAACGGAAATCAGGTTTCCATCGATTCCGTCTATTCATTTAATGTTGTATCCAACCGTACGTTGACGGCACTTTTTTATTCCTTAATTTCTGTTCCTGAATTTGAAAATAATAATGACATCCTAATCTACCCAAACCCTGCAGCGAATTATGTTAGAATTGATTTAAAAACAGAGGAAGAGGTGCTTATCCAGGTATACGATGTCTTGGGTAAATTGGTAAAAACCAGGATTTCAACACATGAACATTCCATTAAATTAAATACAGAAGACCTGAACAAGGGTGTTTACTATCTGAATATCCAACAAAAGAACAATAAAAATTACAATAAGAAACTTTTAATCAATAAGTAATTTTGTTTGCAAAGCATTGCTAAAAGCTTCCATCAAAGATCTGGGAGCTTTTTTTTCAGATGAAAATCTTAATCCATAATTTGCCCTTATCATACGATTATAAAAATACGATTATATGTCCAGAATATTAATCATTGACGATGAAAGAAGTATCCGCTCAACCCTAAGAGAAATACTAGAATACGAGAAATACAGTGTTGACGATGCAGCTGATGGGGCAAGTGCAATTGAATTTGTTAAAACCATAAAATACGATATCATTCTCTGTGACATCAAGATGCCACAGATGGATGGCATTGAAGTGCTTGAAAAA
This sequence comes from uncultured Prolixibacteraceae bacterium, assembly GCA_903834475.1. Classification (GTDB taxonomy): domain Bacteria; phylum Bacteroidota; class Bacteroidia; order Bacteroidales; family Prolixibacteraceae; genus Aquipluma. Next base: position 3,704 of record CAILJH010000233.1, on the reverse strand, counting down.
ATATTACCACTTACCGAGGCACCTATCGTGATGATTTCGGGACATGGCACCATTGAAACTGCAGTTGAAGCTATTAAAAAAGGGGCTTATGATTATATTTCAAAACCGCTTGATCTGAATCGTTTGCTGATTACCATCCGCAATGGACTGGATAAATCAAGTCTGGTTGCCGAAACCAAAGTCCTGAAACGCCAGGTTTCAAAAACCTATGAAATGATTGGGGAGTCGCCAGCTCTCAATGATGTGAAAACCATTATCGAGAAAGTGGCTCCAACCGATGCCCGTGTTTTAATTACTGGTAGCAATGGAACAGGCAAGGAGTTGGTAGCCCGTTGGCTCCATGAAAAAAGTAAGCGTGCTGACCATCCTTTTATAGAGGTCAATTGTGCAGCCATCCCTTCCGAATTAATCGAAAGTCAGTTGTTTGGTCACGAAAAAGGAAGTTTTACCTCTGCTATCAAACAACGCAAGGGCGATTTTGAACAGGCTGACGGGGGAACGCTGTTTTTGGATGAAATCGGTGATATGAGCCTCTCGGCTCAGGCCAAGGTGTTGAGAGCGTTACAGGAGCATAAAATCACACGTATCGGTGGTGAAAAGGAAATCAACGTCGACGTAAGGATTATTGCTGCAACCAACAAAAATTTGAAAGATGAAATTGCCAGAAATAGCTTTCGTGAAGATTTATACCATCGCCTGAGTGTAATCCTTATTGAGGTTCCAAGCTTAAATACAAGGCTTGAAGATATTCCTCTGCTTGCCGATTATTTTATTTCGGAATGCTGCCAGCAGCAAGGTAAGCCTCAGATGCAGTTTGAATCAGAAGCTATTGAGGAACTTCAGAAAATAGAATGGACCGGTAACATCCGTGAACTGCGCAATGTAGTGGAACGATTGACGATACTTTGTGACAATGTAATCACGGCAGAAGATGTCAATAAATATGCCCATCCCTTAAAACGAAGTTGATAATTATGTTATTATTACTTAAAGCGTTTAAAAAATCCTCTAACTTTCCGAAACAATTCTTATTTTTGCATTCAAACCTTCCAGGTATGAAAAACCTGAAAGGTTTAACGAATTTTATTATAATATTATCATAAAAAATGCAGATTTCTCCTAAATACAATCCCCAGGAAACAGAAAACAAATGGTATGCTTACTGGATGGGAAAAGGACTTTTTCGTTCACAACCTAATGAAAAACCGCCCTATACCATTGTAATTCCGCCACCCAACGTTACCGGTGTGCTCCACATGGGGCATATGCTCAACAATACCATACAGGATGTTATTATCCGCCGTGCCCGTATGAAAGGCTTTAATGCCTGCTGGGTACCTGGCACCGACCATGCTTCTATTGCTACCGAAGCAAAAGTAGTTGCCAAATTAAGGGAAGAAGGCATACAGAAAAAAGACATTTCAAGAGAAGTTTTCCTTCAACATGCCTGGGAATGGAAAGAAAAACATGGAGGCATCATACTTGAACAACTCAAGAAGTTAGGTGCCAGTTGCGACTGGGAACGTACCAAATTTACCATGGATGCTGATATGTACGAATCAGTTATTCAGGTTTTTGTGGAGCTTTACAACAAAGGACTGATATACCGTGGGGTTCGCATGGTCAACTGGGATCCCAAAGCATTGACGGCTGTTTCTGATGAAGAAGTCATCTTTAAAGAAGTAAATTCGAAACTCTATTATATAAAATATTTTATCGAAGGTAGCAGCGATTTTATTACCGTTGCCACTACCCGTCCCGAAACCATATTGGGCGATACGGCCGTTTGCGTTCATCCCGAAGATGAAAAATACGCTTTTCTGAAAGGGAAAAGGGTATTGGTTCCATTACTCAATCGTTCGGTTCCGGTTATCTTCGACGAATACGTCGACCGTGAATTTGGAACTGGCTGCCTAAAAATTACTCCGGCTCACGATATCAACGACTACAACCTGGGTATCAAATACAAACTCGAAACCATCGATATTTTCAACGACAACGGTACCTTGAACGAAAAAGCACAGTTGTATATCGGCGAAGACCGTTTTGCCGTTCGTAAAAAGATTAGCAAGGAATTAGAAGAAAAAGGGCATCTGGCCAAAATTGAAGAATATGCCAACAAAGTAGGTTATTCCGAAAGAACCGATGAAGTGATAGAACCTAAACTTTCGCTCCAATGGTTTATGCGCATGGGCGAAATGGCCAAACCGGCCTTAGATGTTGTGATGAACGATGATATTAAGTTTCATCCTGCCAAGTTCAAGAACACTTACCGTCATTGGATGGAAAATGTTAAGGACTGGTGCATATCCCGTCAGCTGTGGTGGGGACAACAAATTCCCGCCTGGTATCTGCCCAATCGCGAAATCGTGGTTGCTATGAATGTTGAAGCTGCCTTGGTTGTTGCCCGCCAGAAATTCCCTGAACAAAACTTTCAGTTGACTGATTTAATTCAGGATGAAGATGTATTGGACACCTGGTTTTCATCGTGGCTGTGGCCTATCTCTGTATTTGATGGTATCCGCAATCCCGAAAATGATGATATTAAGTATTACTATCCTACCAAAGACCTGATTACTGCTCCAGAGATACTGTTTTTCTGGGTAGCCCGTATGATTATGGCCGGACTGGAGTACCGTAATGAAATCCCCTTCAAAAATGTCTACCTTACCGGCATTGTAAGAGATAAACTCGGCCGTAAGATGTCTAAATCCTTAGGAAATTCACCCGACCCTGTCCTGCTGATGGAGCAATACGGAGCCGATGGAGTGAGGGTTGGGATGTTGCTTACTTCTCCTGCCGGTAACGATTTGCCTTTTGACGAAAGCTTGTGCGAACAGGGTCGCAATTTTACCAATAAAATATGGAATGCCCTCCGACTGGTAAAAGGTTGGGAAATTGACGAAAATATTCCTCAACCCGAATATGCCAAAACAGCTATTCAATGGTTTGAGTCAAAATTAAATGAAACCTTTGCAGTTATTGAAGATCATTACGAAAAATACCGCCTGAGCGATGCCTTGATGACTACCTATAAACTGATATGGGATGATTTCTGCTCCTGGTACCTCGAAATGATCAAACCTCAGTATCAACATCCGATCGACAAAGCTACTTATGAAGCAACTATCGTTCTTTTTGAGAAACTAATGAAGATACTGCATCCCTTTATGCCTTTTATCACCGAAGAAATATGGCATTTACTCAACGAAAAAGACGAAGACAATTGCCTGATGATAGCCGATATGCTGAAAGTCGAAGAAATAGATCCTTTGATTTTACAGCAATTCAATTCAGCACTGGAAGTGGTGATGGCTATCCGGACTTTCCGCAAGGAAAAGAATGTGTTGAACAAAGAAAGCATTTCTTTTTTTATTCGCAAAAATAACAATGAAACGCCAGATACTACGTTTGATGCAATTGTTGCCAAGCTTTGCAATATTGACAATATCGCTTACATTGACGAGAAAATGGAAGCAGCTCAAAGTTTTATTGTGAAAACAACAGAATTTTATGTTCCTTTGTTGCAGGAAATCAATGTAGAAGAAGAATTGGCGAAATTAAGCATTGAGCTCGAATATGCTCATAAGTTTCTGAATTCGGTGAAGATGAAGCTGAGTAACGAACGTTTTGTAAACAGCGCGCCTGCTCAGGTAGTCGATCTGGAGAAGAAAAAACAATCGGATGCCGAACAAAAAATACAG
>CAILJH010000232.1 GCA_903834475.1 uncultured Prolixibacteraceae bacterium | reverse complement strand
TCGGGCCGCCAACCTGTTCTGCCGGAAATATTTTCACCACTTCGGCACCCAATTCTTCGGCATAGCTAATTTCGTTCAACGAGCCGCAACCCGGCGACCAGAAGATTTTCCGCCGATTGCAGACTTTGGCCATTTCAGGTATTAGAACCGGAGACACAACAAAATTAGTTCCCAACTGGATGTACAAAGAGGCCGTTCCGGCATCGACCACCGAGCCAATTCCCAGAATCATTTCAGGCAATTCTTTGATTGCATATTTATTCAGTTCTGCAAAGACTTCATGCGCAAAGTCACCACGGTTGGTAAACTCGAAAACCCTGACCCCGCCATCGTAACAGGCTTTCAAAACCTGCTTGCAAACCAATAAATCGGGGTGATAAAACACAGGAACCAGACCTGTTTCCTGCATTTTCAAAGCCACCTGAATTCTTGTGTATCTTGCCATTTTGTGCTAATTTAAATTGAATAAATAAACCTCTATCTTGAAACCCTTCCCGATCCGTCACCCTTCATCAGAGTTTCGACTTCGGCCACCGTTACCAGGTTGTAATCACCCTGAATGGTATGTTTCAGGCACGAAGCAGCGGTTGCAAAGTTCAGTGCTTTTTGGTCATCTCCTGGAAATGTGATCAGTCCATAAATCAGTCCGCCCATGAAACTGTCGCCTCCGCCAACCCGGTCAACAATGTGGGTAATGTCGTAATCAGGTGCTTTAAAAAGCTGATTTCCATCCCACAAAACACCCGACCATTTGTTGTGATTGGCATTGATTGATCCCCGAAGCGTTACAATCACTTTTTTAGCCCGCGGAAAACATTCCGTCATTTGCGTGCAAACCGACTGATAGGCAGAAGCGTCCAGATGTCCTTTGGTCAGGTCAATTCCTTCCGGTTTAATCCCGAAGACCATTTCGGCATCTTCTTCGTTACCCAAAACAATATCGCAAGCTGCAACCAGTTCAGGCATTACTTCCGAAGCTTTTTTGCCGTATTTCCATAGATTTTTCCGGAAGTTCAAATCAACAGAAACCGTGATTCCCATCTGGTTCGCCGTTTGAATCGCTTCTTTCAGGGCATCCGCAGCACTTTGTGAAAGGGCTGGTGTGATGCCGGTCCAGTGAAACCATTGGGCATTTTCAAACACTTTTTGCCAGTCGATCATTCCGGGTTTAATTTCTGAAACAGAAGAGTTTGCCCGGTCGTATATGACCTTGCCTGGACGCGCCACAGCACCGGTTTCGAGAAAATAGATTCCAAGCCGTTCCCCACCAAACTGCATGTTTGCAGTACTCACACGGTGTTTGTGCAAATCCATAATGCAGGCCTGAGCCAGATCATTTTGGGGCAAGCGGCTGATGAATTCAGCTTCCAATCCGTAATTGGCAAGTGACACGGCCACATTGGCTTCGCCTCCGCCAAAAGAGGCATTCAAAACCGTTGCCTGCGAAAAACGCTGATAATCCGGTGTTGCCAACCGCAACATGATCTCTCCAAACGTGACTATTTTTTTCATGGTTGAACTGCGTTTATTATCCGAAAATTTTCACAACTATTCTTAATTTCCTTCATTCACTGCAGGTTTTGAACTATTCCGGAAATTCCTGAAAATAACCGGGTCACCGGACCAAAGACCTTCAGCGATAAAGGTATCTATTTTACCTGAACGAAGTATGCCTTGTATATTTAGAAATCATTTATAGCTGGTAAATTCACCATTGAGAAAACTGGTTACGCCCTGATCAGTTCCCAGCCACAGAACCCCTTCCCTATCGACTTTCATACATCGCACATTGTTACTGCTCAATCCATCTTTTTCGGTGAATGAAGTCCAATGCGATCCGTCAAAAACAGACACTCCTTTTCGGGTTCCAAACCAGATATTTCCCTCCTTGTCAGGTGCAATACATTGAACAAAGTTATCGGCCAAACCATTCCCGACAGTAAATACCGTCCAGTTTTCCATGGTTTTACCACCCACATGCCTCGCAACTCCCGCATCGGTTCCGAACCACTGCGTTCCATCCGAAGCGACAAAAACGCTGAAAACCTTGTCCGAAGGAATCTCAATCGGCCCCCACTGGGCATATTCCGAAGCACCTGAAATTGCATCCACATTGTTCCGAAAAACCCGGGCCACCCCGGCGCCATTCGTTGCTACATACAATGAATCCCCATTGGGACTGGTTGCCATAGCAGTAATCGGAAAATCCCTGAACAAGCTTTCCGGATATTTTCTTTGATATGAACCTGAAAGCCAATCACTGCCATGGAAAGCTGAAATCCCTTTGTCGGTTCCAAACCACCGCAACGAACCTTTACCAACGGCCATTGCCAGTACATTTTGACTAAGAATACCTGAATTCTCCTGATAATAAGTTGTTGCGCCTGAACTGGCATCAACCGGTATGGAGGCCACTGTTGCGCCTTGTGGAGTGGCGATCCATAATTCGCTGCCGAAATCGGAGAAATCATAGCCAATTCCCTTCAGTCCCTTAGTTGGTATCTTTCTGTTTTTATCCTGAATGGTCCATGTTTTTCCGTCGAAACTAACGATTCCGGCCTCGGACAGGAACCATTTTGTATTTTCATCATCAACAGTTACCGAATAAAATTTACTGGCCTGAAATGTGCCACCGAAAGTACGGTTAACAACAGAAGTCTTTTTCACTTTTTTAATTTCCCGCTTTTCCGAAGAATTATTGGCCTGAATTTCCTTTTTGCTGATTCCTTTATCAGCGTTCTTTTGTCCGCCTTGTATTGCAGAAACTACAGCTCCTTCCCTGCCTGTAAGCGTTTCAGGAATAGAAATAAGTTCAATTCCATCAGCTATTCCCAGATTTCGCGAATACTGTTTCTTTTCTGAATTGTTCCAGTGTTCATGAACGCCAAGGCTGGCCAATGGCTGACCCGAATGGTCCGGATCGTAGATCATACCAGCCGGCCAGTTCGCCGCATCGGCTGCCTGATGAAGGTAATCGTCCACCCCATTAACGTTCGGGATAGATTCATAGGCATTGTTTGCATCGCTGTGCTTATAGGTTCCGTTCCACTCTGTCCGCAGAAAATCGTAACAAACCGATTCAAGAGCAACCTGATCCTGAGAAATGAAAATCGAATTGCACCAGTCGTTGTTAAACGGTGCCATAAAATATTTGACCGGAACCTTTGTCTCATTCGAACCACCGCCATATAAACCATCGACCACATAAAGCAGCGTATTTTGTCCCAGATACCGGCTTCCCATCAGATCAACCAGCACACGATATTTCCGGTAGCCATTGTTGGTCGGATTGCCCAGCGACACAGGCGATATCAGCGAATGATGAAGATGAAAGGCCGAGTTTCGGGCATGAGATCCAAAATGATTCTTGGCGGTAAGCGACATTCCCGCACGTCCGTGAGGCTTCAGATTGGCCACATTGATCATGTAATCAGCCTTTTCAATGATATCATACAATTTGTCGGAATCGGATTTGTCGGAATAAAAAACCAGATTTTTTGCCGTCGGTTTGATCATGGTCCTGCCAAAATTTGAAGTGGTATGGTCCACATAAACGACATCAGGAAACTCGGTAGACCAGGCATCATAATTGTGGCCGAAAATGTGGCTCATTGGATCGCCTATTGCAATGTTTTTTTGATCAACTCCAACCACATAAACCAATTCCCTTAGAATTTCGAGTACCACATTGGGATAGGTTTCACAAGTTCCGGAATTGCCACTTTTTGCCGCCTGACTATCAGTGAGTTTTTCAGAAATATAGAATCCGGTATTTTGATCTTTCTTGCTCAGTTTTCCATTGGCAGTTCCCTGATTAATTTTAATAAATATCTTTTCGCCTTGAGTATAAGCTTTGGGGCTCTTGCTTTTTTTAAAATTGAAAGATTTAAAAAGAGCATCCCATGATTCGTTTAAACTGGTTTTGCCACTCAGTTTCTTCACGGCATCAACAACCATTTTATTGACCACTCCCTGATTGGTATTTTCAGGTTTGTAAAGATCGAAAGCATTGATGCAGTTTGCATTGGTGGCTTTGGGATCCCATACCCAGATTACACGTCCCGGATTAACGCCCATTCCTTTCCCCATGGGTTGGTTTGGACCGTCATCAGGCCCTGTTTTTTCCGGACCAATGGCAAAAGAAAATGAAGTGTCGTGCGAAATGGAAATCACCAGACCGGCAAGTGCAACAAGAATAAACAGGCTTCCTGAAATGTATCTGGCGCGCAAAATATTCAACCGGGCTTTTCGCAAGGCCAGCGTTATACCGCCAAGCGAAAGCAAATAAACAACGAATCCGGACATGACAGGAGCTGCTGCCCGCATACAGGGATATGCAGCACGCGAAGGTTTGGGAATAACCCGGATCAGGAACCAAACGGTTGATGTTATTCCCAGAATTAAAAACCACCATTTCGCCGGAAAATGATATTTTTTCATTTTATTTTATCTGGCTTAATTTCAGAAGTTAATAAAAAGGAAGCTAAAATGTTTATTAACCTCAGCTCGACAGAATTCATAGGTTAATGTACAAATTTTAAGACAATAAGGTGCAAACTTTAAATCTCATATTGCTCTTATGTAAGCTCATTTCTGAATGCTACTTCAATTTCGTCCGAAAGGAGATTAATTTCTTGAATATCATTTTCGCGCGGACGGTTTCCTTTTGTTCTTCCCACCCAGGGCGTCACTCCTTCGTCGTTTGCCCTGGGCTACAAATATACCGCCCATACTGGGCTGAACCCCAAGTCACTTCACATTTTCCCAGCAATTCTTTTATGGGAAGCAATTCTTATACTGTGAAACTACTAAACCATATTTTTTGAATAGAACCTTAGTAGAAATTAAATGCAAAAATCCATACAACCTTACTAACTTGTTACATTCCAACTGGTATCCATTCGATTTATCGCGAACTCAGGTTTTCAATTTAGACTGGTAATTTATATGCCTGACGGGCCAGCAATTTCCATTTTCCATGCTGTTTCTGAAAGATCAGCATATTGCCGATTTTTACATGACCGGCAGTCCCATTGTTCATCGTTTCAGCTGAATAAATATGGCGGACAATGGCCGTATTTCCTGAAATTTTTATGGTTTGGTCAGCCGTATCCACAGAAACATAATCCGGCTTGCCGCTGATTATCTCATCAATGAATTCTGTCTTATTCTGTACTTTACCGTTCGAATGCCCGTAAACCAGTTCCTCAGCAGTAATTGAATTAAGCAAATTTTTATCCGCATCGACGATTCCTTTTTTGAACGTCTCAACGGCTGAGGCAATCTCTTTTTCAACCTTGGTCTGGCAAAAAGCCGGGATTGACAGGGCCAGAAAAATGATCATCAGATAATTTTTTCGTTTCATAGTTGTTGATTTTATTTGGTTTAAATTTTTTCTTCCTGAATTTCACTTTCTTCTTTCGGCGGTTTGCTGCGCCAAAAACTTGCAAGAGCCGATCCGGTGACATTCATCAGTGGACCGAATATGGCAGGAGCCAGTCCGACGGTGGCAATTTTACCCATTTGCAGGGCCAGTCCTGACGCAAGTCCTCCGTTTTGCATTCCTACTTCAAAAGCAACAGTCCGACGGTCTTTTTCAGGCATACCGAATAACCAGGAAACACTATATCCCAAAGTGTAACCGGCCACATTATGCAAAAGGCTGGTCACCATCAGGAGAGCGCCCACCTTTAAAAGACTGTCGCGGCCGGTAGCTGTTATGATAGTAATGATGACTGCAATTCCGACCATGGAAATCATGGAAAGAATTTGTCCCATCAATTTTTTGTCGCCTTTCAGGAAATGGCGCAGTAAGATTGCTCCAACCATTGGCAGAAAATAGAACCAGCTCAATGATTTGAGTAAAGCCACCAAAAATCCGTGAATATCTGCCTGCTTAGCTTTCATGAAAACCAAATCAGTAAGCAATATGATGATAAAGAAAACGGTTAACTGGATCATTTTTGCCCGTAGCTTCTCTTTGTTTTCATTGAATAAATTGAAAATGAAACCTGCAACAATCGGTAGAATAATCATATTCAGGATATCCAGCATCATGCTCCAAAAATTCACCTCAATATACTGCCCTCCAAGCATTTTCATCAGGAATGGAGTAACAAACGGAGAAATCAAAGTTGAAATCGCACCGATGGTTACCGCCAAAACCAGGTTGGCATGTGCAATGTACGACATCACATTGGAGGCCAATCCGCTTGGAACACAGCCAATCAGGATAATTCCGGCAGCTATTTCAGGAGGAAAATTAAATATGCGTGAAATGGCAAAAGCAACGAGTGGCATGATCAGGTAATGTGACCCGACCCCAATGATTACTCCTTTGGGCATTTTTATCACTCCGGTGAAATCGTTCAGACTCATTTGCGATCCCATGCCGAACATGATAATCTGCAAAAGCGGAACGATCAGTGTTTTAAACTGGAAACTGCCCGCCGTAGTAAAATACTGAGGAAAAAACATGGCAGCGGTAACGCCGGTAAAAATCCAGATGGTATAGGAAAGTCCTTTCACTGATGTGAATCCCCGAACACCAATGGCGAGCGATAAAAACATAGCGATGAGAAAAGGACCTGCACTTTCGAGATTTCCTGTAAAAATCAGGAAGAGAGTGATGATCAAAAACAGCACTGAAAATCCGAGAGCTATTTTGTGAGAATTGATTTTTTTCATGAAGAAACAAACTTAGTTGGCAAACTGAATGCCCCTCCCCGAGGGGAGGGAGCAAGATTTGGGGCTATTTAAAAGTCTCCCCTTGTGGGGGCGGTTTGGATAGAGCTTTTTTTAGCTAAATACCCGATCGTGTGAACGTTTGTCGTTCCACTCATCAGTAGGACCAAAAAAGCTTTTATCCTTTGCATGCAAATGTTCTTTCACAACATCATCGTTCAATTCGATTCCTAATCCGGGAGCATCGAGCGGAACATTGGCAAAACCCTTTGTAATTAATTGTCTGCCGTCGGTTGTCTTTACTAAACTTTCCCACCAGGTCAGATCAACCGAATGATGTTCAAGCGCTAAAAAGTTCTGTGTAGCAGCTGCACAATGCACATTGGCCATAAACGAAACCGGAGTTCCGGCCTGATGCATTGCCATGGCAACACCGTGCTCCTCGGCATAATCGCCAATCCGTTTGGTCTCCAATAGTCCGCCTGAAGTTGAAATGTCCGGATGAATAATATCCACTGCATGGATGTCAATCAGCGGTTTGAAATTTTTCAGAAGATAGATATCTTCTCCGGTAAGCAATGGTGTTTCCAATGCATCAGACATGGTTTTCCATTGGTCGGTCAATTCCCAGGATACGATATCTTCCATCCAGGCCAGCCGGTATTTTTCAAGTGCCTTTCCAAGCCGTATTCCGTTATTCAGGTCGAAATGTCCATAATGATCGGTGGATAAAGGTATTTCATAACCAACTAAATTACGGGTATCGTCGGCAATTTTGGCTAAAATGTCGATCCCCTTTTCTGTAATTTGTATTCCGGTGAACGGATGCTGGGTATTTCCGTACGAGGTATAATTACTCTGGTCTCCCCATTGAGCCAGGTTTTTGTCGTTATTTTCCCAAAATTTAGAATTTACAAGAGTCCCTGGTATCCCTTTTAATTCCCCGATGGACAAATCCATTTTCAGCCAGGTATATCCCTGTTCTTCTGTGCGATACTTGATCAGTTTCAGTTGTTCTTCTTCCGATTTCGACTCGGGTGTATCGGCATATAATCTGACTTTGTCCCGGTATCTTCCGCCTAACAACTGCCATGCCGGAACATTGTAAGCTTTGCCGCATAAATCCCAAAGTGCCATTTCAACACCGCATACGCCACCCGCCTGACGAGAAGGACCGCCAAACTGCCTAATACTCTTAAAAATCATTTCGACGTTGCAGGGATTCATCCCGAGAATACGGCTTTTCAGCATCAATGCATAACGCACATCAGCTCCGTCACGAACTTCGCCGAGTCCGTATATTCCCTGGTTGGTATCAATTCGAATAATTGCTGTGCCGCCAAGAACGGTAGTCAGCGCATATCGCATATCAGTTATTTTCAATTCTGAAGGATTTGACGCACGTGAAACGCTTTGCGTAGTTTGTGCTATGGTATCCTCAATGGATAAATGCATCAAACCGCCCAAGGCCAAACCGCCCAAAGCAGTTTTCTTCAGGAAATTACGACGGTTATTGGTAGTAGCCGGATTTGCAATTTCTGCTGCGATGGCTTCTTTTTCTTTACTCTCAAGCTTTCTATTTTGGTCAGCAATTTGCTGAATAATACTTTTCATGATTTATTAAGTTTAGTGGTTAATTTTGAAATAAGTCCTTTAGGCAATTAGGCAATTAGGCATTAGGAAAAAGAAATGAGAAAAAGGGAAAAGTTGTTTTCATATTTCCTAATGATATTGCCCAATGACTTTTTTTTAGTAATTCCTTTCTTTCAGGTAATTGTCCAGTTCTGCTTTGGTCATCGGCAATTTACCCGGGTAATTATTCAGCCAGTTCAGGAAATCTTTCTTGATTTCTTCACTCCATTCACTATCAATTTCACCGGCGAGATATTTCTTTTCACGCAGGCGCTGGTGTCCGAATTCGTCGCGAAGCGCGGTAACTTCAGAAGTCAAAACCAAATCTTCGACCAGATAAGCAGGAATAAAAATGACTCCGTACTTTTTCGCCAGTACGATGTCACCCGGCAAAACAGTAGCGCGGCCAACGCGTATCGGAGCATTGATGGATGTGAGCATCATTTGCTGAATATAGGAAGGATCCGATCCTTTGATCCATCCGTTAAAGCCTTTTATTTCAGAAATCCCTTCCTGATCCCTGACCGAACCATAAAAAACCACGCCACGTTGCGATTTGGCATAAATAGAATTACCAAGGTTATCACCAATTAAGGTACCATCGGCAATTTTTCCGTATGCATCAGCCACATAAACATCTCCGGTGGTCAGCGCATCAATCGGCCATGAATTGGTTCCGCCTTTTTGAGCCCGACCCTCAGTTTTCCCTTGTTCCTTAATTTGTTTTTCGAGATCAGGCCGAAGCGGCATGTACTGGGCTGTTACTACCCGACCGGTCATTGCTTCTTCAGGATTAATAATCGTCCAGTCACCTTCGAACTGATTCTGAAATCCCTTGTTGCGCAAAACGCCCCAGGCTTCCTCGATGGAGATCTTTTTTAATCTTTCCAGAATTGCATCGGATACTTTTGGCCGTCCATCGGGGAAGCGTTCCCCTTTCCATTCTGCTGTTAATGTTTTAATGTATTCGGGCGATGAACCAACACGCTGTGCGTTGCCAATGAAGCTTCCCAATACAAGAACCACGATCAAAATGACATGTTTTTTCATAACGATAAATCTAAATAAATTAATAATTCAAGTTTCCTTTTTTACTTAAGTTAAATTTCAAACAGGTCGTTCATATGAACCATCTGATGGTCTCTCAATTTTAAATTACCTGCCAATACGACTGTTTTCTCATTTTCATTACCGAGGCTTGAAACAACTGCATCAGCACGCGATAAATCTTCATTTTTTGTATATTCATTTATGGTTGAAAGCACCTTAATATGTGCCTCTTTACCTGCAATAATCCCATTCTCCGAATCTTCAATGACAAGAACTTCATTCGCAGAGAAGCCTGTCTTTTCCAATGCCAGTAAATAGATTTCAGGATCAGGTTTCTTTTTGGTAACCACATCGCCTGCCAGAATGAGATCGATTTTAACCTCAGCCAACAGGGAATTCAGAATTGCCTTAACTGCCTTTTCGTTGGACGTTGTACAAATACCGATGAGAATTCCCATTTCATTGGCTTCTTTCATGATCCGTTGAATTCCGGGACGCAAAGGCAACATACCGGTTTCGATAAGCGAAATAAATAGTTCAGTTTTCAGCAGATGAAGTTGCTGAACAAGGTCGTCCAAGGACTTCCCCTCCGGAAAATATTTCCGGCCTTCGTTCAGAAAATAGAATTTCATCCGCTCTTTTCCCCCGGCAATTTGCAGAAGCTGATGATATTCTTCCACACTCCATTCGGCCTTAATTCCGGACTGCGCAAAAGCCTGATTAAATGCTACCCGGTGACCATCCTTTTCGGTGTCAACAATGGTTCCGTCCATATCAAAAAAAATTGCCTTAAGCTCTTGAATCATGGTTTTCTATATTACTTTACCAGCGCTGCCCAGTAAATCGATCCAGTATTCTATCCGTTCTTTCGTTGCCATTTTTACATGTTTATCCAACTTTCCGGGATCGTATTCTTTCAGGTGGCCTGACATATAGTCGAACGTACTGTCCATCAGAATATATTTCAGATTGGTAGAAACATTGTATTTTGAACCTCCGTTTTCGATCAGACTCTTTACAGTATTTTCACTCAGGCCGGTACCTCCATGAATAACCAAAGGAGTTCTCACCTCAGGAGTATTCAATTTCTGATAAATTTCACCCAGACGAACAAAGTCGATGACCGGATTTTCGGTCTGATAGATTCCGTGAGCAGTGCCGATGGCGGGGCCAAAAAGATCAATTCCTGAACGCTCCATAAACTCAAGAGATTTTTCAGGATCACAAAGTTGCGCATCGTCAGCGGCCACTTTTATCTGGTCTTCAACTCCTGAAACGGTGCCTAATTCACCTTCAACCGTAATACCACCAATAGCGTGACAGTAATCGCTCACCTCACGGGTTTGTTTTATATTTTCCTCGAAATCCAGGTGAGAACCGTCAAACATGATGTTGGTATATCCAAGGTCGGCGCATTTTTTGCAAAAATCAACGTCGGTGCAATGGTCGAGGTGCAGGCAAACCGGAATGGAAACCGACTCAGCCAACGCCCTGAATACGGCGACCACCACTTCAGGTTTTAAAAATTTAGCCGGCGTGACCGATGTCTGAACAATTACCGGAGCATTTCGCTCTGCAGCAGCCTCGATAACCGCCACCATCTGAACCACACTGGTAATATTGAACGCACCAACCGCGTATTTTTCCTGACTTGCTTTCACAAGCATCTCCTTAGCTGAAACTATCGTCATTTTTTGGATTATTTAAATTTTCAAAATAGATTCTCCCCAACATCGCTGCACCCTGTAATGAGCTCTGATCGATGTATTCAAACTGATAATCTCCGATCCATTTTCGTTTTACCAGGTCCATATTCCGGATATTCTGGGCACCTCCGGTCAGTTTAATTTTGCAACTCAGTTTTACCACCTTAGAAACTTCTGCTAGATGGGAAGACATGTATAAATTGTTGCCTTTCAATACAGATATCAAAAAATCATCCCGTGAAGTATTGACATCAATTCCTGAAAAGCTTGCTTTCAGAGCCTGAACACTGTATCTGGATCCCTGAAGATACGGTTCATAGAAAGGACCATCCTTTCCGATTTTGTCTTCGATCACTTTGGGAATGTACTCATTGTAAAACTGTTCGTCAGTCATTTCGTTACAGAACACGGAATGAAACCATTCGAGCGATTTTCCGCCGGTATTCAGAACGAATAAAGTCATCCACAAACCCGGCAAAATATGCGAACGGATATTATATCCGGCCGAGCCAACCGGTTTGTCCAGGCAAACCATCATGATATCGCAGGTTCCTGAAATATGCAAAACATCGCCAGGCTTATTGATACCTGCTGAAAAAGCGGATAAAACCGCATCGTTGCCTCCGCATAAAACCTTGCAGGTTGTAGACAATCCGACTAAACCGGCAATCACAGGATCAATTTGCCCAACCGACTGAAACGACTGAAACAGTTCAGGCAATTGATCTTCTGAAAGGTCAAGTTCTTTCAGAAATTCTGAATTCCAGCTCAGATCATTGTCTCTTGTATTGTACAATCCGGTGATCGATGTTGTTGACGGATCGATGGCCCATTTTTTGGTCAGCTTGTGAATCAGAAAAGTATTGGTGTGACCAAACTTAAAAGTCTGTTCATAAACTTCAGGCATATTCTCTTTAATCCAAAGGATGGAACTCAGCGATGAACCACCTGAAACCGGAAGATTGCAAGCTTTTTCGAGGAGTTTCTCTTCACCGATTTTGTTTCGGATTGACAGTGCCTGACTGTGTGAACGCTGATCGAGAAATAGGATAGCTTTGGTAAGCGCATTTCCACTTTCATCCATGGCAACCAGGCCCGGAGTGGTCACTGAAAATGACACCAAATCAACTTCTGCCAGTTTTTTTCCAAAAGAACTGCACCCTTTGATCAGCTGTTGCCACCAGATTTCAGGATCAATCTCGGCATTCTCTTCATTGAAAATATCTACCTCATAATTTTGCTGGTAAACCTCTTCAATCGTCAGGGATTCATTAAAAATTCCCATCTTAAAATTGGTGGTTCCAACATCTATGGCGAGGATTTTATAGCTCATTGGGATAGATCTCCTGGATTGAATTTCTGATTTTTTCGACTTCCTGAGCAGAGGTCCTTTTTAATGGAAAACGCAATTCACCACCTACAAGGCCCATTGCATCCATACCTGCTTTTACTCCGGCAACACCACTTTTCCCTGAAATTAAACTATTTAGCTTAATAGCGATTCCCTGCAGTGATTTTGCCAATTCAATATTCCCGCTGATGTATTCCTTGTAAATTCGCACCGGCAGTTCAGGAAGAAAATTAGCCAACGAAACTATTCCGCCTGTCGCATTTTTCTCCAGCATTTCGAATAAAGTATTGACAGTTCCTGTTAACACCGACAACTTTGAACTCAGCTCCTTTTCGGCTTTACTGCTGTCTTTAATTCCAACTATTTGATCGAGTTCTGCAAGCCGGTTAATCAACTCAGCTGAAAAATCGACACCTGTAAAACCCGGAGCATTATAAATCAGAATTGGAAATGGAGAAATTTTGGTCAGTTCAAAATAATACTGATAATAGTCCTCTTCGGTAAATTTCCCCCTGAAATAGAAGGGCGGTTGAACCAATAAATAATCTATACTGAATTGGCGTATCTTTTCAATAAATGCTTTTGACAGATAGAGACTTTCATACATCACTCCAACAACTATAGTTTTTCTTCCAGCAACCAATTGGGTTGAGGCTTCAATAATCTGCACTTTTTCCTCCTCACTCAGGCTTTTGTTCTCACCATTGGAACCAAGCAAAAGCAATCCGTTCAACTCTGTACCAAGGTAAAATTGCAGGTTTTTTGACAAACCAATGTAATCTACCTCTTCGTCCTGATTAAAAGGAATATTTATGGGAGCAAAAATGCCTGCTAATTTATTCATCGTCATTGGTTTATTCAAAAAATGGGACACCGGGAGTGGCATATTTACGCATACCTTCTTCATTGATTTCGACACCGATACCCGGTTTATTCAGCAATTGGATAAACCCATCCGTAACCATTGGCCCGTCGAACGTGACAATTTCTTTGAACATCGGATCGGTATGGAAATAAATCTGCCATTCCAGAATCATAAAGTTCGGTACAGAAGCACAGACATGACAAGAAGCCATCGCCCCAAGAAATGATGCCACCATATGAGGTGCAAACGGAACATAGTACAAATTGGCCAGGTTGGCAATCCGTTGGGCTTCGCCCAAACCACCGGCTTTTTGAAGATCGGGCATGATGATATCAACCGCACCAATTTCGAGTGCTCTCCGGAAACCATGCGCCAGGTATAAGTTTTCGCCAGCACAGATCGGAGTGCTTGTCGATTGGGTGATATCGCGGTAGGCATCAATATTTTCGGCGGCAACCGGCTCTTCGAGCCACATCAGGTTGAGTGGTTCCATCCTTTTTGCAACCTGAAGGCCAGTCAATTTATCGTATCGTCCGTGCATATCGACACAAATATCTATTTTAGAACCAACTGCCTGTCGGACTGCTGCAATCTGATTATACATCCGGTCTAATTCTGCCGGACTGGCTGTCCAGTTGTAGGCGTCATATTTATTTGGATCTTCAGCTTCATCAATGTCAAACTTGACGGCATTGAACCCCATTTTAACTGCTTTCATCGCTGACTCAGCGAACACATCCGGTGTAGGTGATTCTTTCCGATAAAGAGCTGTGTCGCAATACACCCGGATTTTATCCCTGAATTTTCCACCCAATAGCTGGTAAACAGGCAAACCCAATGCTTTTCCGGTCAAGTCCCATAAAGCAGTTTCAACGGCAGTCAAAACAGCCACATACATTCCCGACTGAGCGCCTTCGAAGAAACCGGATTTACGGATATCTTCAAAAAGACGATTTACATTTAAAGGATTTTTTCCTTTGATCCGTTCGCCAAACATTTTCACTAACTGGTAGGTCCCGGGAGTGGCATCAACGCCTTCGCCGCAACCCCAGATTCCCTGATTGGTATGTATTTTAACGAAAAGGCTGTGCCCGTTCCGGATATAACCACATTTAATTTCAGTTATTTTAAGATCGCTCGGACTGGATGATAACGGAGTATTCTCCACTGCAGTTTCCAAACCTTTTCCAAAGCCGGAAAAAGATGCAAAACCGAGAGCAGCAGTCACTGCACTTTTAGTAATAAAATCACGTCTTGAATTTGTCATTTGGTTAAATTGGTTTAGGTTAATTTACCAGGTGCGTGTTTTAAGCAATTCTTTTATTTGTTCTTTTGGAACCGGCAATTCGTTGATGTGGTCATTGAGCCAGGCTGAAAAATCCTTTTCAATTTCGTCCGACCATCTGGAATCTATCTGTCCGGGAGTATATTTTTGTTCACGCAAACGCTGATGTCCGAACATATCGCGAAGCCTGACGATCTCCGAAGTTTTAACAACCTGTTCGGCTAAATGTGGCGGTATGAAAATTACTCCGCCGTCTCTGCCCAATACAACATCTCCGGGAAGAACCATCGCTTTTCCGATACGTGTAGGTGTATTGATGCCAATCAGTGTTGTATTCAGTTCGCCATCCGGATCGTTTAAATGATGCGACGGATGGTAACTCCGAACGAATGAAGTAAATGAACCCAGTTCTTTCAGGCCATTTATATCGCGCACAGCTCCATCATACACAATACCGTTTCCTGTTTTTGCGAAGATCGAATTACCCAAATTGTCGCCGATAGTTGGGCCATCTTCATGGGCACCGAACTGATCCACCACATAAACATCGCCCTTCACCAACATATCAATTGGCCATGCATTCTGCGATTTTATGCGTCCGTCTTTCTCATGTCCTTTCTTGTCAATGGCCCTTTGTACATCAGGACGACCTGGCATAAAAGTAGCGGTAAGCGCTCTACCAACGAGTACGCTATCCGGATTGATGCACATCCAGCCATCTTCGTAAGCATGTTTGAAATTTGCACCTTTCAAAACAGCCCAAGCTTCTTCGAGCGTGACTAATTTCATTCGTTTCAGAATTGCGTCCGACACTTTCGGACGACCATCAGGGAAACGTTCTCCTTTCCATTCGGGTGTCAGAAAGAGAAGTTCTTCTTTAGAAATTTGCTGTGCAAGACAATAATTAGTTATCAGAAAAAAGGAAAGTACAAAAGGCAGTAGTCTTGTCATGTTCATCGAAGTTTAGTTTGGAGGTTAGTTACTGTTTAAAAATTTCAAGAAAAAGAAGCTGTATCAAAAATCAATGATCGTTTGGCAATGAACTTCCTGCCTGTTTACTATTCAGGCAAGTTTTCAGAATCTCCTTCTGGTGCTGGTTAAACCCCTGCCCCGAAATATCCGGGACAAGGGAGTCTAATTAACCGTTTATTTTGACTTTTGATACAGCCTCAATGTACTATTTATTCCACCATACTTTAGTGTCCAGTTTATCAGGACCCTGTGCGCTAATAGCAGCATTCAGATTTGCAGTATTCACAGAAATCTCGGAATTCGGATAAGTTAACCGGTTGATCCATGCAACTTCCTTTCCCGGAAATGGATTCGGAGCCAAAGCAGGGAATCCGCTACGTCTGAAATTTGCAAAAGCTTCCTGTCCATTCAAAAACGAGGAAATCCAGTATTGCGTGTTAATCTGATCAAGTTCTGTTCCGGCTTTTAGTGGATTGGCTGCAATATACACATCACGGTCAGCAGGAAGAACTGCAGTTTTGGTATCAAAGTTTGCCATCTGATCCATGTTTGCTTTGATACCATCGGCGAAATATTGTGCAGCAGTTCCATCTGTTATCCATCCCCTGAAACGGGCTTCTGCCAGTAAAAGGTCGGTTTGACTTGCGGTTACCATGAACATTGGTGCAGTTAACTTGGCCATACGCGTACGGTCGACCTGACTATATTCGTAAAAACTGGCCAGGCCGTCAGCAGTTGCAGAAGTACCAGCAGTGATATTGTCTTTTCCCATCGGCAATCCAATTTGGTCAGCAGCTAAAGTACTTCCAGCTGCAGGGACCTGAGCTGTACCTGAAGTTGCACCTTTGTAGCGTACTGCAATTGAAACAAGTCGTGGATCGTTTGTAGTTTTAAGCGCATCAACAAAAGGTTTTGTCAGATAATAATTGGCAGCTTCTGTGGAGTTAAGCGTGTTGCTGATTGGATTCTTGTAGTTATTGTCATGTCTGACAAATGCATTTTCCAGATTCTGAGTTATCACTCCACCTGCAACTGCAGCCTTAACAGCAGTCTGAGCTTGTGTTGGATCAACTTTACTCAGTCTCATTCCTGCACGCAGCAGTAACGAGTATCCGAATTTTTTCCATTTGGCTACATCACCACCATATAAAATATCTGCAGTTTCTACCCGGCCGGAAGAGCTCAGAGCAGCAGATGCTTCAGTTAATTCCTTGATAATTTTTGGGTAAATAGTCTGTTGTGTTTCATACTTTGGGAAGAATATCTGAGAACTGTAACCTTCTCCACCTTCTTCATAAGGTATGTCTCCGTAGCTGTCAGTGAGAATCATAAATGAATAAGCCTGCAAGATTCTGGCCATGTTCATTAAGTTGCTTCTGGTTGGGTCGTCTTTGGTCCTGGCGATGATATCCTTGGTATTCCGGATCACATTCCGGTAATAGCTTTGCCAGTTATCATCGGTAGTAGCCCGATTGTCCTGATTGAAATTTGCGCCGGTCAATACGCCTGAATTTGGCGAAATAATTTGCTGTACAACTCCAATTTCATAAATGAGTGTTACTACGGAAGAGTTAATGACTGCATTGTTCAAAATGAATGCAGGGTCAATTTCAGTGGCGCTGGTTTTACTCTTATTCAATTCATCAAATCCTTTTTCACAAGACGTGACTATAGTAAGAAACAGTGCCAGTATGCAGAAGTTAAATATTTTTTTCATTTTTCAGTCGTATTAAAATTTAACATTAAAATTGAAACCCAAACTCCTTGTTGTTGGAAGTCCCGGGGATTCCATTCCTATCAGGTTATCAGAACTGTATCCAAAACTTTCAGGATCAATATTAGGTACCCATTTTTTCAGCATCAGTACATTATTGGCAGTCAGATTGAGTGCAATTCCTTTGATCAGGAATTTGGAAGGCAAGTACTTGGTGAAATCATATCCCAAAGTAATCTGACGCAGTTTCCAATAACCACCGTTATAAACAACAGGTTCAATGATTCCTTTTGATCTCACAACAGACCAGTAATCCTGTACAACAGCTTTTACTGTATTCGCTTCTCCCTTTTCATTAACACCTACACCTATAATTCCGCCCTCGGCACGGCCCTGCAAGGTAGCCATCTGAAGACCTTCACGGTAAGCATTGAAGTTTGTTCCGGAAAGCATCATATTACCTAATTTAAAGTCAATCAGGAAGGAGAACATAATTCCTTTATAATTGAAAGAATTGGTAAAACCGCCAGTCCATTTAGGTAGTGCACTTCCGTAAGTGATCATATCACTGGTAGCAAGTGGAATACCATTTGTTCCAAAAATCTGGTTACCTTTTGCATCTCTTTTGTACCCAAAACCTGCGATCTGTCCCATTTCCTGGCCTACGATTTGTCTTAATTCACCATTGAAAACGTGTGTTCCAACCGTGATTCGTTCTCCAGCTTTATTAGTTAACAGACTCAAAACTTTGGTAATATTATATGCTCCTGCGAAAGTGAAATCCCATTGGAAATTTTTTGTCCGAACAGGCACCAGGTTCACCATCAATTCTACACCCTTATTTTCGCTTTGGCCGCTATTGATGCGAGTATCAACAAAACCGGAAGCATCTGAAATCTGAGCTTGTACAATTTGATCGGTAGTTACTTTTCTGTAAACAGACAAGTCAATGTTCACCCTGCTGTCAAACATTTTCATTTCAAGTCCTAATTCAGTTTCCGCAGTGCTCATCGGCCGTAAATTAGGATTAGGCACTGTTGTGCCGGAAGACGCTCCAACAGGTTGCAAAGCGCCAGAGGGATTGGCTGCCAGGTTTGCATTGACACTATAAAAAAGTAAATTGGAATATGGCGGAACATCGGTGTCACTACCAACCTGTGCATAAGCTGCTCTGACTTTACCAAAACTCAACCATTTAGGCAATGTGCTGAAAGTTTGAGAAAAAATATAGCTTGCAGAAACTGATGGATACATGATACTTCGGTTTGCAGCTGAAAGTGTTGAAAACCAGTCGTTACGAACCGTTCCATTTAAGTATAGAAAATCTTTATACGATACTTCTGCAGAACCATAAACAGAATTTACTGCCCGTTCAGAAAGATCGTATAATGGATCTTTTGCCCTGCCGTTCTGCACGGTATAAAGATTCCGAACAATAAAGTCAGTAACCTGAACACTATTTAAATCTGAACGTCTCTTCATTTGGTTTCCACCAAGTGTACCATTTACACCGAAATCACCAAAATTTTTTGTTCCGGATAGAATGAAGTCAGCATTTGTTTCCCTGAATCTGCGCGATTCCTGTGTAAACAAACCATTGACAAAGCCTGCAGGAGCTGGTGCAAGTGAAGCCTGACCAGTTGGGAAGTTGTTGTACTCCTGATCCCTCGACCAGTAATCCTGTCCGATACGACCTTGAATAAAGAGCCATTTGGTAATATCATACTTTGCAGAAATATTGCCGAACAGTCGGTCTCTGCGAATAGTATTAAACTGATCGGATAAAGTAAAATATGGATTTGTCCGATTCTTGAAACGTGAATAAACATACTCGTTTCCGGATGCATCATGACTGTTGGCCTTTAACACATCGAGAGGCATTGAATTCGCCATGGCATAAAGGGCAGTAGGTATTGAGTTATCCTGGTTTGCAATGTTCGGTGGATTTTGATTTAACTCATTGGAGTAATTCATGTTCCCCTGAAAGCTCAGTTTATCGGTTAATGCATAACTGAAACCAAGGTTAATTGTATTTCTTTTATAGTTATTATTCGGAGTAATACCATCACTGCTCATATTTGCAATGGAAAGGTTCATTCCACCCTTATCACCACTGGTCGAAAGTGAAACGGTATTGGTAAGATTTTGTCCATTCCTGTAGAATTTATTAATGATACCGCGTTGTGGTTCATAAGGAACAGTCAAATTATTGTAGAGTACCTGGGTCATCCCCGGAACAAATTTCTCGCCATATGACCATTGACCTGAAGTAGGGTTAGCCGTAGTTGGACGTACTCCGTATTCTCCCTGTCCATATTCATATTGATAATCGGTATAATCCAAGGGTGTATCATTGGTGTAATTCATATTATAGGTTACGCCAATCCCCTTATGGGTTCCTTTAGTTTTGGTAGTAATCATGATAACACCATCCTTGGCACGTGATCCGTACAATGCAGATGCTGCAGCACCTTTTAAAACGGACATGCTTTCAATATCGTCAGGATTTATACTTGAGAGCCCGTCGCCTCCGTCTGAAGTATTTCCTCCGCCTCGAACACCGATAGAATTGTCGGATGCAGCATTTCCCGGATTTGTTCCAAAGTTGGTATTGTCAATCGGAACGCCGTTAACAACAATCAGAGGATTGTTCTGTCCTGAAATTGAAGATTGCCCACGGATACGGATTTTGGATGTTCCGGCAGGCCCGGTACCTAAACTTGAAATACTCACTCCGGCCATTTTACCAGTCAGCGAATTCATTAAGTTCGGAGTACGGTTAACTGTAAGTTGTTCTGAATTTACGTTTGCAGTCGAGTATCCCAAACTTTTACTCGATTTCTTAATACCTAAAGCCGTTACGACAACTTCGTCGATTGCTGTGATGTCAGCTTCTAATTTCACATTAATTGTTGCCTGTCCGGTATAAACTATTTTTGCATTTACATATCCCACGAACGACAGAACAAATGTGGTATTCAAACCTGGGGCAGCAATGCTATATTTGCCGTTTGCATCAGTAACCACACCGGTATTTGTAGCTGGAATATAGACTGTAACTCCCGTCAGTGCTTCTCCGGTCGAGGCATCAGTCACAATACCCGAAATCGTTTTTTGTTGTTCTGCTACAAGTTGGTCTGGATTTTCAAATTTCTCCCCGCCTGCCAGCAAGGCGATTTGGCGTCCATAAACTTCATATTTGATTCCAGTTCCGTCAAAAAGCTCGTCGAGGATGTCGAATACTTTTTTATTTTTCTCTATGACAGTTGCTTTTCGTTCAACGTCAACCTTACTGCTGTAGAAGAACTTGAATTCGCTTTGGCTTTCAATGTTGTTTAAAATACCTCTGATACTGGTATTTTCCAAAGCAAGAGTTAGTTTAGTTGTTTGTGCATAATTCTGAATAGCAAAACTGCTAAGCACCGAAATACAAATCAGAAAGATTGTTATTTTCATTTTTCTTAGAATTTCACCCACCAAAGACTTATCGTCCCGATGGAACCAGTTTTTTTTCATAGTTTTGTTTTTTGGGTTAATTACTACAATAGTTGTGATTAATCAATGTTGAAGAGAGGATGGGAACCCACTAAGTTTGACCGACCGCGGTGGTTTCTACCTCTTTTTTTTGCATTTT
Source organism: uncultured Prolixibacteraceae bacterium (assembly GCA_903834475.1). Taxonomy (GTDB): domain Bacteria; phylum Bacteroidota; class Bacteroidia; order Bacteroidales; family Prolixibacteraceae; genus Aquipluma. The sequence continues at coordinate 5,253 of CAILJH010000232.1, read as the reverse complement.
TGATTCATTTCATAGGCAATTCGATTAATTTGGGGATTAGTTTTTTCTGTATTTTATCTTGATTGTCCTTGTTTTTTCATTGTATGCATAATCAATTGGTGCTGTTACCTTTAGCAACTGCAAAACTTCACTGAACGATTCCATTTCAAGCGTACCTGTGTAAGATATTTCTGCAAGTCGTTTGTCTTTTGCTATTTCAATCTTCACATTATACCAGCGTTCCAGCCTTTTGGTAACATTTGGTAATTGTTCATTCCTGAAAATAAGCTTCCCGTCTTTCCATGAAGAAAACATATCTGTTTCTACCTCATCGACTTTTAACTCAGTACCGTAAATTCCAGCCTGCTGTCCGGGCCTTATTGAGACCTCTTTGCCCGTCAGTTTCTCTTTGACGTTAACACTTCCGGTTAATAATGTAGTCTGAAAGTTCTCACCCTCAAATGCATAAACATTAAATGTAGTGCCCTTTACTTCCACGTCGCCTTGTTGAGTTTGAACAATAAAAGGCTCTCCGTTTTTCTTGACTTCAAAAAAGGCTTCGCCTTTCAGGCTAACTATTCTGGTTTTTTCAAACCTGGAAATATAAGAAATCGTCGTTCCTGAGTTTAACCAAACCGACGAACCATCAGGTAATGTGAAATTAGTTTTTGCACCATAGGGTACGCTTACTGTTTGCATTTCAGCGACAGGCTCATGTTGTGTGGATTTCCGGAAATAGAAGACCGTACTGATAATTAAACCAATAACCAGTATGGCAGCAATTCGTAAACTTATTCGGAGAGCTACTAATTTTCGTTTCGCAATTTTGCCGTCACTGATCAGGATGGCTTGTAGTATTTTGTTCCTTAATTCAGGATTGGGTTCCTGATAATCACCATCTTCCTGCATGTTCCTGTCCCAAAAAGGTTTCATCAGGTTAAAAATTACGGTTTCATTCTTTTCATTCGCAAGAAAATCCGAAACGCGCAGATACTCGTCGGGTTGTAAAACTGAATTTAGGTATTTTCTGAATAGTTGATCCATCTTCTTTGTTTTGTACATCTAATACACGACAAAGTGATATATCCCCAGTAGGAAATAGATATATTATTTAAAAAGGTAAAAAAAGAGCATGGACGCCAACTCAAAGTTCAACAGTCGCTTCCGTAATAAAACTATTGATTTGGCGATATGGAATTCCACAGTTTTTGTTGTAATATTCAGTTTTTCAGCAATTTCCTTGTGTGAAAAACCATTGATACGGCTTAATGTAAAAATCTCTTTTTGGCGAACAGGCAGTTCATTAATCGAACGGTCAACTTTTTCTTTCAAATCATGGTATTCCGATTGTTCGATGAATGAATATTCGATGGGAACAGCCAATTTCCCCACCTTCTCCTTCATTTTTTGATTGCTGAAACGGCTGCGGAGCTCGTTTAGTAAAAGGTTTCTGGTGATGGTGAAAATGAAGGAATTAAATGTTTCAGAAGTTTTAATCTTAGTTCGGTTTTGCCAGATTCTTATAAACACCTCCTGCAAGATATCGTCAATTCCATTATCCAGTTTTAAAAATGATTTGGAAAAGTTATAAAGGCGGGGATAGTAAAAATTATAAAGTTCTTCAATGGCAGCAGGATTGCTCTCTGTTAATTGGAGCAATACAATATCCAATTCGAAGGTTACTTTCATAAACAGGCAATTAGGTTCAGAACAAATGTAAAAATATTTCAGAACAATCCTAACAAGCAGTTGAAGAAAGAATGGAACTAAAATGTATCCTTTTCGATTTATCTATTTATCATACACCCTATATTCAAGGAGTTACAACATCTTAGTTATTCATGCTATGACGGTTGTAGAAAATTCTGATTACACTCCGGGTGTTCAAAACTTCTAATATCAGTTTTCAGTAAGATCCATTTAGTGAAAGTTGAACAAAAGGATGGAACAAGACAATCATCATGTAAAATTACCCTTGGAAATGTCTGGTCAAATAGAATGTTTCTAAATAATTGAGAGCCCTTCAGATCTGAAAAAATATGTTTAGCTTCACGGGCTATAAACCTCCTAACTATAATAGCTGTTACGATGAATGGAATAAGTATTAACTTACTGAAGATTCTGTTTCCCTTCATTTTTTTGATTCAAGCTTTTACTGGCTCAGCCCAGCAGCCTGATTTTGAATTTGGAACTTTCACTGCCCTTTCTGATATCACAAGCAGCAAAACGACTGTCCTCGTTGAAGACTCTATTGGATACCTTTGGATTGGAACCGAAGAAGGTTTGTTCCGTTTCGATGGACAAACGATATATCCCTATTTTTTTGATATTAATAATCCTAAATCATTGCCTTCGAACGGAATCAATAATTTAGTTCTCGATCATGAAAATAATCTTTGGATTGGATCAAAAGCTGGAATTTGCAAATTCAACAGGGAATTCAATGATTTTACGATAGTTCCGGATAAATCGGAAATGAGGGGATTTGAAAATTGCTTTATCAAGGTTTTCACATTTGACCAGACAGGACAGCTATTTGTTGCCTATAATAAAGTAATCTATTCCTATAACAAATCGGAAGGCCAATTTTCCAAAGTTGTGAGACTCGATCAGGGAGATATCAGCAGTATGCTTTTCGATGATCAGAATAATTTATGGATTGGTACTATAAATAAAGGTGGTTTGTTCTGTTATGACGGAAATAAGAAACAGCTTGTTCCTTTTTTGAATGATCCTGCAAATAGCCAATCGATTTCAATTAATGAAATTAATAAGCTGGCCTTGTCGGGGAATACGCTTTGGATTGGTACCCTGGGAAAAGGAATTGACGCCTATAACCTTAAAAATAAAACGTTTAAACATTACTGCTTTTCCAGAAATTTAGAAAACTATATCAATTCGATTTATGTCAGTAAAGATCAGAAGGCCTGGGTTTGCACTTTATGTAATTTTAAGCTTTTCAACCCAAATAGCGATAGTTTTTATGATTATTACCATGATCTTGAAAATCCGTTTTCAGTGGGAAGAAGCATGCAAGGCATCTTTGAAGACAGAGCGGGAAATTTATGGAATATTCACTCTTTTGGAGGGATAAGACTGGTCAGAAAAAAAATACCGTTCAAACACTTTGTAGAAAATTCGGAAAGATTCTGGTCCACTTCAGAAAAAATCATAACCGCAATGGGCCATGATGCAAAAGGGCAGTTTTGGATCAGTAATCATTCTATGGGTATTGATATTTATAATTTGCAGAAACGTACTTCCATCAAATTAAGGCACGATGAGAAAAATCCGAGAAGTATCCCCGACGGTATTATCTTTTCGATCTACCGTGATTTAAAAAAACAAATGTGGATTGGCAGTTACTTAGGAGGACTTCAGAAATATAATACTAAAACAAATGATTTTGATTCCTATCTGCACAATGCGGGCGATTCACTTTCAATTGCAAGTAATGATGTCCGTTCAATTTCGGAAGACCCCAGCGGAGATTTATGGCTGGCCACTCATCGCGAAGGTGTTGACCGCTTCGATATCCAAAAAAAAATATTCTATCATTATAATTTGAAAAACAATTCTCTTTGCGATCAGTACACGAATCAGGTTTTCGTTGATTCAAGGGGGAACTTATGGGTAGCTACCGCCTGGGGACTGGGGTTTCTGCGCCAGGGTGAACACCTGTTTAAAAATTACCATTATAACAAAAATGACACAACCTCAATCAGCAATAACGAAATACAAACGATTTACGAAGACAAGCTGAAAAATATATGGATCGGAACAAACGGTGGGCTGAACAAATTCAACTACGAAACACAAAAATTCTCCCGGTATTCATATGGACTGAAAAACAAGCACATTGCCAGTATTCAGAGCGATCATAAAAACAACATTTGGGTATCGACCAGTACCAGTATTTCCATGTTCAATCCAGTTACTTTGCGGTTTACCAATTATAACCAAAGCTATGGAATTCTTTCAAAAGAATTCTATGACAGATCGTGCTCATCCGATTCTGCCGGCAATTTATATTTTGGAGGATCCGATGGCTATGATTTTTTTAATCCGGATAGCATAAAGGCAGAAGTCAGAAACCCAAAGGTTATCCTATCAGATTTCAAACTTTTCAACAAAAGTGTTTCATATCTTAATGATAGTCAGATAATAGATCGGAATATTAGCTATGCAAAGAAGATTTCTCTGAACTACTTTCAAAACTCGATAATTCTTATGTACCAGGCGATAAGTCTCACTGAGGCAAATAATATTGAATATGCCTACAAGCTGGATGGATTTGACAAAAAATGGGTGCAAGCCGGAAAAGAAAGAGGAGCCAGCTATACCAACCTGAATCCTGGAAATTATACATTCAGGGTTAAAGCTAAATTCGAAAATGGCGACTGGAACAATAATTACACCTCCATTGAACTCGAAGTTATTCCACCCTGGTGGATGACAACCTGGTTCAGAATTCTTTGCGGATTATTATTCCTGACTTCAATTTATGCATTTTTCTATTTCCGTTTTAAAATGTTGCGTCATCAAAGTAAAATGTTGGAAAAAACAGTCGCTGAGCGAACCACTGAGATTCTTCACAAAAATGATTTACTCCTTGCACAGGCCTTGACTCTTGAACAGAAAAATGACCAGCTTAAAACCCTGAATTCAACCAAAGACAAACTGTTTTCAATCATTTCGCACGATCTCCGAAGTCCGTTCCATACTATTCTTGGATTTCAAAGCTTGTTGCTCAAATTCTACGACACGTATTCTGATGATGAGCGAAAAAAAATGATGAGCCAGATTCATTCGGCATCCAATAAAGTTTATGATTTGGTCGAAAACCTCCTGAATTGGGCCATAATTCAGACCGGAAACATAAAATCCAATCCGGTTATGTTTAATGTAAATGAAGTTATAAGCAGAACATATGATTTGTACCAGACAATTGCTACATCAAAAGGAATCGTTCTGAATCAGCAGATTCCTGAACAACTTGTTGCATTCGCAGATGTTAATCTGCTTAAATTTACCCTCCGGAATTTATTAAATAATGCGATTAAATTCACTCCAGGAGGCGGTACCATTGATATTTTGGCCAATAAGAATCATAGATTCATCAAAATATCTGTGACTGATTCAGGGATAGGTTTGACACAAACAGAGATTGATAATTTGTTTACGATTGATAAGGTCCAGACAAAATATGGCACAAAAGGAGAAAGGGGTTCAGGAATAGGGATTGTACTGTGCAAGGAATTTATTGAGAAAAAT
>CAILJH010000231.1 GCA_903834475.1 uncultured Prolixibacteraceae bacterium | reverse complement strand
GCAGTTAAAAAGAGTAGATTCAGGCAAAATACATATCTTGATTTTCGCGATATATTGTTGTAACTTTGGGTGACAAACCATCAAAATCTATTTGTCATGAAACCCGGGATGTACCTGAAGATTTTAATCACCTTCTGCGTTTTGGCATTTTTAAATAATATCTCTTGCCTGCCGGAAGATCCAGCCGACGAATGTACGCAAAACAGAAATGTTGTTTCAAAAAGCGGTGAGTTGCTTGTGAATGGAGGCGCCTACTGGCAAATTACGGTTGCTGAACAAACCGGATCAGTACTTGTAGCGGATAAAAATTGTCATGCAAAGATGCAACTGGAATTCTGGTTCAAGAATAAAGAACTTGCCAAAACCAATGTGAAACCACCTCTTTTAATAGTCTTTTTCGGAGGTGGCGGTTTTTTTGACCCGGGATCAGTTTCTGTATATTCAAAACAGATCAGCGACGGCTCCTATTTATGGACAGCATATTGCGACCAGGCAGCTAAAAATGCCTCTGAAAATCCCACCGATTTTGGTATAAGTGTCGGCTGGGATCCAAACCAGTTACTAAGTCTGGAAGATGTGAAACTAGACGGATTAATAGACTACAAAACTTATAAGAAACCGTGATATTCTGAATCCATCAAGTGAATCATTAAATACAAAGGAAGATTTCCGGTTAAAAACACAGGAACTTTGCATGGATACAGGTTCCTTATATACTATTTGCGATTAAATTATTTCATACCCATCCTGGCACTTATACTATTATTAACAATCTTTTTTCTAAGTTTAGTACCTTTGCGCCCGTTGTTATCCTTCCGTGACAAAGTATCTAATAATATAAAATTATGTTCCCAACCGTAAATCCTACAACCACAGCAGCCTGGAAAGAACTCGAATTGTATTTCAAAACCTTTAATGGCAAGCAGATGAAAGATCTGTTTGATAATGATCCAAAGCGTTTTGAGAAATACTCAGTGAAATTCGAAGATATCCTGGTCGATTTTTCGAAAAATATTGTTGACGATCGCGTTTTTTCACTTTTCATGCAACTAGCCCGCGAATGTGGACTTAAAGATGCTATAACAAGCCAGTTTACAGGCGAACGTATCAATAAAACTGAATACAGGCCAGTACTTCATACTGCTCTGCGCAACCGCAGCATTAGACCTGTGTTTGTCGACGGAAAGGACGTTATGCCCGATGTACATGGTGTGCTGGAGCAGATGAAAATGTTTTCCGAAAGCATTCATTCCGGTTCGTGGAAAGGCTATTCTGGAAAACCTATTTCAGATATTGTGAACATTGGCATTGGTGGTTCCGACCTGGGCCCGCTTATGGTTACTGAAGCACTGAAGCATTATCAGCATGAAAACATCAAACTGCACTTTGTTTCCAATGTTGACGGTACACATATTGCCGAAACACTTAAGCACTTGCATCCGGAAACAACTCTTTTCGTCGTTGCATCCAAAACATTTACCACCCAGGAAACAATGACCAATGCCGAATCGGCCCGTGATTGGTTTCTTGCCAAAGCAGGCGATCCTGAATTTGTAAAAAATCATTTCGTCGCTTTATCAACCAATGCCAAAGAAGTTGCCGCATTTGGCATCGACACCCGGAATATGTTTGGTTTCTGGGATTGGGTTGGAGGCCGTTATTCGCTGTGGTCAGCTATTGGGCTTTCTATTGCATGTGCCATTGGTATGGATAATTTTGTCGAACTGCTCGAAGGTGCTTATGCTATGGATCAGCATTTTGAAAACACTGAATTTGAAAAGAACATCCCAGTAATCCTTGCGTCAATTGGAATTTGGTACAATAATTTTTACGGCGCCGAAACAGAAGCCATTCTGCCTTATGATCAGTATATGCACCGTTTTGCAGCTTATTTTCAGCAAGGGAATATGGAAAGTAACGGCAAATCCGTCGACCGCAACGGCCAAAAAGTTACTTACCAAACCGGTCCAATCCTTTGGGGCGAACCAGGCACAAACGGCCAACATGCTTTTTACCAGCTGATTCACCAGGGCACCAAAATGATTCCATGCGACTTTATGGCACCGGCTATCAGCCACAATCCACTTGGTGACCATCATCCGAAACTTCTGGCTAATTTCTTCGCCCAAACCGGGGCACTGATGCTTGGTAAAACCGCTGAAAAAGTAGAAGCTGAGCTGAAAGCTGCCGGCAAAAGCCAGATCGAAATCGACGAACTGCTTCCATTTATGGTATTTGAAGGAAATATTCCAACCAATTCCTTCCTTTTCAAAAAACTTACTCCCCGCACGTTAGGCTCGCTGATCGCCATGTATGAGCAGAAAATATTTGTCCAGGGTGTAATCTGGAATATTTTCAGTTTCGATCAGTGGGGTGTTCAACTAGGAAAACACCTGCCAACTGATATTTATTCATACTCATGCTAAGCGCTCCTCTAATTGTTTAAGCGCTCCTGGTGTAGCTATTACCTTATCGGCAGAAACCAAAAGAACTGGATTCAAATTAATC
>CAILJH010000230.1 GCA_903834475.1 uncultured Prolixibacteraceae bacterium | reverse complement strand
GATCGACAGCCTTTTTTATTATTTTAGTATAAATGAGATCGGTATTGTAAATTGTTGTTTTACTTTCACCCCTCCCTGCTTACCTGGGGTCCATTTTGGTGAAGACTGTATAACTCTTATCGCTTCTTTATCAAGAGAAGGATCGACGCCACGGACTACTTTAACGTCTACAACGTCTCCTTTTGAGTTTACTGCATATTGTACATAAACCTTACCGGTAATGCCATTTTCAGCAGCAACCACGGGATATTTAATGTTACTCATAACCCATTCGCGGAAAGTGTTCACATCACCTCCCTGGAAAGAAGCTTGTTCCTCAACAATAATAAATACTTTTTCTTCTTCAACAATGGCAGTTTCTTCTTCCTTTACTACCTCGATTTTATCAGGTACAGGTTCGTTAGAAACTGTTTCTTTAACGTCACTAACCGTTGCAAATTCTACTTCAACTGTTACACTATCCACAACAACAGGTGCAACATATTTTACCTGTGCTTCTGCTGCTGGTGGTGGTGGTGGCGGTGGTGGTGGTGGTGGCGGAATATCATCATTTGCTTTAATATTCTCCATACTTACCACTGTAGTTTTCACTAAATTAATATTTTTTCCCCTGTTATTTAATGCCTGAATGAAAGGAACTAATACAGCGCCACCTATACTAAATATAGATATCAAGAAGGCAATGATTAAGAATTTTCTAAATTTTTTGCGCAATACATAAGCCCCGTATTCTTTATTCCTCTTTTCGAATACTATTTCTTCAAGGGTTAGGGCTTGGTTTTTAAGCAATTCATTATCCATGGTTCAAATCCATTTATTATGGTTTATTAATGGCGCGAGCTGACTATTTTGTACTAATATGAGTTTTAACCATCAGTTTCTCCACCGGGTTAATATCGACAAGTGTATACCGTGCAATGTTTGTAATAGCCATTTCATCGATAATGTCAACAATGTTCCGATATTTTACTCCATCGGCTGCCTTGATTAGAACAATTGGTCCAAATTTATCCTCTTTATAAAAGCGTTTTATTCTGCCTTCTACAGAGTCTCTTGGTATTTTTAGTTTACCTTCGATTACGTCTTTATTCATATCGGAAATCCGTGTAAATAATTGCTTATTTCTTTGCAAAAGAACTTTACGGATTCCTTCTTTCGAAAAATCTGCTTCCGTTAAAACCGGAAGTGGTTTATTCGGGTCAGCCAAACCTACATACCAGAGTACTTTGTCGTTTTCGACAAGTAAAACAGTTAGAGCTCTGTCTTTATCAAGCTCAGGAGGCTTTTCATTTTCCTTTGGCTTTTCTGGCAGAATGATCTCCATTACCTTTGGTTTATTGAAAGCTGTAGTAAGCATGAAAAAAGTAAGCAACAAACAAGCCAAGTCAACCATCGGAGTCATATCAATATGCGTTCCGTGTTTCTTAGCCTTTCTCTTGCCTTTACCTTTGTGACCCTCTTCTTGAACTATTTCAGCCATTTTGGAATGTCTTTATAAAATTACTTATTAATAAACTCTGCTGGTAACTCAACCGCTTTGAGGTCGGTGGTCAGATTGAACTTGTTTACATTATTGTCCTGCAAAACAGCAATCACTTTTTTAACTGCAGGGTAATTTGCAGCACCATCGCCTTTTATAGCAAACGCCAGATTATTGTTGTACGTACGGGCAAACCTTATCCACATCATCAGCTGATTATCAAGCGAGTCTATAGGAATTCCGCTTTGCATGGCTTCACGTGTTTTTGAATCCGGTGCATTGAGATATTCTTTCAGCTTTGTATACGGTAAACCGAACGATGCTAATCCTTCGAATTTCTTAATTTCCTTAGGAGTAAACTTAATCTGATAATTACTGCCTATTGCCTGCAACACTTTCGCACGAATATGCTCAGTTGAGTCGGTACCATTATCCACATTAAAAAAGACTTTATCGTCTTTTGAAATCATAATGGTAACAAGATGGGCATCCGGAATTGGTGTATTCGACGTTGACATTGGTGTAGTGATCGGTGCCGCTTCTTCAGGACGAAATGTAGCCGTCAAAATAAAAAAGACGAGTAGAAGGAAAAACAAGTCCACCATCGGCGTCATGTCGATTCGTGGTGTTTTTACAGCTAATTTAATTTTTCCCATTATTTTTCAGTTTGTTTTTTCTTCAATTTCAGTCGAAGCAAAAATTTAAAATTACTTCAATGTAGAAGCAAATGTTTGGGTGACGCTAAAGCTGGCTTCATCCATTTTGTATGTGGTAGCGTCGATTCTGGCTGAAAAATAGTTATAAGCAATAATTGCCAGCGTTGATCCTGTAATACCAAATGCTGTGTTAACTAATGCTTCAGAGATACCATTAGCCAAAGCCAGTGAATCTGGAGCACCTGCAGTTGCCAAAGCACCGAAAGCACGGATCATACCAAGTACTGTTCCAATAAGTCCAACAAGAACTGAAATGGATGCAATAGTTGATAGAATAATAAGGTTTTGAGAAAGTACAGGTAATTCAAGAGCAGTGGCCTCTTCTAAATCTTTTTGCAGGGCAAGAACTTTTTGGTCATTCATCAAGTTTTTGTCAGCCTGTAATGCTCTGTAGCGGTGTAAACCTGCTTTCATAACATTTGCAATCGATCCTCGTTGTTTATCACACAATTGTGACGCATCCTCGATTTTGTTATCGTTCAGTAATGTTTGCAATGTGCGTACAAAGATGTTCAGATTCCCTTTGCCTGCTGCAGCTGAAAGCATAATCATGCGCTCAACAACAAAAGTGAGTAGAATCAGGTTGACTGCGATAAGTAAAGGCACAATAAAACCGCCTTTGTAAATGATCGCTAAATAATTACCTGGAAGTGGATGACCTTTTGGATTTCCACCTTCAAAGTTAACAGGGTTACCCATAATTTGCGAATAAATCAGATAACCAGCAATTGCGCATCCTAAAATAACTAACAGTACGAAAGTCGATTTTAATGCTTCTTTTAAAGTTTGTCCTTTCATTTTCAATTTTTATTTAAAAGTAAATATAAAACAATAGGTTTATTTTGTCCGGAAACAAAGAAAGCAATATATTTTCAAAATTGCATCCACATTATTAGAAAAATGAAATAAAATTTCTTGTAAATCTTGATAAACATAGATTTTTAGTCCAGACTATTTCTTTTTCAAGGCGTCAATCGCCTTGTTCAAATCTTGTACTGCTTTAGCCGATTCAAGGTCGTTTGGATCAAGTTTTTTGATTTCAACGTATAAATCCCGGGCTTCAACATAGTTTTTCTCCTTGTATGCGATTAAAGCCTGAGATTTCAGTGACTGCAGTTGCCATTGCTTGTTTGTAGGCTCCAGATTAAACAATTTCTGGTACCACATTTTAGCGGCTTTATAGTCTTTCTTTTGAATATTATTATATCCAAGGTATGTATAAGATTCCTGCAATTCTTTGGCATATTTTATGGTGTCAGCACCAACTTTTCCAACAAGTGCTTCAAATTTCGGTTGAGCCAAGCCCAGTTCACTGGTTGGATCCATACTTGAAGCAGCTCTGGCAATATAAACGTAAGCCTGTATATTTTCAGGTTGAACTACAATTACTTTGTTGAACACACTGTCGGCTTTATGAAAATTGGATAATTGATAATATGATTTTCCGATTAACATCAGGTCATCTTTATCCGATTTTCCTTTTCTGTTTTTAATGTTGAGCCAGATGATTGCATCTTTATATTTTCGTGAATAGTAATAATTGGAAGCAATTTCTGAAAGCAATACAACATTATTTGTATCCATTGCATAGGCTTTTTTGAATGCATCAAAAGCCTTTGATATGGTCAATGAATCTTTTTTTGCCACTTTATATAGTATCCTGCTATAATAGAGGTAATCTCTTGGAATAATACTTGCGGTACTCGCATTTGCAAAGAATTTCTCCAGATAGGTCCTTCCTTTTTCAAGTTCCGGTGGTTTTTTATCGTAGCATGAATATCCTGCCAGTCGATTAAGGTAATTACGCGATTTGTCAACTGCTAAAACTTCTTCGATAGTTGTCAATGCAGTTGAATAATCCCTTGATCTGAAAAGGGCTTTGGCGTACTGAATTTTAGCTGGAGTATTGTTGCCCGACAAGTCAAGAAATTTACGAAAGTTCGTTTTGGCGAGATTAAATTGGCCAGCCATCGTATACAACTCTCCAAGTTCGCGGTAAACCGGAGCAAATGTGGAGTCAATGTCGCGTGCTTCATCAAGATAAGGCCGGGCGGCATTCAGATTTGTAGCCCGAATATAGATATTACCAATTTTAATTTTAGGCATTGGAGAAGTGGGGTCAAGACTAAGTGCCTTATTGTAACTCGCAAGGGCATTTTTCCCATCATTTTTCTGCAAATAAACATCACCCAGTGTCAGGTATATTGAGGCATTGTTAGGCTCTATGTCTTTAGCACGATTGAGATAATTCAGTGCCTTTTTATATCGGATGACAGTATTGTTTAGAATTTGTGAGTATCCAAGTTTAGTCAGGGTCCTGGCATCTCTTGGGGAGAGAAATTTTATTTTGATTGGTATAGATGCCTCTGCTTTCCTGAAATATTTATCTGCAGCAATCGTGTCCCCTGAAAGGAGCAGGCAGACAGCACCGAGGCCGACATCATTTAACACGCTCGAAGAATCCTGCTGAATTCCTTTTCGGAAGAGCTCATTGGCTTTGGTAGCCATTTCTTTCAAGGAATTTGACAAGGTGTCAGCCAGGTATTCTTTAATCACTGTTTCGCCAAAGTAATAATAGGTATCGCCATGTCCCGGCTCATTCTTTAACAGATCATCAAATGCTTGTCCGGCAGCTTCATACTGTTCACTTGAAACAAGCTTTAATACAGTATTTAACTTCTGATCATATGCCGAAACTATTGGTGCATTTTTTGATGAAGATTTTTTGTTCTGGCCAGATGCAGTTACTGTAAATAGCGCAAATAGTATTACAATTATCAGTCTCATTTTTAGTAAGTATTTAATTACAATATTAGTTTAATTTTTTCTTATTTCTACAAGTCGTATTGGCATCATTGTCGGCACCATTCCCATTTTCAGTATAATACGCTGTCCAGAATCTCCGGCAATAAATGAAGTGAATCCGGTACCAAGTCCGGTAAATGTTTCCCGGTTAATCGTATAAACCTCACGTATAAAAGGATAGCTTTTATTTGCTATATAGGCAGGATGCGGTGAATAGAAATCTCTTCCTTCAGAATTTAATTCAGGAGTTATTGAAACTACTTTAATTTTGCCAAGAAACGAATGACTTACCGAATCTCGCGGATCACTAATCCAGTTTACACTAATGACCCCAATGGCTTCAGGGTGACTCTCTACAAAATTTACCACCTCAGAATTTTTATTTACAGAATAGCAATATGCTGGTAACGCTCCGGTAATTCCAAATTTACTCATGATAGACTGAACGTTGTTCGATCCCGGATTATCAAATACAATTTTAAGAGGACCAAATTTCGATTGGGGATTGATTTGATTCCATTTTGACGTTTTCCCGAGGAAAATATCTTTTATGGTGTTGTAACGGATGAGTGAATCAGGATTCGATTTGTTGATAATGAAGGCAATAGCGTCATATGCAATTTTTGTTGTCCGGGGAATGATCGATTTGCCATTCAGATAGGCTTCTTCATTCTCGGTTAATTTACGACTTGTGATCATAACTCTCACAGAATCTTTCAGAAATAATTTCAGTATGCTGTCGCCCGGCAGATAGACCGGATGAACTTGAGCATCCTTATATATAGATTGAAATGTGAACAGTTCAGCGTCAGCCAGCAATTGGTAGGAGTCATCAACTGCTATCTTTATTTTACCCCTGGTCGGTGTTTCGTCAGTGAATTTTTTCGGGGTCATGGTGCATGAGCAAAACAATAGAACTACCCCAACTAATAGTGTGCCTAATATTGATTTAAAATGCCTCATCGATTATCCTCTTTGTTTTTGCATTTATGAAATGTATTCACCAAGTGAGAATATACATTTCACATCATGACCGTTTTAGAAATCATGTGAAAATAATTATAACGAAATCATTGGTTTTTGCGGTTCAAAACTATTAAATAAAATTCAACAAAATCCACATTTATTAAAAATGTTAACCTTGTTTTTTTATTTAGCATTGATTTTACAACTCCTATAAGTAATTTTAATTTGGGGGATATTTGCCAAATATAAAAACTAATGCAACAAATTCTTTGTCTAATTAATTGAATGAAATCTCTAATTAATTGAAAGAGCGGAGAGAGGGGGATTCGAACCCCCGGTTCCCTTTTGAGGAACACACGCTTTCCAGGCGTGCCAGATAAGCCACTCCTGCATCTCTCCAGTATTTGGCTGTTTTTTCAGGGCTGCAAAGTAAGAAAAATTCAAACAAAAAAGCTATTCACTGATTTCCCCGATCAAACTTTTATTCAGGTGAAGCTTTATTTCTTCATGATCGAGTCCCTGACCGAGCAAAAACATCAGCTTGGTAATGGCCGCTTCGGTTGTCATGTCTTTCCCGCTCACAACACCGGCCTTAAGTAGTTCGGAACTGGTTTCATACTGACCCATTTTTACTGCTCCACCCTGACATTGAGTAACATTCAGGAAGATGATTTTACGTTTGATTGCATTTTTTATCTGGCTGATCATCCATCGCGAATTCGGAATATTTCCTGATCCGAACGATTCAAGAACAACTCCTTTCAGTTCCGGAATATTCAGAATATTTTCAAAGACCATTCGTCCGATTCCGGGAAAAATCTTCAGGATGACCACATTCTCGTCGAAATGAGTCCTGACTTTTAATATTCCTTTGTTGGCAAAACGGTTGATATTTTCCTGGAAGTATTTTATTTCAACTCCGGCATTGGCCAGTGGCGGATAATTCACAGAAGAAAAGGCGCTGAAATCATCCGCATGACGTTTTGAAATCCGGTTTCCACGGAAAAGTTTGGTATTGAAATAAACACAAACTTCAGGAACTATGGCTACTCCATTTATTTTTGCCGAAGCAATTTGAATCGAAGTAATCAGGTTTTCCTTCCCGTCGGTACGAAGTATCCCAATTGGTAATTGCGATCCGGTTAAAACAATCGGTTTGTCGAGGTTTCCGAACATATAGCTGAGGGCCGATGCGGTGTAGGCCATGGTGTCGGTCCCATGTAATATTACAAATCCATCATATTTATTGTAATTGCGTTCAATGGTGCTTGCAATTTTCACCCAGACGGCCGGAGTCATGTTGGAAGAATCGATGGGAGGATTGAAAGTTACCACCTGCAAATTACATCCCAGACGGTCAAGGTCGGGCACTTCTTCCTGAATCTGATCAAATTTTACGGGTACCAGAATCCCATTGCTTGTTTTTTGAACCATTCCAATGGTTCCTCCGGTATAGATAATGAGAATCGATGGTTTACTTTCCACTTGTGTACTTGCTAATTATACGGAAATGTTGAAGATGGTTTTTTAGGCATCAATACTTCAATGAATGGTTTGACACTACACTGAAATTTGCATTGCGAAAATAACTCTTTTTGATTACAATACAATAAATTTCAGTAGCTCAGTTTTTTCTGAGAATTATTGGTGACAAGTGGAAAAATGAGGAGGAAGATAGTTAAATGCCAAATAGATTGCGGGCATTTTCGGTGGTGATTTTTGCAACATCGCCAACTGTCATCTGGTGAAGATCGGCAATTTTTTGTGCTACATATACCAAGTATGAGCTTTCGTTTCTTTTTCCGCGGAAAGGAGCGGGAGTCAAATATGGAGAATCGGTTTCAAGGATCAGATTTGACGGGTCTATTTGTTTGATAACCTCATCCAGTCCGCTTTTTTTGAAGGTGACAATTCCATTTACTCCAATCTTGAATCCCAGATCGGTCACCATTCTGGCCTGTTCGAGGGTTCCCGTAAAACTGTGAAAAACGCCGGTCAGTTTATCGTCTTTGACATCATTTAATACCTCGTAAACTTCGTCAAACGAATCGCGGACATGAATAACAACGGGCAAACCATACTGTTTCGCCAGGTCAAGCTGAACCCGGAATGCATGTAACTGCTCCTCCAGAAAGGATTTGTCCCAGTACAAGTCGATTCCAATTTCGCCAATTCCGTAAAATTTACGTTTTTTAAGCCAGTATTCAACAAGCTGCAATTCTTCCAGATAATCGTGATTTACCGAAGTTGGGTGCAATCCCATGAGCGGAAAGCAGATATGCGGGTAAGTATCAACCAGGCTTAACAGATTTTTTACGGAAGAACTGTCAATGTTGGGAAGAATAATCTTCCTGACATCGTTGGAGTAGGCCCTTTGAATGACTTCATCTAAATCGTGAATAAAGTCTGTTGAATAAATATGAGAATGTGTGTCAATCAACATTTTCCGCAAAATTTGAGCAAAATAAGTCAAAATAAAAGTCCTGAATATGAAGCGAATATTATTTTATTGAAAAATGAATGGAAAATTAACCTTTTAAAGAGCCTTAAAATCAATCAGGAATCATTCTGGGTGCAAAAAATATGTCCCGGAATCTCCTCGTGAGAAGAAATTTCCGGGACATTTCCTGACGTTGAAAACGTTTTTTTTTAAACTATTCCCTGGGCAAGCATCGCGTCAGCAACTTTTACAAAGCCACCAACATTGGCACCTACCACATAATTCACTTTATTTCCTTTCCGGCCATATTTTACGCAAGTCTCATGAATGTCTTTCATGATGCGGTGCAGATATTTATCCACTTCCTCTTTGGGCCAGTTCATGCGGATGGAATTTTGTGACATTTCAAGTCCTGAAACTGCCACACCCCCAGCATTTACAGCTTTACCCGGTGCATAGGCAATTGCTTCAGTCAGGTATTCAACAGCATCGGCAGTACAGCCCATGTTTGAGGTTTCAGCTACAAGGAAGCAGCCGTTTTTAACTAATGTTTTGGCATCTTCGAGATTGACTTCGTTTTCGCAGGCACATGGCATAGCAATGTCAACCGGGCATTCCCATGGCTTTTTTCCGGCAAAAAACTGTGCACCGAATTCAGCAGCGTAAGGTTCAACCACATCGTTATTTGAAGCCCGAAGTTCGAGCAGATAATCCACCTTTTCGCCTGTTATACCCTCAGCATCATGAATATATCCGTCAGGTCCGGAAATGGTAACTACTTTGCCACCCAATTCGTTAATTTTGATGATGGCTCCCCAGGCCACATTCCCAAAACCAGAAACACTGAATGTTTTACCTACGATATCTTTCCCCAGATTGCTGAGGATGTGCTGTACAAAATAAACCGCTCCAAAACCTGTTGCTTCCGGACGGATCAAACTTCCGCCCCAGCCAAGTCCTTTCCCGGTTAAAACACCGGTAAACTCATTCTTGAGTCTTTTATACTGTCCAAACAAGAAGCCAATTTCGCGGCCACCAACACCAATATCGCCTGCAGGGACGTCGGTATTTGGACCAATGTGCCGGTAAAGTTCTGACATGAATGATTGGCAAAAACGCATAATTTCGTTATCAGACTTGCCTTTCGGATTAAAGTCTGAACCGCCTTTACCGCCGCCCATTGGCAGAGTCGTCAGGCTATTTTTAAACGTTTGTTCGAATCCCAGAAATTTCAGGACACTTAAAGTTACCGTCGGGTGAAATCGCAAACCACCTTTGTATGGCCCGATGGCTGAATTGAATTCCACACGGTAGCCACGATTTACCTGCACTTCGCCCCGATCGTCGATCCATGGTACACGGAAAATAATGGTGCGTTCCGGCTCTACAATTCGTTCCAATATTTTGGCCTTCTGATATCTCGGGTTTTTCTGGTAAACATCCCAGATAGATTCTATTACTTCCTGAACTGCCTGATGGAACTCGCGTTCGCCCGGTGTTCTTACCTTCAGGGCTTCCAAAAATTCACTTATGTCTGCTTTCATCGTTTAAAATATTTAATGATGTTCAAAGTTATGACATTCGGAAGATGTAAATTCCAATTTGAAAAAAACGAATACAAATGTAGTTGTCAGAATAACAGACAGATAGCTCTGTGCATTTGAATGTTTAATAACATTGGTTGACTTTCGTCAGTTTTTCGGACGTCGATTCCGGTTGCGAATTTGAAAAGTGGCCTTTTTTGCTGAAAATCAGCACTTAAAATGACAGATTGTTCAAAATAATGATGCTTAACGGACAAACTCGTTGTCAAAAACCCTCAAAAATTGTTTTTTTCAATTTAAGCAGCCTTTTAAGTGAGGGTTCATAAGTTCGGTTTAGAATTCCTGTCACTTCTAAAAGGAAATACTTTAATCCTTCCAGAAGTCAACCTAAATAATTTTTCTCCTGCATTTTTCGTTAATTTATGGCAATTGGCGATGAGTTTTTGTTTTTATACTTTTGCCATTCAAAATTAGTCCCCTATGACAAAACGAAATATTCTCTGTCTGGTTGTGATCCTGATGTTTTTCTTCGGAAACTTCCTTGCAGCACAAAACATTAAAACTACCGATTCCAATATTCCCCGTTTAGTGCTTGTATTATCTGTTGATCAGATGCGGACGGATTACATCACCCGTTACTGGAACAAGTTTCAGGCCGGAGGTTTTAAGCGGTTGGTTAATGAAGGAGCCGTTTGTAACAATGCCCAGCTCGATTTGCACATTCAGAAAGTTTCGACGGGAACCGCAACTCTTTTTACTGGTGTTGACCCTGCAACGCATGGCATTATTAATGATAGCTGGTACGACCGTCTAAAAAAGAAAGAAGTAAATTGCATTGAAGACAACTATTTTATTACGGTTGGGAGCGACTCGAAGGAAGGAGAACGGTCTGCCGGCAAACTTCTGTGTCCAACGATCGGTGACCTCATGAAAATTGATTCACGCAATAAATCAAAGGTTTACAGTGTGGCAATGAACGATGTGAGCGCTGTGCTTTCAGCCGGTCATGCTGCTGATGGAGCATATTGGTTTGATACTCAAAACGGAAATATGATCTCAAGTTCTTATTATGTGGATACATTTCCGGAATGGGTTCGTCAATTCAATGAAAAAAGCTTCGCGAAAACCTATACTCAACGCGAGTGGACCACCCTTTTACCTGTTTCGAGCTACGAGGAAAGCCTGGGCGATGACTATATCTTAGAGAAAGGCTATTACGACAAATGGAATACTTTCCCATATAACCTGAAGAAAATCAAGGAAAATGCAGGTAGTTACAAGTTCCTGAAAACCACGCCTTTTGGGAACACAATCGTGAAAGATTTTGCAATCAACCTGATGATTGCGGAGAAGCTTGGAAAGGATGAATTTCCGGATTTTCTGGCTGTTACATTTGCATCGATGGACTATGAGAACAATTCCTTTGGACCTGCCTCCGTCGAAATGGAAGACACCTATCTCCGGCTCGATCAGGATATTGCCTTGATTCTTGACTATCTTGACAAAGCGGTTGGAAAAGGGAATTCACTGGTTGTTTTAACTTCAAGTTGTTCCTCGATGTATCCGGTTGACTACTTGAAAGAAGAATTTAAAATGCCTGGCGGAACATTCTCACCAGAAAGTGCCATTGCGCTGTTAAAATCATACCTGAACATAACCTACGGACAAGGCGACTACATTGAGGAAGTCATTGATCAGCAACTCTATTTCAACTATGATTTGCTTGAAAAGAAGAATATTTCACTGGCAGACATCCAAACCAAAACGGCTAATTTCATCAATCAATTTGAAGGTGTAAAAATTGCCTTGCCATCCTCATCCTTTGCTCAGGGCGATTATGCCAAAGGGCAACTTGCGGTAATTGCCAATTCCTACAATTTTAAACGGTCGGGCGATGTACTTTACCAACTCGAGGATGGCTGGCAACCGGTTTACAAATACCAGCGTACCATATACAACGATAATTCCAACATACCGTTGATCCTTCATGGCAACTCTGTAATCCACAAGCAAATACTTGGCAAAACTTATGGTCAGGATATGGTTCCCACGATCATGGAAATTCTTCACATGCCTATTCCCGATCACTGCATAGGAAATATTCTGGAAGAAGTTTTGAAGTAATAAAATATTCAACTTTAAAATCTGCTATCTTTGGTCGAAATTTAGAAAAGGATGGCCAACGACTGGAAGGAAAGATTAGGGACGGTTTACTCTACAAATCCTGATTTTCAATATAATAAAGATATTGATCCGGAGTCGGAAACCTTAGATCCGGGCAAGCAGGATTTACGGGTTCAATTGGATAAAAAGCAGCGGAATGGAAAAAAAGCAACCCTGATTACCGGTTTTGTTGGCAAAGACGTAGATTTAAAAGTTCTCGCTAAACTTTTAAAAACCAAATGCGGTGTGGGTGGTTCTGCGAAAGACGGCGAAATCCTCATTCAGGGAGATTTTTGTAATAAGGTAATTGAAATTCTAAAAGGTGAAAATTACCGGGTTAAACGATCAGGAGGATAAGTTACCTGTCGAAGGAAGGAAGGAAGAGTTGGGAAGTAACGAAAAATTTAACAGATCATAGATATTTCATTCATGTTCTAAAAATACCGTTTGACGTATGACAAAACATTACAAAACCATCGGGATGATAGGTGGAATTGCCCCGGCCTCAACAGTCGATTATTATAACAGGATTATTTCCCGTTTTCAGGAGCGTACCGGACTTCGCGAATACCCATCGATCATCATCAACAGCATCAACATGACTCACATGATGAACCTGATAACAAATGATCATTTGGAAGAGTTGGTCGATTTTTTATCAGAAGAAATATTTGTGCTGGAGAAAGCCGGAGCCAAAGTGATATTTATGGCTTCAAATACTCCGCATCTGGTTTATGAACCTTTGGTTAAGCGAGTAAAAACCAAAATGGTAAGTATTGTAGATTCTACTATTGGCTATGCTCAGTCAAAAGGTCACAGCCGGCTCGGTTTATTTGGCACACTTCCAACCATGGAAGGAGATTTTTTTCAGGATGGATTCGACGCTTCAGGAATGGAAATTATTACTCCTATGCCAGATGAGCGAAAATACATCCATAAAATTTATATGGAAGAACTGGTTAGGGGACGTTTTCTTCAGGAAACAAAGGAACGTTTGCTGTCCATTGCCAAAAGAATGTATGTTGAAGGCCAGATTGACAGCCTGATTCTTGGAGGAACCGAATTGCCGCTGATTCTGAAATCAAGCGACATGGAAGACATCGAACTGATCAATACCGCCAAAATTCACGTTGAACGCATTCTTGATATTGCGATTGGTAGCTGATCATCTCTTCAAGCTGAAAATAATTTGACAAAAAACGATCAATGATAAAGTATTGCCAGATTTATGGTCTGATTGTCTATTTGATTCTGTTGGCCGGTTGTGGAGGTTTTTCAAAAATCAGTAAGATAGGTGTGCCTGAATCGGATGACTACAAATTGTTTGCAAACCGAAAAATTGAAACAGGAATCAATACTTTCCATTTCTACAAACCTGTACACGATTTGAATTTAGGAGTGACCATTGAGGTAGACAGCCGAAAGATGGATGCAACCGATGAGCCACTTGACAAGTTTCTCAAAGACTATAAAACCTTGTCGTTCATGATTATCCGGAACGACACCATTTTACACGAATATTACGATCAATCACGATCTGACACAAGTATTGTCAGCTCTTTTTCGGTAGCCAAGTCATTTATCTCCGGATTAGTTGGAATAGCAATAGCTGAAGGCAAAATTTCAAGCACAGAAACAAAAATCACAGAATATTTTCCGGAGCTTCAAAATCAGGGATTTGATTCGGTTACGATCGATCATTTGCTCGACCACACTTCAGGAATTCATTACAAAGAGAATGAAAATCATGTCGGTGGGGTTCAGGAATTTTACTGGGGTAAAAACCTTTCACAGGATATTTTTAATATTCGTCCGTATTACATACCCGGCGAAAAGTTCGAATACAGTAACATCAATACGCAATTGCTTGCTACTATTCTTAAACGTGCCACGGGTATGAGCGTATCGAAATACCTGGAGGAGAAAATCTGGATACCGCTTGAAATGGAATACCCGGCTTCGTGGAGTTTGAGTAATAATGGTGCTGACGGAACAGAAAAGGCATTTTGTTGCCTGAATGCCCGCACGGTTGACTTTGCCAAGTTTGGCCGCCTGTATATGAAGCGTGGAAACTGGAATGGAAAACAAATCATTCCTGAATCATGGATCGACCAAACCATTCATTCATCGAAAGATAACGGACAACGGCTTACTTACCATTATAATTGGGGAATCGGCCCGAAAAAATATGGAAGCTTCTTTGCCATTGGACTATATGGACAATTCATTTACGTTTATCCTGAAAAAAATGTCATTATCGTGCGTTTTGGAAAAGCCGATTTAAATTATAATCCGCCATTTTTATACCACACCCTGCTTCAGATTTGCGATCAGCTTTAAGAGAATGGTCATTCAATAGTCATTGAGTCATTTATTGTCATTCATCTCAAAATCAAGGAGCTTGTGACAAAATGACTTTTAATGACGCGAAGCAAATGACCATGAATGACTGAATATTCCAGACTACTCCAACTGGTCGCCGAATACTCTTATCTTTCCCGAACTTTCCGGATCAGTCCTTCGCAGGCATCTTCCAGAATATCCAGAACCAATTCAAATCCGGCAGCACCGCCATAGTATGGATCAGGCACCCCATCGTGTTTCGCATCGGAACAGAAATCAGTCATTAGAAAAATTCGCTTTTTGTCATCTTCATTCCTTGCCATCAGTTTCAGGTCAGTCACATTTTGCTTGTCCATCCCGATAAGGAAATTGAATCGGTCGAAATCTGTTTTTGGATCCACCGGCCTCGAAATGCTGGTCAAAAGATATCCTCTTTTTTTTGCATATTGCTTCATTCGGTAGTCAGCGGGTTCACCGGCATGATAAGCAATAGTTCCTGCTGAATCACAAATCAATTCATTTCCGAGACCTTCATTTGCGATCATTGCATTGAAGACGGCTTCGGCGCTGGGACTTCGGCAGATATTCCCCAGACACACAAAAAGTATATGTTTCATTGGTTTTGTCTTTTGGAAGGCAAAAGTAGCGGATATTTTCTATTTCGGAAGACAAATGGAAATCCTACAGCCAGCGATAAACCAGGCAATGATGAATGAGTTCGGAAATATTGTGGGTCATTGTTTTTTCCATACAGTTACGTTTGTGGTTTTTAATGGTATGGATGCTTAGGTTCAGTTGGTCGGCAATCATCTTACTGCTCTGCCCTTCATGACAAAGCTTAATAATTTCGAGTTCACGCGAAGATAAGAATGAATCACGTTTTTTCGTATATACTTTGGAGAATACCTTCTGATATCCAATGTGTTTGACATACCGATAGATGGTAAGGTTGATGGATTCATCCATTTTAATATCACCGATTTCGGTAAACACTTTCAGATTAATTACAGGGTCACTGGAAGTTTTTGAATGGGCAAAAGTTCCTTCGAGTAAAAACTCAGAAATCGTTTCGTTTTTCTGAATAAACCGGTGATTAAAAGATAAGCGGTAATCGGGAATCTCATTGGGAGCGATAGGATTAATAAACCTGAGAATATCAGGAAAGACTTTATCTTCCCATAGTTTTCGATCTTCAGGATGGAATTGAAGTGCATGAAAATCAAGGGTTTCATTCAACAGGTCATTTTTATAACACTTGTGGCAGTGCTCGTGAATGCAGGCAAACTGCTTTCCAGAATGATCGACTAAACAACAGCCGAAATAGAACAATGGCTTCGTTTCTTCCACCTCAGAACCCAAGGTTGTCAAAGTGGTATTAGACTTCCTGGGCTCCGCCATTCTTTTGACTGCAAAGTTGTTCTTCTGCAGAAAATTCAGTGTATTATTTTCACTTTTCATGGGATGAAGTTTTGTGGAGTTGGTGAAAATTTCTAAAAATGCATTGAACATACCTTATAGTTATTGATTCCGGTAAATGCAGAAAAGTAACCCATGTTTTAAAGAAAAAAAGATCTTTTGGATATGAATTGGAGATATTTTTCAAAACATGATATCGCTACCCCGAAAATGACACTTTCGTGCTATTGACCCGAAGGATTTAATGGTTGTAAATTTGGTTGATTATCAATTAGCTGGCGTATTGCACTGAATACTTCCGGTTTAAGGAGATATCATTATAAAAGAAAAAATATAAATCTAAAAAAGAGCTAATTATGGAATCAATTTTTCGCAGAAAACGAATGATGGGGTGGTTGCCCGATTATCCTGACTTCAGGGACCTAACCATTGATCACGACAATGTATCTGACCGGATGAAGGGATTGGGTCAGGATTCAGTAAAGAAAATGCTGTCGAAAGCAGGAGTGCAAAAAGCAGCCAAAATAACATTACCGAAGACGGTTTCTCTTGTCAACTGGTTTTCACCTATTGAAGATCAGGGGCAGCTTGGTTCATGTACGGCGAATGCCGGGGTTGGATTGGTTGAATATTTTGAACGAAGGGCTTTCGGAAAACACATTGATGCTTCGCGGCTGTTCCTCTATAAAGCAACCCGCAACCTGATGAAGGAAACAGGCGATACCGGGGCTTTCCTGCGAAGTACCATGGGAGCATTGGTGCTTTTTGGCGTTCCTCCGGAAGATTACTGGCCTTATGATGTGACTAAATTTGATCAGGAACCCACTGCGTTTTGCTATGCTTTTGCACAAAACTATCAGCCAATAAGTTATTACCGGCTCGATCCTCCGGGAACAAAGCATGACGAACTGCTGACCCGGATCAAATCAAATCTTGCTGCAGGACTTCCTTCCATGTTCGGATTTACGGTTTACAGTTCTGTAAGCCAGGCAAATCAAACAGTTGGCAAAATCCCGTATCCAACCAAAGGTGATAAAATTGAAGGTGGACATGCCATTGTTGTAGCAGGTTACGACGATAACATGAAAATTAAAAATACCAGTCCAGGTGGAATCGAGACTACCGGTGCTTTTCTTATCCGAAATTCATGGGGCACCAGCTGGGGTGAAAATGGCTATGGCTGGCTTCCATACGAATATGTTTTGAAAGGTCTGGCTGACGACTGGTGGTCGCTGCTCAAAAATGAGTGGGTAGATAGCGGGAATTTCAAGCCTTGAAAATTAAAACCTGAATACTACCGAACGACAAAAACAGTCGCTTTTATTAGAATTTTTTAATAAACGGAGTTACCGAAAATCCGCTGAAGAGTAGGCAAATAAAAATTCAATACCATGTCAGACAAAAATCAATTGTCAACAATTCCTTGTTGTCCGGAATTGATAAAGGACAACAACTGCGATGTTTTCTTTTTTACACGCACTTTAAATTATCCTTTTGTTTACAGGAAAGATACAAGGTTGATCGTACAACTTGTGTTGGGCTTCAGACTTTCACGCTGTACAAAGGGTCTTGCATTGGGCGATCCTGCATATACAATCACTTTGCTTCCGGGCGAAAAGGTAAAATTATTCACTTCCGACAGAAGGACCTCATTTACTTATGACAGTTCAACACAGCTTAGCTATCGAAGCGAGCAGATGTCGGAAGAGCAGTATTTCATGAAAGCAACCCAATCGTATTACAGCGACCTGGAAAATTCCCAGTCCGGGCACTCTGTTGAAACAGATAAAACACACTGGGATTTTAATGGATCGGCAGGCGGCGGCATCAGCCTGAATCCCTTTGATCCGGGAGTACACGGCAGCACCTCCTCGGCGACTAATCACAACAGCACT
This sequence comes from uncultured Prolixibacteraceae bacterium, assembly GCA_903834475.1. Classification (GTDB taxonomy): domain Bacteria; phylum Bacteroidota; class Bacteroidia; order Bacteroidales; family Prolixibacteraceae; genus Aquipluma. The sequence goes on along the minus strand of CAILJH010000230.1, from coordinate 29,644 downwards.
TCCACGCTGGATTACCTGAACAGGCAAAGCTCCAATATGCATGCATCGGCAACCCAGGCAGTCAATGCCACTCATCAGGCTCATTCCATCTCGATTGGTAATGTAGCTACCCGGACACATGCAGAAGGACAATCAGAAGATCATTTTGAATCGTCATCTCGTGAGTTCAGCAATGAGAATAATTGCCATGCCTTGTCATATATCTTTTATCGCCTGAATAAGAAACAGGAATTAAAGTATGAATTGGTGAGCATTGATGAAATAATTTCTTTTCCATCGAACCTAAGTAATTTAACAAGAACTCAACCTGTAATCACACCAGCCATGTATCAGGAAATCCTGAAAGAGTTGCGTTTAGAACTCATAACAACGGGCATCCTTGATGAAAATGGTGAGGTATCAAAAGCGTTAAAAAAGAAATTCGATTTTGAAATGGAGTTCTCTTTGCCAACTGCAGGCATTCAGGTAAAAGGCTGCTTAGACGAATGCAATACCTGCGAACCTGAAAGAGAGCGGTATCACAAGTTACAGAACGATTTGCTTGAAAAACAAATTGAACTGCTCGAAAAGTCACAGGAATACCGATGCTGCCCGGTAGCACCCAACGTGACTAATGTTTGAAAAATGATTTGATAGTAGAATAATCGGAAACAGCCGAAAATCCGGAGTAAAGAGTAGGCGAAATAAACAGAAAATATATGATAATTTCCATGCAAGGTAATTGGGCCGTTACCGTAAAATCAAAAAGTGCGGCTTTTCCCCAGCGTTTTATTGTCCAGGGAGCCGCTTCAGGTAATGGAATACATTCCGGAGTGCCGGGTACATTTGTTTATGTTACTGGCAATCAATGGTCAATTGCTATCCAGAACGATCCCGGTACAGGTTGGCGAACTTCACAAACCCAGCTGAAATTTCCACATCAAACCGGCAGCTTTTATGAATTTGACATTTTGTCGGATGATGGTGGCGGTAGCGATACCGATTTCAATGACCTGATCCTGACTTGCTCAACGTACGCCAATATCAACGATTTTATCATTTACGGAAATGTTACGCTTTACAGCGGAGCTTGTATATTCAACCCTTGCCGCAGATTTCCGTTTGTGATCGATACTTATCCGGGCCTGATAAAAGCTTTAAAAAACCCTTTTATTCTCGATTATATTGAAAAGTATTATCCCGAACGAATTCCACCAATTAAAGTAAATCCAAATCCACCCGACCCGGAACCTTATTTTAAACCGATGGTTTTCGATTTGAGCCAGGAAGCCACACAGGCTAAATCATCGCTGCAGTATACGCGCAAGGCTGTTGTTGCTGACAACAAGAAAAGCACATCGAAAGTAGCCAATGAAATGAATTCCAGTTTTGCGGCTTCAAATTTTGATTTGGTTCGTTCTTCTCAGGTAAATCTGGCAACACAGGCAATGGCTTTGTCTTCAGACAAAATACAGCTGGCAAAAAATATTGGCGATTTGTATTCACGCTGTCGTACCAATTCAGGTTCTAATTTGACTTTAACATTCGAGGAATATGACCGGAGCGCAGCTGAATTAGCCGGTGGCGCATACACTGGAACAGGAAACCGGCGTTTGCTGGGCGATACAATTACCGATATGAACGGGAATTATATTTTCCGCTTCAGTTTCGACATGACTTTTCCAGGATTGGAAGATTCGTCAGACATTGCTCCGGGCGAAGATGTCAATGTTGTAATGTATCCTGATGTAATTGTGAAAATTGTTGACTATTCGCCTTTTCAGGTCAGGTACGAAAGTGCGCCTTATTACAACATCCCGAATCTGAAACGAATAGATATGTGTCTGCCCGAATCAACCATCCATGTTTCATCGGCCTGCTTTAACGGAAATTTGATCGGGAGCCTCGGGAATATTTTCATCGGTGGAAATCAAAATACCTTCGCATCCACCTTATCTCCAAATTTGACCCGTCATGGCAATTCAAATTACCTCGAATCGACTGGGATTATTTCGGTTAACAGCCCACTTGCCGGATTCAATGTCGAATGTTCTGCCTGGGGCGGAACCATTGACATGAGGGGATGCATGTACAATGCAATAAAAAGTGCAGCCGATAACAAGGTGAAATGGTACACCATCCAAATATGGCGCGAAGGAACTTCCGGATCGGGTTATGTGAGCCAGAATTACAAGCATCCGAAATTCTCCAAACGAAATCTGCCCAATTACATTGGCGATGATGTTGGTCCTTTTTATCCTAATGTGGGAGGCGCTTTAAACGGAACAGTTCCGGCATATACCAACATTCAGCGCGAAATATTTGCCGATGGAATTGATTGGGAGTTTTCCAATTTCGATCGTTATATGCAATTAAACACAGCGCTTTATGATGTTGTCGCAGGCGTAAGAACTCCCGGAAGGTTTTTTGTCAGGGTGGATGGATACGACTCTTTGGGTCAGCATGTTCCGGGTGTTACCGATTTAATTGCACTTTTCATTCATAATAACGGGCTCAATTTCCAGATGACAGCCCCAACACTGAACGACCCATTAATTGTTGATGCGGGCTGCGGTTTATATCGCCTCACTGATTTACAGATGAAAACTCCGATCGTGTTTTCGTTCGAAGCCAACGACCCCGAAGGATTCGTTGACAATTATGTGTTGTCAATGGGAAGATGCCCTGGAACAGCCATTGACTTGAACGCGAACATCGAAGGTAATTTCACGCTCACCGGCGGACATACCTTTCCCGGAGGAAGCAACCCTGTCAATACCCACTTTGTGTGCCCCGGATACAAGGGAACTATTGATGATTACAGTACAGCCGGAATGGTCAATGTTCAGATACAGCCTCTGGCAATCGGCGACGGATGGATTAAGACCGGAGAATACTTTACGGTTTATTCGTTCTCGTTAACAGCAAACCAGCGGGTAACGAACGGGTATAATGGTGGACTTTCAGGCACTTATCAGGGATACGGCCAAATTATGATGGAACGACTAAACCCATGATTACCATCGACATTGCATCATTTGGTATCTGTTCACTTGCGATTTGGAGAATTACGCATTTGTTGTCACAGGAAGATGGTCCATTTGATGCAGTGATCAAGTTCAGAAAGCTATTCGGGCAAGGTTTCTTCGGAAACCTGCTCGATTGCTTTTATTGCCTCAGTGTATGGATAGCTGTGCCATTCGCCATTTTTCTTTGCCACGAATGGATTCAGGGAATTATCGTATGGCTTGCACTTTCAGGCACTGCATGCCTGCTTTTTAAGTTAACCGACAAATAACACACAGAATGAACTGCTGCGGAAACAAAAGAAAAGAATATATGAATGAAGTAAATTCTTCTAATCATCAGGAGAAAATTGAAAATGTTTTGGACCCTTTATCGGAAGATAAACCTGACCGGGTATTTGAATATACAGGTAAATATTCAAGAACTTTTATTGGTGCAGTTTCAGGAAAATCATATCAGTTCAGATTCAAAGGCGAAAAATTAAAAGTTGACTATACCGACTCTTTTGCCCTGATGGCTGAACGGGATTTGATGATTCCTGCGGAAAGGACAAACACTGCAGAACTTTGATTTTGCAAGTGACTTTCTGAAAACCATGCCAGTTTGCTTAATTTTTGGTATCAAAAAACATAAAAGAATCAAAACTTCAACAACTATGAAACACAATCCTATTTTGAAAATAATTACCGCCATGGTTTTATTGATGGTAATTGCAGGTTCAGCGGCATATTCCCAACCCAATGGGCCAGGTGTTGAATCGAGTTACAAAATCAAACAGGTTTTTGTTCCTGAAGAACGAAGACCTCCGGTTGAATACCGTTTGGAACAGGTGCCTTTTAAAAATGCCGGAGGTCAACTGCCAACTTACGAAGGAGAAAATTTCCAGATTAATGTCAACGGGCAATATGTGAAATCTCAGGATGATGCGAAGAAACTGATTTCAACCTTCCTCGAATCGCTGAAAAGCCCGTTACACCTGGATAAGGAAATGCGGTTAAACATCGAGGCAACCACGGCAAAGTCGGATGGTGGTTACATTGACGAACAGATCCGAATTGGTAAGGAAACCACCAAAGGAAGAATTCAGAAAGAAATGCTCAATGTCAGCACATCCTCTGATAACATGCTGAATGAATTGGGTAACGAGTTAAAGCGGCAGTCTAATGTTACTGTTTCCATATACCGTTTCGACCAATACTTTGATGATGTGATCATTGACAATACATCGGTCAGTATTACCAACCGAAATGAGAATGAAATTGTTTCCCTTCAGGGAAAGTTTTACAACACGGTAAAACCAACGAACGGCAAAACGCTGTCGTTGAAAGAAGCTTCTGCAAAAGCCATTGCACAGATCAGATCGGAAAATAAAATTGATGAGATAAGACCAAAAAACGTCGGTGAAATAGTCTTGCTTCCTTATGGTGAAGGCTTTAAATACGTATGGAAAACTGAAATCACTGCTGAAGGTGACTACCAGGTTTGGATTGACGCTGATTCTGGAAAAGTACTTCAGTTGTTCCCATTGTTCTTTTTTGACAACGCGAAAGGATTGGCATTCTATCCAGATCCCAATTCGCCTACCAGGGAAATGACATTTGATGTCGATGCCTCATCAAATGGTGTTTATACTTTGAAAAATACCGGAGTAGTTACCCTGACCAATGTCGGAACTGACGGCACTTCAGGAATTGTTACCATACCCGACGATGGTTCAGGTACAGCAAATTTTAATATTTCACCCATAAACGGAACCACTATTGAAAGAACCAGCCAGACCGGTTATAACGGACTCTTTCAGCAGGTGAATATTTACGCTCATATCTTTAATGAAAGAAAAACCTATATGCTTTTGGGAAGTCAGGACTTTGGTCAGGTGAATGTGACATTTAATAAGGTCGGAGGAAATTCATTTTGCTGTCCTCCCGCTTTCCACATCGGCGATGCAACCACTTCAGCATCGACGCTCTGTAACCCGGCCGGTGCAGGTGTCGCTGTTTTTAATGCCGGATGCGACGGCACGGTTATCGCCCATGAATTCGGACATCGTTTAAATGGTCTGCAATACGGGGTTGGCGGCGGTTCCATGACGGGTGCCATCAATGAAGGACTGGCGGATTTTTGGGCCTGCACCAATTTTAACACCAATGTTTTTGCCGGTTGGTGGGGACACAATTGTGCCGCCCCCACACAAAGCGGATGGTGCCCGAGAGCATCCGAATCGCTGGATGTATTTCCGGAGCATAAAAATTTAACCGATGCTTCCAACGAAGTTCACTCTGCCGGACAAATCGTGTCATGGGCGCAATGGAGTTCCCGCCAGGGAATGAATGATGCCTTCGATCTTGGAACACTCAGTATTAATATGAATACAATCAAGGCAATGACTACTGCCGGAGTTGGTGTGCTTCTCGACGGAAGTGATAAATCCATTCACGATTCTTACCTCAATTTATTGAAGCAACTGGCTCCTCTTTATAAGTCATCGCGCCTGGTTCATAAATTACTGGCTGGTTATGCACGTGCAGGCATATTCCTATCACCCAAAGATGCCATTATCGACATTGATCATTCGTACTTAAACCGCGCCAGTGCCGCAGGTCCTGTATTCACTGTTTGGACCGGGGATGACTATACTTTTTCGGGAAGTAACGTGGTAACCGGAGGAACACTGCCATTTAACACCGAGTATCAGTTTGAGGTGGCGAATGATGAAGCATTTACAATGAATCATATAACCAGTGCATGGCTTGGTGGAGTGGTATCAGCAGCAGGAGGCACGGTAACATACGCAATGCCTGTAGCCGACTGGAATACTTTGAAAGCCGGTTCCGATCTTTTTTACAAAGTAACGACCCGCGATGGTGCCGGGGGAAACCTGCGCAGTTCCATTCAGCCCGGAAATAACTTTCTGGCGGTCAATGTTCCTGCCGGGAGGGCTGCAATCAATGGCACCGGAACAAAAGATTGTTCGTGTACTGCCTCAGCATCAAACTCTTCATCTAAAATGGCATTGATTCCTCTTCTTCCATTGCTCGGATTAATTGTGTACCGAAGAAGAAAAACAAAAATAGTATAACACTGGAAATGAACTATGCGTCCAAGACTCATTGAGTACTTTAATCATTTGTTTCACAACGATATATTCAGTTATCTGATTCCTGATCCGGCCGTGGTGTATGCCATCATGCTCGGATTGGGAATCGTTGTGTTGCTGAAACGGTGCAAATCAACGGGTCTGGATACCCATCATGCAGCAGGAATTGCCTTGTGGGGATCGGTTGCTGCAGTGCTTGGATCACGGATCTTTTACCTGGTTCAAAACTTCAGTTACACCTATTCACATCCTGAAATCTTGACGGAACTAAACGGCGCTACCGTTTCATTTGGTGTTTACCTCGGAGGAATGGTCGGAATTGTTTCGTATGGTGCGTTTCATAGGATTTCGCTTTGGAAATACCTTGATGTGATAGCATCGGTTCTGGGAATTGGCCCGATGGTTGGTCGTTTTGCCTGCTTTCTGAATGGCTGCGATTACGGAACATTGAGCAATCTGCCCTGGTCGGTGCAATATCCCGTTGGCAGTTATACTTATTTCGACCATTTGAATAAAGGACTGATCAGTTCTGGTGACATCCTTTCATTGCCGGTTCATCCGGTTCAGCTTTATTGCGTGCTGAAAGGAATAATTTTGTTTTCCCTCTTCACCTTTCTATGGAAGAAAGATCTTTTTAAACCCGGCGTTCTTTTCTTTCTGTTCTGGATGAGTTATGCGGTTTTGCGGTTTATGACCGAATTTTTCAGGGGAGATGAAAACAGGGGATGGGTTGGTCATTTTTCGACCGGACAATTTATGTCGTGTGCAATCTTTCTGGTTTCACTTGGCATCTTGACCGTTAAGTATAAATGGGGTTTGAAGAGGCACGTTTTTTATAGTGAATCCCGGATATATACCTGAGTATGAAATAGAAATGAACGATTTGATATGCTGAATTCAGTTGTGTTAGATATTGTCATCGGATTGGTATTTATTTATCTGCTTTATAGTCTGCTTGCGACTATTATTCAGGAAATAATAGCCTCATACTTTGGGTTCAGGGCAAAGATCTTAGAGCGTGCCGTGTTTCGGATGCTCGAGGATGAAAATAAGTTCGCGTCAAGGTTTAAAAGTGTTTTGTATTTGTTTAAAAAATCCGGAAATGGCGGTGAATTGAATTCTGCCTCATTCGTATATTATAAACATCCACTGATTCAATTTCTGGCAGAGCGCAACAATCATGGCAAGCCATCCTATATAAATAAGCAAACTTTCTCGAAAGTAATTGTTGATTTACTTCGTGGTAAGGATGTGAGGCCGGGAGATGATTTCAAGTCATTGATTCAGAAATCGTTGGATGAAAAAAAGACCAATTGGGGTGAAGCACATATCAACGAGCAAACTTTAAGTTACCTGAAATCGATTTGGGCTGATGCTGAAGGCGATGTCGTAAAATTCAGGAAGCATCTGGAGACCTGGTTCGATGAAACAATGGATCGGGCTTCTGGCTGGTATAAAAAGCATACGCAATTTATTTTATTCTTCGTCGGCTTGACAATCGCGATTGTATTTAACGTGGATACGATAAAACTGGTGAACAAATTGGAGAAAGATCCGAAACTGAGGGAGCAACTGGTTCAGCAGGCCGATGCCTTTGTAAAAGATCACCCAAATTTGGATACTGACCTTATGATGCAGAAAAATGAATACAAAAGAGCTGCTGCAGAGCAAGAAAAAAACGGCTCATCGAAGAATAATTATGGTAGCGGAAGTAATGCAAATGATTCTTTAGAACTGGCAAAATACCAGTTTTTAATGGCACGACGAGACACATTAATTAATAGGGCTGAAACTTTAACGAGAAATGATATCAGCAATGTTCATCATGCAATCGGACTTGAATGGGAAACATATGAATGCACCACTCATTATTTTCTTTGTATTTTAAAATCGCTTCTGGGTTGGGTTATTACTGCATTGGCTCTTTCATTAGGCGCTCCATTCTGGTTCGACCTTTTGAACAAACTAATGAAATTGCGTGGATCAGTGGCAACCCCAACTTCGGATAACAGAGAAAAAAAACAAGTTTAGCTTAAAATATTTCTTTCTGAATTAAATAAAAGATATATTGGTCTTAAAATATGAATATAAAAAATTCATGCTGAAAAAACAATTGGAGATATCGATGATAGCTCATTTTTTTAACAAATCTAATCTGAGAGATGCCGGGTCATAAATTTGATACCATTCCTTTTAAAGCCTATGATGGTTTTGAATGCAATATTTGGCGGTTAAAACACGATCGTTCAAAACATCGCGGACCGGTTATGCTCGTGCATGGAGCCGGGGTTCGTGCGAATATTTTCAATCCGCCCAATGAAGTTAATTTGCTGGATATGCTTGCGGATGCCGGATATGATGTTTTCCTTGAGAACTGGCGTGCAAGTACTGAGTTTCCGGCAAATAAATGGGATTTGGATGTGGTAGCCAAAAACGACCATCCGGCAGCCATCCAAAAAGTCTGTGAGATAAGTGGTTCCAGCCAATGCAAGGCAATAATTCATTGCCAGGGTTCTACAAGTTTTATGATTTCGGCAGTTGAGGGATTGGTGCCACAGGTGACAACGATTGTGAGCAATGCGGTTTCGCTTCATCCGGTTGTTCCTTCCTGGTCGAAAGTCAAACTGGATGTTATTCTTGAAATGGCTGGGTTGATTACCGACTACATCAACCCGCGATGGGGCGATTATTCACCTGATTTTCGTTCAAAACTTTTTAGAGCTTTGGTACTCGGCACCCATTTCGAAAAGGATACCACGGTTGGCAAATTCGTAAGTTTTACTTATGGTGCAGGGTTTCCGGCATTATGGGAACTGGAGAATCTCACCGATGAAACGAAGGAATGGATCCGGAATGAATTTGGTCCGGTACCCATCCATTTTTTCAGACACATCCGGAAAGGAGTTCATTATGGCTCATTAGTTTCTGTTGACGGAACGAAACATTACGCTAATGAAAATCCGGCAACCGACGCCCGGTTTGTATTTTTTGCCGGAAAGCTTAATAAATGTTTCCGAAGTGAAAGTCAGGAGAATTCTTTCGAATATTTCAACCGGCTAAAACCCGGATTTCATAAGTTGTATCTGTACGATACCTATAGTCACCTGGATATTTTCCTGGGCAAGAATGCACATCAGGATGTGTTCCCGGTGATGATTGATGAATTGAATGCATGAATAAGTGACTTTAAATAACTCTTAATTAACAACTTTCAATACTATGTCAGTACCAAAACGAATCAGAGATTATGAAGGCCGTTATGCCATGGTCGATGGGATAACATTTCATCTGCCTGTAAGCGCAACCCAGTCACCTGCCCTGATGGCCGGCTTTTTTTGTGACTATGAAAAGGCAAAAACGATGTTGCCCGGAAATGAATTGCATCCGGTCAAAGTATCTGGTAAGGCTGTTTTTATGGTCACTGTGATTGATTACCGGCACACGACCATCGGAAAGTACATTGAATACAGTATTGCTTTGGCAGTAACCAGAGGCAGTAAACCGGCGCCGGCCTTGCTTCCGGTCATACTGATGAAAACCTATAAAACGGGTCAGTTTATATTAGACCTGCCGGTAAGTTCAGAAATATCGGTTAAAGGCGGAAAAGGAATCTGGGGAATGCCCAAGCATAAGGCAAACCTCGACTTTATCGAGACAGATAACCTGGTAAGCGCTCAGTACGAATTGGATGGGCAATTTGCCTTCCGGATCGAAATCGACCGGCCCAGAAAAATTATTTTTCCAATCAGCATCGGTTCGATTAATTACAGCCATTTCCGGAATATGCTGATGGCGTCGTACATTAATTTCAAGGCTAAAGCCGGGATTAAATTCGGAAAAAGTGCTACTGGCCGCTTGTTTATTGGCGACCATCCGCGCACCAAATTTCTAAAGGATCTTCAGATTCAGAGTAAACCATTCTTCACCATGTACATGCCTGAAACCAATGGGATTTTGGATGATCATTTCGAATGTTGGTTCATGACTTATGCAGATAAGCCAACTCAGGTTACTCCTGAAGGCTTTGAAAGCGTGATTAATTTGGGCCTAAACGAAGATTGGCTGCCCGCTCCATCCATCACCGATTACGAAAAATATAAAATTTAAAAATACAACGACTATGAACTCGAAATTAAAAAATGCGCTGCTAACGATCAATAACGGTTATACCTTTTTTGTATCATCCATGCACATGGGCTTGATGACCTCTTTGGTCCTTTTCTGGTATGCAAGCTGGGAAGGATTAAACATTGATACGATTCAAAACAATTTTGGCATACCGGCAACACTGGCAACCAAACTGTTTGTGATCTTAATTCCAATCATGATGATCACTGCAACCATCGCGATTATTTCTGAATGGAAAACTTCGTTGAAATGGCCTGCAATTCTGGTCTTGATTGGTGTTATGGGTTCCACTGCAATGGCAAAATATTTTATATTTCCGATCAACGATATCATATACGCTGGAGTAAAAACCAACGCAGAATTAAAGACCTTGTTGATGAGGTGGATGGTTCTGAATAACTGGCGCGTATTTTTTAGCGTGCTCACCTGGGTCTCGATGTTTACATTTTATACCATGAAACTTAGCCAGAAATCAACATGAAAAAATACATGCGGCTGATTTTGCTATTGATTTCAGTAACCACATTGTTTTCAGGGGCGATGCAATTAGTAGCACCGGCATTTGTGCTGAAATTCGTGGGCGCAGCCATTGATACAAATACACGTCAACTATTTGCTACCATCGGTATGTTTATGTTCCTGTTTGGGGGAATGATGATTCATGCCTTATACCACGAAGATAACAACGAGGTAGTGATATTCTGGTCGGCACTTCAAAAGCTTGGTGCATCTGTCATTGTGGCAGTTGGAATTATGAAAGGGGTTTTTCTTCCGGTTGCCGGAATGGTTGCTGCCTTTGATTTCGTTTCCGGAATTCTGTTTTTTGTTTACCTGAGGAGTTTGAAGTCAGAAATAAAAATTGCTAAAACACGGATGGAGTGAAAATAATTTCAAACAATACCGGAATTCATCGTTCACTGATTCTTGCCGGAGGAGGAGCCCGGCTTTCCTATCAGGCAGGTGTTATCATCGCTTTGGAAGAGGAGGGTTTGAGCTTCAGCCATTTTGACGGAACATCCGGAGGGATTTTTAATACGGCTATGCTCAGTTCCGAAATTGAACCCCGTGATATGGCCACCCGGTGGCGAAAAGTAAATGTGATGAATTTTACGTCGCTGCTTCCTTTCCGGAGTTATTTTTCGAAAAGCAAATTTGTAGCCTTTGGCAATGCGGATGGGATTATCAACAAGGTCTATCCTACTTTGGGAATCGATGTACCCACGATGAATGCCAACGCCACCATTGATGCCACTTTCAATGTGTGCAACTTTTCAAAGAAAACCATTGAAGTTTTTTCCAACCGGAATGTGACTTTGCAGCATCTGGTGGCGGGTATGTCGCTGCCCATATTCATGCCGGCTCTAAAAATTAACGGCGATTGGTACACCGATGCCGTTTGGATTAAAGATGCCAATATCACGGAAGCCATTAAACGAAACCCGAAGGAAATATGGCTGGTTTGGGCCATCGGAAACTCGCACGAATTTTTAGACGGCAGTTTTCTTCAGTATGTACATATGATTGAAATCAGTGCTGATGGCGGATTGTTGCTTGAACTGGAACAACTGGAAAAGCTGAACAGCGGAAAGCCGGAAGGAGAACGAACTGCGCTGCATGTGATTAAGCCGGAATTTCCTTTGCCCCTGGATCCGGATTTAATGTTCAACAAAATCAATGTGGATGAACTGATCAACCGGGGCTATGCCGATGCAAAAAGTTACCTCAAGCAAAGATCGGAAAATGGTGTACCGCTTAATTATAAAGCAACGCTGATGAAGGAACCGGGAGCTTCGCTGAATTTCAGGTCGCAGTTTACAGGAAGCCTGGAATGGAAACTCAACCCGGCTGATTTCTGCCTCAATATCAATTTTAATTTCAGGCTGATCGATAATGAATTGGTGTTGCGCGCCTATGCGTCCATCTCGATTGATTCCGGCGAATACCGGATTTCAACCTATAACAATCTGGTATTTCTGGATCAGATTGAACGCGTTTTAACCTTCGAAAGTGATTTTGTGTATGAAGGTCAGATTTTCCATCTGAAATGCTTGCTTGACTTAATCAGTCCGGTTGATTTGTTACTGGGCATGGAATTTAAAAAGGCGCGTTGCATCATCAGCAGCAATCAATTAGTGAAACCAATTTCCGGAATTCTGAAACAAAAAGTCGGATTTCGGATCAGAAATGTTCCGTTTATTCATGTTGGGAGCAGCAATGGATGGTTCGAAAAATGGAAAGAAAAATTCAGAATTTTAAAAGTGGTTTATGGGAAATAGCGATTTCCCTGTCCTGAAAGGACAGAATAATCTAGCCCAGGGCATCGCCCTGGGTTTGAAAACGGAAAAGAGAATCGTCCGCGACAAAATGGTCGCAAAAGAGAGATTTTCATTTCGGACGAAAGAGATAATCAACATATCGCGACAAAAAAATGCCTTTCTGTTCCATCCGAAAGAAGGTTTTTGCCTTGAAAAAAATGTTCTCGCGGACGGGTTCATGTGTATTCACAGAACCCAGGGCGATGCCCTGGGCTATTATATATTGGCCTTTCAGGCCACAAAAAAATAACCGACAATGAGCTCAGACAAAAAATACCACAAGCCTAAAATGGTCAATTGGTACGATGCAGGGCAACTGATAGCTACCGGATTGAGATCCCTGATTTCAGGAGAATTTGGGCACTTTGCTGATAAACGTGAACTTCAGGCCGCAGTGAGACCGGATACCGGTGCGGCTAACTTCAATGATCAGACAGACCTCTGGATTGACTATGTTTCGGATACAGGAGATGGATTCAATTCGACTTTTTCGATTGCGAAACTGGTCTCGGAGCAAGACCTGAAACTTGCTTTAAAGAGCGATTACCAAAGTAGGTCACCCGGGGAGAATCGGTTTAATGAAGCTGTTGTAACTCAGCCCGGGAAAATCATCCTATTTGGCGGCGATCAGGTTTATCCGACTCCCGAAATGGATCAGTATGAGAATCGTTTTAAAATTCCGTTTGGAACAGCCAACCCCTACAATGAAAATACGGCGCCCGACGACCGGCCTAAAATGTTTGCCATTCCGGGCAATCACGACTGGTACGATGGACTGGGTAATTTCATCAGCCTTTTTTGCCAGAAAAGGAGGATTGGCAATTGGCAAACGATGCAGGAACGAAGCTACTTTGCCATCGAACTTCCTTATAATTACTGGATTTTCGCAACCGATGTTCAACTGGATTCGGATATTGATCAGCCGCAGAAGGACTATTTTCAGCGCATTGCCACAGAAAGAATGAAAGATGGTGACAAAGTAATTCTGGTCACAGCCGAGCCGGCATGGGTTTATTATCAAATGTACAACGACAATGAATCGTTCAAGCGCCTGAAATATTTCGAGCAACTTTATATCACCGATGATGCCTACGATCTCATTGGAAAGAAATTCAAACTGGTGGCAACGCTTACCGGCGATTTGCATCATTACTCACATTACGAAGAGCAGAAAGAAGGCTATATCAATCATTTGATTACAGCAGGCGGGGGTGGGGCATTTCTTCATCCAACCCATTTATTGCCTGATCAGCTGACGAAGCTGGACGACGTGAATTTTTCATTTCAGAAAAGCAAAATGAAAAATGAGCCTGAGTTAAAAGCTGCATTTCCTTCCAAAAAAGACTCCAGAAAACTTTCATGGAAAATCCTCGCATTTCCTTTATTTAACAGACAATTCGTGTTTTTTCTGGCATTGCTTGAATTGATTTTGACCTGGATTTTGCAAGGAACGACGTATAACAATTCCAGTGGAACTTTTGTCGGGCAGCTGGCTGCTCAGGAAAGCGTGAACCAGACTGTTTCCTTTATTTTTAATACTCTTATTCATAATCCGCTGTTCATTCTAATCAGTGTTGTGCTGATTTTCGGGTGCATGGTATTTGCCGACACCAAGCGCATCAAACGATTAAACTGGATCATGGGATTGCCTCATGGACTCATTCAATGGTTCAATTTCATGTTTTGGATTGCCTTCTTTGCCAAAGTTTTTCATCCCATATTTTCTGAAATGCAGGAAATGCCGCTGGTAATTCTGACTACTCTATCAGCAGCAGTTTGCAGTGGAATAGCGGGTTCATTTATTCTTGGATTTTATCTCTGGCTGAGTGTGTACATTTTGAAAGTTCATTTGGACGAAGGGTTCTCGGCCCTGGGATATCAGCATTTTAAGAACTTCCTGCGCATTCATATTACCAAAGATGCATTGACCATTTATCCAGTTGGAGTTGATCGGGTAACAACCAGTTGGAAGCAATCAGGAACTGGAGAGAACTTGAAATTTGAAGGAAAAATTCCTGAATGTCATTTAATTGAACCGCCAATAATCATTAAAAACTCATAAAATGAAACGCTTATCAAAACCAATCACCGCGATTAAGTCGCACTATCCATTTGTCATCATCGGGTCAGGTTATGGCGGAAGCATTGCTGCATCGCGCCTTTCACGTGCCGGAATTCAGGTATGCCTGCTTGAAAAGGGAAAGGAATTTCGCCCGGGCGAATATCCCTCGGATTTGGACGATGCCGCCAAAGAGATGCAGGTGAATAGGGATAAAAATCAAATTGGAAATAAAACCGGTTTGTACGAGTTTTACATGGGTAAAGAAATGACCGTTTTTAAAGGCTGCGGACTCGGAGGCACTTCCAATGTGAATGCCAATGTTTCGATTGAGCCTGAACCCCGTGTATTTGAAGATGTGCGTTGGCCGGCAGCTATTCGGAACGAAATGCAATTGCTCAAAGACGGTTATGAATTAGCACGGAAAATGCTGAAACCGTCACCTTATCCTGAGGGAAATCCCGGGTTTCCTGAACTGGCTAAAACAAAGGGCATGAAGACTTCGGCTACAGCCATGAAGGAAGAATTCAGATACCTGGACATCAATGTGAATTTTGAATACGACAATCAATTGAATCACGTCGGAGTGGAACAACACAAGTGCAACAACTGCGGCGATTGTGTTACTGGTTGCAACCATCATGCAAAGAATACGCTGATCATGAATTACCTGCCCGACGCGGTTAACCATGGTGCCGAGATATTCTGCGAAACTGGCGTTCAATATCTTGAACGAAAAGACAACAAATGGCTGGTTTACTTTGAGCTTTTCAATCTTGGTCGTGAAAAGTTTGATGCACCTTTACTTTGCATTACCGCTGATAATGTGATCGTTTCTGCCGGTGCGCTGGGAAGTACAGAAATTCTATTGCGCTCTCAGGCCAAAGGCTTGACTGGTTCAGCCGCATTGGGTAGACATTTCACAGGCAACGGGGATGTACTTGGATTTGGCTATAACAATGATGTGAAAATAAATGGCATCGGTTTGGGCAAACACTTTGCCGACGCAGATAAGGAACCTGTTGGGCCCTGTATTACTTCAATCATCGATATGCGTAACCGCGAAATTCTCAACGATGGGATGACACTCGAGGAAGGCAGTATTCCCGCACCAATTGCACCATTGCTTACTTCAGCATTTATCTCACTTTCCAGATTAATGGGAAAGGATACTGACGGAGGCTGGCAGGATTGGGTTGCCGAGAAAAAACGTGAAGGCGTGAGTTTGCTGAAAGGACCCTATCACGGCGCCATAAATAATACCCAGGTTTATCTGGTAATGACCCACGATGATGGTAATGGCTCGATGTCTCTTGAAAATGACCGCTTGGAACTGAGCTGGCCTGATGTGGGCAAGCAAAGTATTTTCAAAAAAGTAAATGGTCAGCTTCAGGAGGCCACCAAAGCTTTGGGTGGAACATATCTGCCTAATCCTGAGTGGAATAAGCAGATGAATTATGACATGGTAACGGTTCATCCTTTGGGCGGTTGCGTGATGGGCGATGATGCCGCAACCAGTGTGACGAATCATGTTGGTCAGGTTTACAGCACTACTTCAGGAACTGATTTGCACGATGGTTTATATGTGATGGATGGTGCAATTATTCCGCGTCCACTTGGTACGAATCCGCTTCTGACTATTTCTGCTTTGGCCGAGCGTAATTGCAAACTCATTATCGAAGCCAACCTGAAAACGCTGAACTACGATTTTAGTACGGTTGCGAAATCACCGTTGACCGAGAACGAAGCCGGAGTTTCTTTCACTGAAACGATGCGCGGATTTATTTCACTCGATGAAAAATCGGACTTCAAAAAAGGATATGACGAAGGAGAAAAGAACAATTCTCCGTTTGATTTCACGCTGACTATCCAGTCACAGAATGTGGAAACCTTTGATGCAGACAGCAGCCACAAAGCCGAATTGATCGGAACGGTGAATTGTCCGGCCTTGTCAAAGTATCCGATAACCGCCACTGACGGGGTGTTCAACCTTTTTGTAAATGAAGACACCGCAGGAAAAGTCAAGCTGATGAAATACGGAATGAAACTGAATACCTATGAAGGTTCGACCTTTTACTTCTATGGTTTTAAAGAAATCAAGGATGATAAAGGCTTTGACCTCTGGAGCGATACCACCACGCTTTATATTACCGTTTTCGATGGAGAAAACGATCAAAGTCCTGTTAAAGGTAAGGGAATCCTGAAAATTGCAATGGGCGATTTTATAATGCAATTGGGAACTATGAAGGCCATTCATGCAGATAGTTCCAAAGAGTCGATCAGCTCTGTTTCCAAATTTGGAAAACTGTTTGCCGGTGAAGTTTGGCAAACCTATTTTTAAAAGCAATCACAAATTCGCATAAATATGCCAGCAATAATTGAAGGATTCAGCGAAGTTTTGGGGATTTTAAAAGAAATGGCTTCGGGCGTAAAAACAGCCATGCAAATTCCTGAAAATCAGAAAAGAGAAATGAGAGATGCAATTGCCGATACGGCCGAACTCATTGATGAGACGTTGACCCTATTGAAGCAACACCTGACAGGTGTCATTTCAGAACTGAAATTTGGCGACCGGCACAATGCAAAACGAATGATTTACGAATTGGGCGACTTCCGTGGTTGGGAAGACAAATTCCGTCAATTTCAACTGTGCAACTCCTTGCGGTTGGCAACTGATAATCTGGAGCGAAAAGGGTTATACAGACTTCTTACGAATCTGTCATTCAATAATCCTGACCTTATTCATCAACGAATGTTTGATTATATCGGTGGCGAAACCAATGCAGCCAGGTCAGTCGGAACGATGCTTCAGAATTTGGCACAACTCGCTGATTCAGTTGATTCGGATTATGCCGTCGTGATGAAAAATCTGGAAGACACGAGAAATGAAGTTGGCAAATGGCGACAGTCGTTCATCGATTTAGAATTGGAAATCAGGAATTCGATTTAAAAAACATATTATGTCATTTCAAGCATACATCGATAACATCAAAGCCAAAACAGGTAAAGCTCCTGAAGACTTTAAAAATCAACTGGAAAAGGAAGGCCTTTTGAACCCCGGACTAAAAGCGACCGAATTGGTGAACTGGCTTAATAAAAATTACGAATTGGGACATGGCCACTCCATGGCAATTTGGACCGTATTCAAGTCAAAGGGTTGGGTTACGGAAACAAAAAAATGAGATATGAGTTGGCTAAAAGATATTGGAAATGCGGTGAGTTCAGCAGCCGATGTTGTTGCCGAAGTCATAACTACGGTCGTTAATGCATTAGGCGATTTTGTTGCCGATGGATTTGAAACAACCGGAAATGCTGTACAGGATGGGTTTAATGTGATTGGAACCCGGATAAGCGGAATTCAAGATGTTGGTGCTTTGCTCAAAGGAGTTTTAGCCTGGATGGGCGGGATCATCGCAGGAGCAACCAACCTGGCAGGTGGAATCCTGAAAACCACGTTTGGAGTGGTCTCGGGTGCTTTAGGCGGATTAATACGAATTATTGGCGGCATATTTTGTCTGAACTGGCCGCTCATCCTAAAAGGATTAATTGATATCGGTTCCGGCATTGCCGGAGGTATTATTGTAATTTTAGGAATGCTCATATCTCTTATTCAGCGGATAATTTTCTGCCAGAACAATGAGAGACCTTTGTCACGAATGGAAAAAGTAATGCTCAGGCAGGTATTTCATCATTCTGTTTCGCTTTACAAGATAAGAATCATTGAAGGTTGGTCAGGACTTTACGGAATTACCAATGATGGGGCATTTACTTTAGGCAATACCATCTATTCCAATCAAACCAATTTAGCCAAAGAACCTTACACATTGGTTCATGAATGTACGCATGTTTGGCAATATCAGAATCTTGGTCCCAGATATACCAGCGATGCACTTGGAGCTCAGGTCATTTATGGCCGGAACTGGAGCAGGCATGATGCCTACAACTGGATGGATGAAATAGACCGGGGCAACACACTTTGGGAAGATTTTAATAAAGAAGCTGCTGCCCAGTTTATTCAGGATGTTTGGAAAGTTGGAACCATGTCGCCGCTACTAATTGGCTTTAACGATGGAAACGGTACATTCTATGAAGCCGGAGAAGGTTTTGCGTCAGCCAGTGTTGGAAAATTCGTTTTTGAAGGCATTGACTTCTGCAAGCTGGCGATTGGTTCGGTAAAGAAATTGCGAAAGGCTTTTAATATCAGGCTGTCGCGTTTCATCACAATTTAAATAAAACATGAGCCAGCCGAAATTTTGGGCATCAGAATAAACACGATAAATCTTTTTAGTATTTTTGAAGTTGACCTAAACAATAATGAAAATGAAACGAATAGCGATTTTTTGTGATGGAACCTGGAATACTCCGGATAAGACTCAGGATGGT
This sequence comes from uncultured Prolixibacteraceae bacterium, assembly GCA_903834475.1. GTDB lineage: Bacteria > Bacteroidota > Bacteroidia > Bacteroidales > Prolixibacteraceae > Aquipluma. Next base: position 10,656 of record CAILJH010000230.1, on the reverse strand, counting down.
AAACTTTGCCAGACCAATGTGGTAAAAATGGCCAATTCACTTTTACCTGCTTCAAATGACGGAAAATTACAATTGCTATACTATGACACTGGAATAGGCAGCGAAGGAAATATGTTCCAGCGAATTTTTGATGGTGCAACAGGTTATGGCATCTCCGAAAATATACTTCAGGCATACCGTTTTATCGTTCAAAATTACGAACCGGGTGATGAACTTTTCCTGTTCGGATTCAGCCGCGGTGCTTTCACTGTGCGCAGTTTATCCGGATTGATCCGGAATTCCGGAATCTTAAAGATTCAACACCTGGATCAGATACAAAGGGCATATTCTATCTACCGGTCGCGAAAGCTGGATCTTCAGCCACGGGCAGTTGAAGCCACTCTTTTCAGAAAGACATTTGCAGTGGAAGAAACTACCAAAATAAAATTTATCGGAGTTTGGGATACCGTAGGCGCTTTGGGAAATCCACTCGTATTAAATGGGTTTTTTACTAAGCGGAATCAGTTTCACGATACGGAATTATCTTCAAAAATTGGTCATGCATTTCATGCCCTGGCTATTGATGAGAACCGGAAGAATTTTGAAGCAACCTTATGGCATCAGCAAGAGGGTTCAAAAGGTCAGGTTCTGGAACAGGTTTGGTTTGCAGGCATTCATTCTGATGTAGGTGGAGGTTATCCTGAAAAAGAAACGGGCTTATCGGATATAGCATTAAAGTGGATGCATGAAAAGGCCGAGAGTTGCCATCTGAATTTTGGCAATCTATCGCTAAATCCAAATCCTTTGGCTTCGATGCATCAATCATATACCGGATATTACAGACTGAAGGCAAAATTCTATCGTCCGATTCGTCATATATTTCCAGACAAGGGGATTACAAACGAAACCCTGCATTCCTCGGTGGTAGAGAGGTATAAGAATAATGCGAACTACCGGCCCCAAAATTTGGTGGAATATTTTAAAAGGAATGTACTTTGAAAAATGGGTTTCATCGCTCATTATGCCAACAGCTCCTTCGTTGACAGCAACCCGCAGGCTGCATAAATATCCTGTCCTCGACTGGCACGGATGGTCGTTAAAATGCCTTTGTCATTCAATTTTTCCTTGAATTTCTGAAGGGTATTTTCATCGGTTCCTTCAAGCGGAGTTCCCGGAATCGGATGAAAACGGATCAGGTTAATCCGGCATTTAATACCATTCAGAATTTTGCACAATTCCTGAACATGCCGTGGTGAATCATTCAGTCCTTTAAACACGATGTATTCGAACGAAACCCGGCGCTGACGGCCAAAATCCCAGCTTTTAATTTCATGAATCACTTCAGCCAGCGGATAGGCAACCTGCACCGGCATCAGTTTTTGGCGCTCGTCATCGAACGGAGTGTGCATGCTTACGGCCAGATGCGCTTCCGACTGATTCAGGAAAGTGACCATCCCAGGCACAATGCCGATGGTTGAGACGGTGATCCGGCGCGGACTCATGGCAAAACCCCATTCGGAAGTCAGGATTTCAAGGCTTTTCAATACTTCCTCCAGATTGTCGAACGGTTCGCCCATGCCCATGTACACAATGTTGCTTACTTCGTGCCACTCCGGAATATTTCGGATTTGATTCACGATTTCGCCGGCAGTTAATTGTCCCTGGAAACCTTGTTTGCCTGTCATGCAGAACAAACAGCCCATTTTGCAGCCCACCTGTGACGACACGCAAACCGTTTTGCGGTCCTCATCCGGAATCATGGCAGTCTCGATAAATTTATTCTGTGCAGTTGGGAAAAGGTATTTCTTCGTTCCGTCGATGCTTTCCTGAACCTTGGTTGAATGGATTAATCCGAATTCGTATTTCTCAGATAGAATCTCACGTGCTTTTTTCGAAAGGTTGGTCATTTCATCAATGGTAGAAATGTCTTTCTGATAAAGCCATTCAGCCATTTGTTTGCCGGCAAACTTTGGTAATCCAAGTTCAATTGCCAAAGCAGTCAGTTCATTGAGCGTTTTTCCGAAGAGAGCTTCTTTCATCTGTATATTTTTAAACCACATAGAACACATAGTTATTAATTTTTCTATGTGAACTATGTGGTTATAGCGTATTTAAAAGTATATTTCAGCCAGAATGTTTTGGTACGGAACGCCTTTGGAAATCAGGAAATCTCGTACTTCTACCACCATCAAAGCCTTGCCGCAAAGATAATAGTTAATATCGACAGGCAGTTCATTTATTTCTTCCAGGTATTTGGTTACCCGGCCAGGATATACATTGCACGATTGTTCCTGAGAGCAACAGCGGATATACCGCTTACCCATGGCCCATTCCAGTTCATCTTCAAAGTAAAACTGATTCAATTGCCGGGCGCCGTGAATGAGTATTTTATTTTCTGAAATTCCGGAACGGAACATGCTGTAAAACGGCGCTATTCCGGTTCCAGTGGCAATCCACCAGGCTGATTTCTTTCCGTCCTGAAAACTTCCGTAAGGTTTACAAGTCCAGATTTTCGTCCCGGGAATTGCACTTGCCAGCCAGGGAGTCAGCAACCCATCTTCCTTGACATTAAAAAGCACCCTGATTTCGGATTCGTCGTTTCCACTGCAAATACTGTAGATTCTTGGAGTTATCGACGGATCAGCGGTTATTTTAACAACTTGTCCCGGACGAAAATCATGTGTCCGTTTCCACGAAATCAAATGTACACCCGGAGCAATTTCATGGTTTCCGGTCACTGAAACTTCAACGAGTTCAAACTGATTTCTTTTATATTCTTCGGCTTTAGGCATCGATCCTTTTTTGTAGCTGAATAACAAGTTAGATTCAGATAGGTTTAAACAACCCGGTTAAAGTGAAAATTGGAAGGAAGCTAAATGTCATACTTTAAATTAGTTGTATAACTGTCAGGAGCTACGACCACATCAAACCGGATGAAATATCCAAAGAATTCCGATGGCAATAGCGAGTACCGCACCGCAAAGAGTAAACCATTTCAGGAATACCTGTTTGTCTTTCACGACCGACTGAAACGCCACAAGGCCAAGCAGGAAAGCAAAAATAATCATTGTCAGTATCGTTCCTGAAGCAAATGCTACAATGTACACCACTGAAGCAGTTATCGTTGGAAGTGCCAGCGATGGCAGAAGCGCAAACAAATGACTGAATCCTGCAAATCCATGGACAATTCCAATGGACAAAGCAGTAAAAGTATTTTGTCTAACCGTGCCATTGGGTTGATGTTCGTGGCCATGATTTTGAGGTAGTACCGGTGCAGTCTCGTGTGTGTGTTTATGCGTATGGGCATAAAAGACCGGCTGGTTGTGGAAATGGGGATGTGGCCTGTTGCGGTGCCGGTGCCGAATATAAATTCGGAGAATAGCCCAACTTCCGATGCCAATGAGTAAAAAACCGATCACTGTATCACTATGTTTCGAAATGGCTTCGACTGGCAGGACTTCTTTGAAAAGAATGAAAAGTGCACCGATGAGTAGCATACCGATGGTGTGCCCTGTTCCCCATGCCAAACCTATCTTCCAGGAATGTTTGCGGCTATCGATAGCCAATGGAGTCACCGCTGCCAGATGATCTGGTCCGGTTACGACGTGGGCCATACTGGCAATAAACCCGGTAAGAAATGTAAGCATGGAAATTGTTTTATGAGGACAATGTAAGAATTTATATTTATTCTTTTACCTTCATGGCGATGAAGGATATTTCGCTCAATAAATCAATTCAGATCATTGTCACTGGCCTGGTGCAGGGCGTCGGTTTCCGTCCTTTCGTTTACCGGATTGCCAAAAAATTCGAATTAGCCGGATGGGTGCAAAATACCAATGAAAATGTCAGGATTGAAGTCTACGGAAAACCAGAAAACATCAATCAATTCCTTGTGTCACTCCGGAATGATGCTCCACCAGCCGCTATGATTGAAGACATTTCGATTCTGGAAATAGCATCAAAAACCTTTACTGAATTCCGGATTCTTGACAGCCACAATATTTCAGACGAGATTACTGAAATCAGTCCTGACATTGCAGTTTGTGCTGAATGTCTTCAGGATATGAACCAAGATGGAACGCGTTTGGATTATGCTTTTGTGAACTGCACCAACTGTGGCCCACGCTTCACCATTATTCAGGACCTTCCATACGACCGGGCAAAAACGACCATGAAATCATTTTCGATGTGTCCTGATTGCCGGAAAGAATACGAAACCATTACCGACCGGCGATTTCATGCACAGCCGACTGCCTGCTCTGTTTGTGGTCCTGAATATGAATTGTTTGAGAAACAAATAAGGATAAGCAACCAAATAGATTTCATTGTTGGCCAAATTTCAGAATGTGTCGAAAGCGGTGGTTTAGTCATGATCAAAGGGCTTGGCGGGATGCACCTTGCCTGTGACGCTTTCAACGAGGCTGCTGTTGAACGACTTCGCGATCTGAAAAACCGCGAAGGAAAACCATTTGCTGTCATGTTTCGCGATTTGGAAAGCCTGAAACTTTATGCGGAAATGAACGCGCAGGAAGAACATTCGCTGGTTTCCTGGCAACGGCCGATTGTATTGCTTGAAAAGAAAAAAACAGCCAACATTCCGGAATTAGCTTATTCATTAAATGCCGGACTCAGTCTGCTGGGAGTTATGCTTCCGTATATGCCGTTTCATTATTTGCTTTTTCGCCATATAAAGACTTCTGCAGTCGTGCTAACCAGCGGAAATTTCAGCAGCGAACCCATCCTCATTGATAATCAGAAGGCGCTGGATCAGTTTTCTCCTTTGGTCGATGCGGTCGTTTTGCATAACCGCGATATTTTTAACCGAACCGACGATTCGGTGGTGCGGATCATTGCCGAAAAGGAACGGATTTTCCGGCGTTCGCGTGGTTATGTTCCGGCACCGGTTCGAACCGCTCTGAATACGGAAGGAATCGTAGCTTTTGGTGCTGAACTGACCAATTGCTTTTGCGTTGGTAAAGGCCAAAAGGCATTTCTTAGCCAGCATATCGGCGATTTGCAGGGATTGGAAACAACTTTGTTTTACGAAAAAACCATTGCGCAATTCATACAGTTGTTCCGGATAAAACCTGCGTTGCTGGCCGTTGACATGCACCCTTCCTATATTTCCACAAAAACCGGAATGCATTTCGGCGATCTTCCCGTTGTTCAGGTTCAGCATCACCATGCCCATATTGCTTCGTGCATGGCCGAACACCGGCTCGACGAAAAAGTAATTGGCGTGGCGCTTGATGGAACAGGTTACGGCACGGATGGAAACATCTGGGGAAGTGAATTTCTGGTTTGTGACCTGAATGAATTTGTCCGGATTACTCATTTTGATTATCTGCCTATGCCGGGAGGCGATGGTGCCACTGAAGAACCCTGGAGGATGGCAGTTTCCTATCTCTACAAGGTTTATGGCAATGACTTTCTGAAACTTGATCTGCCACTTTTGAAGGTAATCGAACCGGAAAGAATCGAACTGATCATTCAGATGATCGAAAAGAAAATCAATTGTCCTCTAAGTTCCGGAGCAGGGCGATTGTTTGATTGCGTGGCTTCTCTCCTGAATTTGGTTCAGGTAGCCACTTTTCAGGCCGAAGGTCCGATGCGGCTGGAGGCAATGCTTGACCCCAACTGTACTGAAAGCTACCAGTTTGTCCTGGATCAGACTGTTCAGTTCGACGAAACCATCCGCGGAATTGTTCAGGATATCAGCAATGAAACCGATATTTCAACAATTTCAGCAAAGTTCCATAACACAATTGTTTTAGCTATATTTGAAACAGTCAAGGCCATCCGGCTAAGAGAAGGAATAGAGAAAGTTGTTCTTTCAGGAGGAGTATTTCAGAATAAATACCTGTTGGAAAAAACGACCGGTTTACTGGAGAAAAATAATTTCGAAGTATTTTCACATGCAGCAGTGCCAGGCAACGATGGCGGAATCGCACTCGGACAATTGGCTGTTGCATCTAAAAGGAGGGAAATCGAATGTGTTTAGCCATACCTGCAAAAGTGATCAGTGTGAACGGGACAAATGCCCGGGTTACCATTGAAGATGTTGAATATACCGCGAGTCTGCTGCTGATTGATCATGTTGTTCCGGGTGATTATATCATGCTTCATGCCGGTTTTGCCATCGAAAAAGTGGATGCCGAATTTGCTGAAGAAACGATGCGGCTGCTGAATGAATTGAATCCGTTTAAGGAAGAATCGTAGCCTTTTAGGCTATTAGGCTGTAGGCTGTAGGCTATTAGGCTATTAGGAATTTAAAATATCAGGGAAATGAGAGATCATAGTCAACTTCGGGCTTTCTTACTGGCCGATGAATTGGTTTTATTAATCTATCAAATATCCAGATGTTTTCCCAAGGAGGAAATTTATGGATTGACATCTCAGATAAGGAGAGCAGTAGTTTCAGTTGCCTCTAATATTGTTGAAGGTAGCGCACGCTCGAGCCAAACTGAATACTTAAGATTTCTTGAAATAGCATACGGGTCATTAAAGGAGTCACATTATCAATACACAATTGCAGTCCGATTAGGATATGTCCCGGCGGTGGACATACTGAATTGTGAACAAAAATTCACCGAAACTGAAAAAGTCCTTGCAGCCTTAATCCGTTCCTTACGAAAACCCTAAAAGCCTACAGCCTAAAAGCCTATAGCCTAATTGCCTAACAATCTAAAGTCTAACAGCCTAACTATGAAATACGTCGATGAATACCGAAAAAAGGACCTGATTCTTTCAGTCTCTGAAAAATTGAAGTCAATTTCAAAGAAGGAAATTGTATTGATGGAAGTTTGCGGCGGACATACCATGGCCATTCACCGGTTTGGCCTTCATTCGTTACTTCCTTCCAACATCAGACTGATATCTGGTCCGGGCTGCCCGGTTTGCGTTTCGAGCCAGCATTTTATCGATACCGCCATGGCATACAGCAAATTGCCGGGCGTAATTATCACAACCTACGGCGATTTGATCCGTGTTCCCGGTTCAAGCACCTCGCTTGAAAAAGAGCGGGCGAACGGCAGCGATGTCCGGATTATTTATTCGGTACTCGATGCCCTTGAAATTGCCAAAAAGAATCCTGAAAAACGAGTGGTATTCCTCGGAATTGGTTTTGAAACCACTGCTCCGCTTACTGCAGCAGCCATTCTTCAGGCACAAAAAGAAAATATTCCCAATTTCTTCGTCCTGAGCGCTCACAAGGTCATGCCACCGGTGATGAAAGCATTGGTGGATGAAGGTGTAAAGATTGATGGTTTTATCGCTCCCGGTCATGTGAGTGCCATTACCGGCACAGCGATTTATGATACGCTTGCTTCAGAATGTGGATTGGGAGTTGTCATTTCAGGTTTTGAGCCGGTGGATATGATGCATTCTGTCCTGATGTTGACCGAACAACTTGAATCGGGAACTCCGAAAGTGGAAGTTCAATATCAGCGTGTGGTTCAACATGATGGCAACAAAATTGCTCAGCAAATTCTCGACGATGTATTTGAATTGCGCGATGATCAGTGGCGCGGATTGGGAACTATCCCCAAAAGCGGACTCCGGATACGTGAAAATTTATCGGCTTTTGATGCGGAGAAACATTTTCAGGTAGAAGTCCCTGAATCAACCGAACCCAAAGGTTGTATCTGCGGACAAATCCTTCGTGGATTGAAAACACCGGTCGATTGCGGATTATTCGCCAAAAAATGCACGCCAGCCGATCCGGTGGGTGCCTGCATGGTTTCAGGGGAAGGAACATGTGCCACCTATTATAAATACCGTTCATGAAAAACAGGGAAGATAAAATACTTTTGGGGCACGGAAGCGGAGGTCGCATGATGCACGATCTGATTGAAAATTTGTTTCTGAAACATTTCAGCAATACCATTTTGGACGAGCAAACCGATGCCGCCATCCTGAATGTCGGTTCCAAAGAAATTGCCTTTACCACCGATTCCTTTGTGATTGATCCACTTTTTTTTCCTGGCGGAAACATTGGGAAACTGGCTGTCTGCGGAACCGTGAACGATCTGGCTGTTTCAGGAGCAGAACCTCTTTACATCAGCGTTTCAATGATCATTGAGGAAGGTTTTCCGATGAAAGACCTCGAGATTATAGTTGAATCGCTCGCAACAGAAGCTAAAAAGGCCGGTGTGCTCATTGTAACCGGGGATACCAAAGTGGTCAACAAGGGAAAATGCGATAAGTTGTTTATTAATACTGCCGGAATCGGACGAGTAAAACAAGAGAACCGGCTCGTAAGCAAAGCACTGGATATTCAGCCGGGTGATGTCATCATCATCAATGGCACGATTGGCGATCATGGTATGGCAGTGATGAATGCGCGTGAATCCTTTAATTTCAGGACAAGCGTTGAATCTGATTGCGCCTCATTAAATCACATGATCCGCGAAGTGCTCGACCAATCGTCCGTAAAATTTATGCGTGACCCTACCAGAGGTGGAGTGGCCACTGTCCTGAATGAACTGGTTGATAAAATCCAACTCGGAATTGAACTCGATGAATCCATTTTGCCGGTGACAAGCGGCGTAAAAGCCATGTGTGAATTGCTTGGATTCGATCCGCTGCACATTGCCAACGAAGGGAAAGTGCTGATGGTGGCCAGCGAACAGGAGGGAAATAGGATTCTTGAAATATTGAAGAAGAATGAACTGGGCCGGAAAAGCGCCATCATTGGTCACGTTGTGGCCGACCACCCGGGGAAAGTAGTACTGAAAAATGAAACCGGTGGCCGCCGGATTGTTGATTCTTTGTCAGGCGACCAGTTACCTCGAATCTGTTAAATGAATTGAGATGCATGAATTTTCTCTGGCGGTAGAAGTGATTAATCTGGCTCAACGTGAGGCAGAGAAAAGTAATGCGCGCGAAATTAAGGAAATTACCATCGAAGTGGGCGACCTCAGTGGGGTAGAAGCCGATGCTTTTGGGTCGGCACTCGACTTGCTGGTAAAGGATTCGATATTAGATCATGCGGTCGTGAATATTCATAAAATGCCTGGAAAAGGAAAATGTGCCGCATGCAATCTTGAATTTGAAATGACTCACCGGATGGCTGCATGCCCCAAATGCCGGTGCTTTCCTTCAGAAATTAATGGGGGCGATCAATTCAGGGTGGTGTCGCTTCTGGTGGAATGAATTAGAAAATATTAAACTCAAAAAATATGTGCGAAACTTGCGGTTGCAGCGAATCAGGCGAATTTAAAATTCACGACCTCCATCACCACCACGATCACGAACCGATTCATGATCATAAACATGGACATTCGCATGACCACGATCACGGTTATGAACATTCGCATGATCATGATCATCAGCACGAACATGAGCATGACGGAGTTTTTCATTCTCACGACCATGACCATCCTCACCAGAAAGTGATCAATCTGAACGTGGATATTCTTTCGGACAACAACCGCCTGGCACAATTGAATCGCCGGTTTTTCGAAGGACGGAAAGTCCTTTGCCTGAATTTGGTGAGCTCGCCTGGTTCAGGGAAAACAAGTATTCTGGAGAAAACCATTCAGGCACTGATCCCAACACGAAAGATTGCAGTGATTGAAGGCGATCAGCAAACACTGCTTGATGCGGAACGTATTGAAAAATCGGGTGCCCCGGCCATTCAGATCAATACCGGTTCCGGATGCCACCTCGATGCACGAATGGTTGATTTGGCGCTTGAAAAACTTGAAGTTGAATCCGGCTCAATACTTTTTATCGAAAATGTGGGCAACCTGGTTTGCCCCGCTATGTTTGATCTGGGTGAAGCCAAACGTGTGGTGGTGATTAGTGTGACCGAAGGTGAAGATAAACCGCTGAAGTATCCGTACATGTTTCAGTCATCGCATTTGTGCCTGATCAACAAATCAGACCTTTTGCCTTATGTGGATTTTGATACTGAAAAGGCTATCGGATACGCACGTTCGCTCAATCCAAAACTTGAATTCATTCTCGTTTCAGCAAAAACCGGTGAAGGAATGAATTTGTGGTACGAGTGGCTGGCCGGACAAACGAAATAAAAGTTGATAATTCACATCAACGATTAATGATTTTTGATTTGGATGGCTGCCATTTCAATCGTTAATCGTTAATCAAATACAAATTCAAGTGGTAAAAGGACGGGTGGCATCCGCCTGGCAGCGAGTCATAACAACATAGCAGATTCTGAGTCCGTTAGTTTTCGAAATATTTCTGTAAAAGGTTCACTAATTTTTCCCGTTGGATTGGTTTCGGAATGTAATCATTACATCCTGCCATTATTGCTTTTTCTTTGTCTCCTGACAGTCCAAAAGCTGTTTGAGCAATAATGACGACGTCTTTGTTTATCTGACGTATTTGCCGGGTAGCTTCATATCCGTCCATCAGGGGCATTTGGACATCCATCAGAACTAAATCGATGTCCGTATGTTTCCGGCAAGCTTCAACGGCTTCGAAACCGGTTTTTGCTTTGATGATTTTTTTACTGATTTTCTTCACCACAAGTTCAAGAAACAGCTCCGAATACTCGTCGTCTTCGGCAATCAGTACAATCAGCTTTTTAAATTGCTGCAATACTTCATCCATAAAAGTGTCAATCTGATTTGGTTCTTTTTTATCCGGTTTGGCAGAATATGGTAATGTGAAATAAACGGTTGATCCAATTCCAACTTCGCTCTCGATACG
>CAILJH010000229.1 GCA_903834475.1 uncultured Prolixibacteraceae bacterium | reverse complement strand
TTTTTTCTCCGGTATCGATGAATGGAATCATCTGTCCGGGCGTGTGCCCGTCGAACATCCGGACCGAAATTCCGGGGAATAGTTCGCAATCATCCTCTACCAATTGCATGTTTCCTTCGGCTTTCAGGAAGTTCAGAATTTCAGGAAAATAGGCAACCCGTTCACGGATATTGGAGATTTTGGAGTGTTCCCATTGCCGTTTGCTGCACCAATGGGTGGCATTTGGGAACTGAAGCTTCAACTCCCCGTTTTCACTGAGAACCGCACCATTGCAGTGATCCCAGTGAAGGTGAGTAAAAAACACATCAGTAATATCTTCCGCACGATATCCTTTTTCCGCCAGCGATTTTTCAAGCCCATCCGTTTCCTGATGACCGCTGTTTCGCCTCACTTTGTCAGTATAATGTGTTCCAACTCCGGAGTCGATCAGAATCTTTCGCTCACCTGTGTCAACCAACAGACAGCGCAGAATCAGTTTGGTCACATTGTTGCGGTCGGCAGGATATGCCTTGGACCAAAGTGTTTTTGGAATTACTCCAAAAAGGGCACCTCCATCGCACGAAAAATAACCGGCATGTATGGGAATGAGTTTCATAAGTCTTCAAATTAGGATGACAAAAATAAGAAACCACCCTGAAAATACATCAAGGTGGTTCCATATTGGTAAAATTGAGTTTTTAAGCTTATGCAGTATATGGTTTTCGTGATTCCCTCCGGAAGATTTTATCTGCCTCCGGATCTCCGACCACTTCACCAACAACAGGATTCCAGGTAATTTTCCTTCCGGTCCGGATGGCAATATCGCCCATGTGACTCACGCAATCAGACAGGATCGCATCCTCCAGCGGATTGGTTTCTTTGATAGTACCCTTCACAACATCGATATAAAGTTGACCCATTTTATAGCCATCCTCTTTGATGTGGCCACTCTTCGCATCTTTCGGAAAGTTGTTGAGCTTTTGGTCGAGTTCCGGAATGTTCGACTCTGCAGTGCCTCTTCCAACCGAGATCCAACCTTTTGATCCGAAGAAGGTGGTTGTATTGTAATCCTTTATTTTCCGGTAGCTCCAGACATTCTTTTTCTCAACCACATCGCTGCTCATAAATCGAAGTTTCACTCCGGATTTGTATTCATAGTTCAGGTCCCAGGAGAGAATGTTGTTGTACATTCCGCCCGGTTCCCAGAAGTTGCCGGTTCCTTCGCAGGTGTATTCACCATTCATTTGGTCTTTCATGGCCCAAATCATGATATCGAGCGGATGTGCACCCCAACCGGCCAAAAAGCCAATGCTGTAATCATTCTGAAACCACGAGCTATTATTGGTTACCCGATCCGGACAATACGGATTCAATCGGGCTGGGCCGGTCCAACGGTCATAGTCAAAGTCGGAAGGAACAGGTACTTCATTGCAAATTGGCGATGGAACATCGTTTTTCCCCGGAGCCCAGGCTTCAACCCGGTCCACTTCACCAATTAATCCGTCTTTGATCATACTAACAGCAAGCTTCATGTGACTCATGGCGCGCTGCTGTGTTCCGTAATGAAACCTCACATCGCTGGCTTTTAGTTCTTTTTCCAGAATCTTGAAATCCGGATAACTCAGTCCAAGCGGTTTGGCCAACATCACATGTTTCCCCGCACGTGCTGCTTTTATCGCGGCCAGAACATGCCAGTGATCCGGAGTTGTAATATTTACCGCATCAATATCCTTTCGTTCCAGAATTTCATTGAAATCGAGATAGGGCAGACATTCCGGAGCTTTAAAATTTTTCTCTTTATAGGTTCGGTTGACATACTGCGCCGATCCGATTCGTCGGTCGAGAAATGTGTCACAGGTGGCTACCGCACAAGTTGTTTCGAGCGGCATGAACCAGCTTTGAAGAACAGCTGAGCCCATCGAACCCACACCGATGTGAGCCAACATGATGCGGTCGTTTGCACCCTTGGCACAGCTTGACAAAATGGTGGGGGCAACCAGTGTCCCTCCGGTAATAATCGCCGTATTTTTCAAAAACTGTCGTCTGGTCGAATTCATTTTTTCCATGTTATTTCGATTTAAATTGGTTCCAGCTGGATTGTATTTTTTTTTGGTCAATTTCTCCTGAAAAAACTAATAAACGGTATTTCAAGTGAAGTTTTTCTCCTTTTTTCAGAATGAGTTTGGAGTCAAAAACGACTGCCGGACTGAAATAGTAGAACGGAGTTTCTGCATCATTTGAGATAAACCATTTGTTGGGATAATTCCGGTTTTCAGGATGATCAAAAATGGTTATTGAAACTGCTTGTCCTTTCAGGTTTTTAGCTTGATAGGTCATCCAACGCGATGCTTTGCCATGCAGCCCTTCCATTTCTCCCGAATCGTTGATCGATTTCACATTCCAAAGCTGGTTATTCAAACGGGCCGAAAATCCGGCATAACCGCCATACGATTTTCCATCAGGTTCGTTGGGCAAAGGAGTCCGGTCGAGAACCACCTCATCGGCCAAAGCAGTAAATGTGCTTTCCCAATCCATGAAATAACTGCCATCTTCTGCTGGCGCTGACAAACGAACTACACGTTCCTCTTTCAGTAGATCGGCTCCGCCTGGCGGATGGTAACTGAGTTCCATTTTAAATTCTGCACCAAACTGTTTGTTCAGTTTGTATTTGACTGATTTCAGTTCGGTAATTCCCTCCGATTTTCCGGTGATGCGGTCTTC
>CAILJH010000228.1 GCA_903834475.1 uncultured Prolixibacteraceae bacterium | reverse complement strand
ACTTATTTCTGGAATTCTTTCCTACAATTCGCTGAAGGAATATAATACGAATGAAAATGCTGCCGTACAGGAAGAAAAGCCTGCCGAAGCGGTCTCTGTAACGGTTCAGCAGCAGGCAGATGCTCCTGCTCCTACTACGGTTTCAACTGAAAGTCCGGTACCTGCTGAAAAAGTAGTTCAGGAGTCCGGTCCAGTTACCACTACTGAGAAAATTGTTGTCGCGCCTTCTGCCAGTTTTCCGTCAATGGCCGAACTGAAAGCCAATTACCCGTTTTTCCGCGGACCTCAAGGTGATGGAGTTGCTTTTCAGAAAAATACACCAACTGACTGGAATGGTGCCGCTGGCAAAAATGTACTCTGGAAAGTTAAAGTTCCGAAAGCTGGATTCAGTTCTCCAATTATCTGGGGAAATCAATTGTTTGTAACTGGTGCCGATGTTCAATCGCGTGTGGTTTATAGCTACGATAAAAACTCCGGAACTTTGCTTTGGGAAGTTGCCGCCGACAACATTGAAGGGTCACCTGCAAAAATGCCGAAAGTAACTGCGGATACCGGACTGGCAGCTCCAACCATGGCAACTGACGGTCATTCAGTTTTTGCCATTTTTGCAACAGGTGATGTAATCGCAATCGACTTGAGCGGACAACGTTTGTGGGCGCGCAATCTGGGTGTTCCGGATAATCACTACGGACATGGTTCTTCGCTGATCGTTTATAAAGATAAATTGCTTATTCAGTATGACTCCAACAAAACAGGAAAACTAATTGCTTTGGCAACAAAATCAGGTGAGACTGTTTGGGAAACTTTACGGAGTTCAAAAATATCCTGGTCGTCACCTGTATTAGTAAACACAGGAAGCCGCATGGAACTCATTTTGACCACCAACCCGAATGTAAACGGATACGATCCGCAAACAGGCAAGGAATTGTGGAACATTGCCTGTCTTTCAGGAGAAGTAGGTCCTTCAGCCGGATATGCTGATGGAATGGTGTTTGCCGCCAATGAATATGCCAAATTAGTCGGAATTAAAATTGGTGATGCTCCGGAAATTGTCTGGGAATCTGATGAGTTTTTACCTGAAGTTTCCAGTCCGCTTGCTGTAAACGGACTGTTGTATATTGCAACCACATATGGCGTTTTCGCCTGTTACGATGCAAAAACAGGTACGAAAAACTGGAGCCAGGAATATGGTGATTCCTTTTATTCGTCGCCGGTTTATGCCGATGGAAAGGTCTATATTACGGACATGACAGGAAAAACGCACATTGTAAAAGCAACCAAAGACTATCAGCTAATCGGAACTCCAGAGTTGGGCGAAAAAGCAGTTTGCTCACCTGTGTTTCAGGATGGACGGGTGTATTTGCGCGGTATGAATCAATTGTATTGTCTGGGATCGAAATAAAAAATTAAGATTAACGATTACTGATTTACGATTTACGATTTACGAAGGAAAATCACGAATCCATGATCGTTAATCGTTGATCTGAAATCAAAATAAATTTGAAAATTATTACGTGAACAACGAAACGAACATACAACAAACTGTTGATCAGATTATCGCTGAAAAAGGTGTGGAGCGAAAATCCGTCATACCGATTTTACAGGCGATTCAAAATTCGTACAATTACCTTCCGGAGGATGCGCTAAAATACGTTTGTGAAAAAACCGAAATCACTCCTGAACAGATTGTCGGAGTAGCTTCGTTTTATTCGCAATTCCGGATGCAACCCGTTGGCGAGCACATCATCAAAGTTTGCGTTGGAACAGCTTGCCACGTAAAGGGGGCAGGGCAGGTTTATGATGCTTTTCGTCGCCATTTTAACCTGACCGGACACGAAGAAACCGATGCGTCACGGAAATACACCATCGAAAAAGTGTCTTGTCTGGGTTGCTGTACCTTGGCACCGGTAGTTCAGATCGACGAAATTACATACGGACATGTAGCTTCGGATAAAGTTGTCAATGTGCTGGCCGATTTTGAGAAACATGCCGGAATTTCCGGAGCTAAAAAAGGATTGTTCCGTAATGTGGATGGACAGGAAATTCAGGGT
>CAILJH010000227.1 GCA_903834475.1 uncultured Prolixibacteraceae bacterium | reverse complement strand
ACAACAAACTTTTTTTTCAGAAAATAATACCTATTTTTGTGGCAGAATTAAAAACACAAACGAATTGAAACTTGAAATGTTCCGGGTTGAAATCCCGAAGTTCCATAGAAAAGAAAGTTTGTTTAAAAATAACAACCATGCGTTTGCCCTACAGCCGTAGCCAAACGCATTTTTTTTAATATTTAGCATTGCAACGATGACACAACTTAGAAATGTCCGATTGATTCTTGAGGACGGAACAACTTTTGAAGGAAAGTCGTTCGGATATGAAAAATCAGTAGCCGGAGAAGTCGTTTTTTATACCGCTATGACTGGCTATCCTGAAAGTTTAACAGATCCTTCATATACCGGCCAAATCCTTGTTTCAACTTTCCCTTTGATAGGAAATTATGGTGTGCCAAAGGATTCGAAAAATCAAGGTTTGTCTGAGTTTTATGAATCAGATAAAATTCATATAACCGGTTTGATTGTTTCGGATTACTCGTTTGAATACAGTCATTGGAATGCAATCAAAAGCTTGGGCGACTGGCTGAAAGAGCACAAAGTTCCCGGTTTATTTGGAATTGATACCCGTGCGTTGACGAAAATCATTCGTGTAAAAGGTTCTTTGCTTGGCAAGATAGAGTTTGAAGATGAAGTCATCGATTTTTACGATCCGAATCAGGAAAACCTGGTTGCTATTGCCAGTTGCGATGCGGTTGAAACTTTTGGAACCGGCGAACACCGCATTGTTTTGGTGGATTGCGGAGTGAAATACAATATCATCCGATGCTTAATCAATCGAAATGCAACAGTCATTGTTGTTCCATGGGACTACGATTTTAGTGGTGAAGATTTTGATGGCATTTTCCTCTCGAATGGCCCGGGTGACCCGGCTTTGTGTGATGCGACGGTTGAAAACATCCGTAAAACCATGGCTGCAGAAAAACCGATCATGGGAATTTGCCTCGGAAACCAGTTGCTGGCGCGTGCCGCCGGAGCTGAAACCTACAAACTGAAATTCGGCCACCGCAGCCACAACCAACCCGTTTTGTTGCAGGGAACCGACCGTTGTTTTATTACTTCTCAGAATCATGGTTTCGCGGTAGATACCAAAACTTTGCCTGAAGATTGGGAACCATTGTTTACCAACGTAAACGACCAAACCAATGAAGGAATCCGGCACAAAACCAAACCATTTTTTTCGACTCAGTTCCATCCAGAGGCAGCCAGCGGACCGGTTGATACCGAGTTTTTATTCGATGATTTTATGAATAATGTGATTGAATACAAAAGAAAAAAATAGCCTCCCCCAAACCCCCTCCGAAGGAGGGGGCTTAAAGAGCTGATACAATATTAGATGTTCAATGAAAAATAAGATACTGTGAATATTTGCAACCCAAAGTCTCCCACTTCGGGGGAGATTTAGAGGGGGCTTTTAACTTGAAACTATTCGAAACATGATAAATAAAGACATTAAAAAAGTAATCGTTCTGGGATCCGGTGCACTGAAAATCGGTGAAGCCGGTGAGTTCGATTATTCAGGATCTCAGGCTTTGAAAGCACTGAAAGAGGAGAATGTGGAGACTATTCTGATCAATCCGAATATTGCAACCATTCAGACTTCGGAAGATATTGCCGACCGGATTTATTTTCTGCCCATCACTCCGTTTTTTGTCGAACAGGTTATCCTCAAGGAAAAACCTGATGGCATTTTGCTGGCTTTTGGCGGTCAGACTGCTCTGAACTGCGGTGTGGCACTTTTCAGAACCGGGATACTTGAAAAATATAATGTAAAAGTGGTCGGAACGCCTGTTCAGTCGATTATTGATACCGAGGATCGCGAAATATTTGCCGGAAAACTGGCCGAAATCAACGTGCTAACCCCACGCAGCATTGCCTGTTTGAACATGGAAGAAGCATTTGCAGCGGTCAAAATCGTTGGATATCCAATCATCATCCGTGCTGCATACACGCTGGGTGGACTGGGCAGCGGGTTTTGTGTAAATGACATTGAATTAGAATCCCTGGCTTCCAAAGCATTTACCTACTCACCACAGATTCTGGTTGAAGAATCGATTAAAGGCTGGAAAGAAGTGGAATACGAGGTGGTTCGTGACCGATTCGATAATTGCATCACGGTTTGTAACATGGAGAATTTCGATCCCCTGGGAATCCATACCGGCGAAAGCATTGTTGTGGCTCCTTCACAAACACTTTCCAATTCAGAATACCATAAATTGCGGGCACTGGCTATCAAAATTATTCGTCACATCGGAATTGTCGGCGAGTGTAATGTTCAGTATGCTCTCGATCCGCATTCAGAAGATTACCGGGTGATTGAGGTAAATGCCCGTTTGTCACGCTCTTCAGCACTGGCTTCGAAGGCTACCGGTTATCCACTGGCTTTTGTTGCTGCCAAACTGGGTCTGGGCTACGGATTACATCAATTAAAAAATCAGGTTACGAAAGTGACTACTGCAGCTTTCGAACCTGCTTTGGACTATATCGTTTGTAAAATTCCGCGCTGGGATTTAAATAAATTTTCCGGAGTGTCGAAAAATCTTGGAAGTTCGATGAAATCGGTAGGCGAAATCATGTCGATCGGCCGGTCGTTCGAAGAAGCCATTCAAAAAGGAATCCGGATGGTAGGAATCGGAATGCATGGCTTTGTGGCCAACAACGAAGAAATCACCATCGAACAGATTGATGAAGAATTGAGTAACCCAACTGATCGGAGAATCTTCGCAATTGCCGAGGCTTTTAACAAAGGTTACTCGGTTGACGAAATCTATGAAAAGACAAAAATCGACCGCTGGTTCCTGCAAAAACTTCACAATATTCATTTGACCAAAAATAAGCTTGAGCAAGTCAATTCACTTCAGTCTTTAGACGATTCACTGCTTCTTCAGGCAAAAAAAGAAGGATATTCAGATTTTCAGCTTGCCCGTTTAGTGCTGAAATCGAACAATAAGAATATTAACAGCGACTTATTGATTGTCCGCGAATGGCGCAAAAGCAAAAATATACTTCCATCAGTCAAGCAAATTGATACACTGGCTGGTGAATATCCGGCGCAAACCAATTATTTGTACCTGACATACAACGGAAACGAACATGATGTGGAATTTCCACGCGATGACAAATCGGTGATCGTTTTGGGTTCAGGAGCATACCGAATCGGAAGTTCAGTGGAATTTGACTGGTGCAGCGTGAATGCAATTACAACAATCCACAAGGAGAATTACCGCTCGATCATGATCAATTACAATCCGGAAACCGTGAGTACTGACTATGATACCTGTGACCGGCTTTATTTTGACGAACTGACTTTCGAACGGGTAATGGACATTGTTGATCTTGAAGTGCCGAAAGGTGTTGTTCTTTCAATGGGTGGACAGATTCCGAATAACCTGGCGATGAAATTACATCATCAGAATGTGCCGATTTTGGGAACTTCTCCTTTGAATATTGACCGTGCCGAAGACCGTAAAAAATTCAGTTCCTTATGCGATAATCTTGGCATCGATCAGCCGCGCTGGTCAGAATTAACCAGCATTGAAGACATCTATAAATTTGTAGATGAAGTTGGTTTTCCAGTTTTGATTCGTCCTTCCTATGTGCTTTCAGGAGCTGCCATGAACGTCGTTTCGAACAGAGACCAATTGCAGCATTTTCTGACACTGGCCGCCAATGTTTCAAAGGAACATCCCGTTGTTGTTTCAGAATTTATAGAGCAGGCCAAAGAAATTGAAATTGATGCAGTTGCCAAAAATGGTGAAGTGGTAGCTTATGCAATCTCGGAACATGTTGAGTTTGCCGGAGTTCATTCGGGCGATGCAACCATCGTTTTTCCACCTCAGAAATTATATGTCGAAACCATTCGCCGGATCAAGAAAATTGCCCGTCAGATTGCCAAAGAACTGAATATTTCCGGACCATTCAATATGCAATTGCTCGCAAAAGATAATGACATCAAAGTCATTGAATGTAACCTCAGGGCTTCACGCAGTTTTCCTTTTGTATCGAAGGTGATGAAATATAACCTGATTGAAATTGCCACCCAGGTTATGCTCGATGTTCCTTTCCGGAAACCGGACAAATCGCTTTTCGAACTTGATTATGTGGGCGTAAAAGCTCCGCAGTTTTCATTTGCACGTTTGCTGAATGCTGATCCTGTTCTGGGTGTCGATATGTCGTCAACCGGAGAAGTAGGCTGTATCGGAGAAAACTTTTACGAAGCCATCCTGAAATCGATGTTGTCGGTTGGATATACCATTCCAAAGAAGAATATTCTGATTTCTTCGGGACCGGCGCGTTCGAAAATTGAATTGCTGAGTAGTGCCAAAATGCTTGCAGAACGCGGGTTTAACCTGTTTGCTACTGGTGGAACCCAGCAGTTTTTGGCTGATAACGGCGTTGATTCAACTCGTTTGTATTGGCCCGATGAAACCGATAAACACCCGAACACACTGGAGTTTATCAAGGATAAGAAGATTGACCTGGTAATCAATATTCCAAAAGATCATACCACCCGTGAAATCAGTAACGGATATACCATTCGCCGCAGCTCCATTGATTACAGTATTCCGCTAATCACGAATGCACGGGTTGCCAGTGCATTCATTTATGCATTCTGCAAATATGGACTCGAAGATTTGACGATAAAAAGCTGGGACGAATACAAAGATTAAGATAGATATGAGTTACAAATGATGAGTTTGTAAAACTTTATGTCTTTTAACTTTTAATTGAAAAGGTTATCCTGAATTTCATTTCGGGATCACCTTTCGCTTTTTCCTGACATAAGTCATAGAAAGCAGAACACATTTGAGGTAAGCAACTTTTGTTTTCTATTGGAAGTGATTTTTTTGGTTCGGCTGATTAACAATTTTCAATGGAATATAATTTCCAATTTAGGTATATTTTTGTAGTTAGTTAATAACCTGTTAATTAATTATTAAATATTTGGCAAAAAAAATATCCTTTAACACATTTTAACTATTTAAATATTGTTATATTTACGCTAAGTTAATATTCACAAATTAACAATCAGAAACTAAAATTTGACATGCGAATAAAATTCAGATTAAAAATTGAGTTAATTCATATGATATATCTTTTTGCATTCCGATTCCAAACAGCAAAATCAGCATAATTTCATTATTTTTTCAGGAGACTTATTCGTTAATATTTCACGTGACATGTGTTCAGTGTCAAATGAATCTTATAATTGAGTGTGTAAAGAAATAATCATAAAATCAAAAAAACAGAATGCCTATGTAAATTCTCTTAATCAAAGTAATTTGGAAGTCATAAAGGACTTTTAATCATCAAGTTATTTCTAATCATCTAATTAACAAAAACTAAATTCAAAAACTTATGGAAAAAAGTAAATTAAAAGGTATCTGGCGAATAGCATCGATGCTGTTTTTATCATGCTTTTTAGCTCTTACCTCTTTTGCGCAACAAAAAACACTGTCAGGTACCGTTGTTGGTGAAGACGGAGTTGCGATTCCTGGTGTTACCGTAGTTGTAAAAGGAACAACAATCGGTACCGTTACTGACATGGATGGTAAATTTTCATTTTCAGCTCCAGCTGCTTCAAAAGATCTTAGCATTTCTTTTGTTGGAATGAAAAGCCAGGAAATGGCTATTGGAAGTCAAACTAATTTTACAATTACTTTGGCACCTGAATTTATCGGTGTCGACGAAGTTGTAGTAGTTGGTTATGGTACCCGTTTGAAGGAAGAACTCACCGGATCTATTTCGACTATGTCGAAAGAACAGATGAAGATTTCTCCAGCACCAAGTGTGGTAAGCCGCATGCAGGGTCAGATTGCGGGTGTTACCGTAACTGCTTCAAATACTCCTGGTGCTGATGCTACCATTCGTATCCATGGTATTGGTACAGTGAATGATCCGAACCCATTGTACGTGATAGATGGAGTTCCTGTTGGTCCGAATAATTCGGTAAGTCCGAATGACGTTGAGTCAATTACTGTTTTGAAAGATGCTTCATCTGCTGCAATTTATGGTAGCCGTGGTGCAAACGGAGTAATTTTGATTACCACCAAACACGGAAAAGCGAATCAGGAACCAAGCATTAACTTTACCGTACGCACTGGTTTGGCACAAGCTACCAACCAATATGACATGTTGAATACTGCCGAATATGGACAGGCCTGGTGGTTGAAAGCAAAGAATAAGGGCGAAGCTCCAAGTTCTAAACAATATGGCAGTGGAGTGAATCCGGTTATACCTGATTTTGTACTTCCTGGTGGTGCTAAGGCAGGAGATCCTGGGACTGACGCCTCTAAATACAGTTATCCGGATGGCACAATTTACGCGGCCAATAAAATGGGCACCAATTGGTATGACGAAATATACCGTTCAGGTAAGATTCAGGAATACGACCTTTCCATTTCGGGTGGTGGCGAAAAATCGACTTACTCTTTATCAAGTAATTACCTCGATCAGCAAGGTTTCTTGAATAATACTGGCTTCAAAAGATACAATTTCCGCGTGAATGCCGATACTAAGTTTGCAAACTGGCTGAAAGTTGGTGAATCACTTCAGGTAGCATTAATTGATCAAAGCGGTAACTTCAGCAACAATGGTGAAGGAACAGCTATTTCAATGGCTTACCGTATGCAACCGATTGTTCCGGTATATGATATTCAGGGTAATTTTGCAGGAACAAAGGCTCCTGGTACAGGAAATGCACAAAACCCGGTTGCAGTGCTTGCTCAATCCAAAGATAATAATGCAAAAACATTCCGTGTACTCGGCAATATGTTTGCTGAAGCTAACATCACGAAAAACTTAACTTTTAAAACTTTGTTTGGTTTTAACATGGATCAGTACAATGATAAGACATATACTTTGCCTACCTATCAGGATGCTGAACCAAATAAAACACCAAGTCTTGCTGTGGCATCAAATTATAATATTTTATGGAACTGGGCGAATACCTTGAATTTCAATAAAACATTTAATGAGATTCATAAGCTGAATGTTGTTTTAGGAACAGAAGCTGTTGAGAGCAAATATCAGTGGATGACTGCAGGCCGTAGTCAGTATTTTTCGTTGTCTCCTGATTATATGCAGCTTACTTCTGGTGAGTCTGGTAAAGTCAACGATGGTAACGGCTCTTCCTGGGCATTATTTTCTCAGTTCGGCCGTGCCAATTATGACTTGATGGGCAAATACTTCGTGGAAGCTACCGTGCGTCGTGATGGTTCCTCAAGGTTTAGTTCTACCAATCGATTTGGAGTATTCCCTGCTGTTTCCGGAGGCTGGGAAATAAGTAAAGAAAGCTTTTTGGCTGGTTCGAAAAGCTGGTTGGATTTATTGAAACTGAAAGCTGGTTGGGGTAAAACAGGTAACGACCGTATTGGAAATTACAACCAGTATTCTACCTATGCTACCAATGGTTATACTGCAGCATATAATTTAGGTGGAACAACAAGTTCTGCAATCGCAGGATTTGAACCTTCAACATCAGGTAACCCTAATGTAAGCTGGGAGTCTACTGAAACCATTAACTTCGGATTGAATGCTGCGATGTTTGACCGGAAACTTACAGCAGGTCTCGATATCTGGACCAGAAATACATCAGATATGCTTTATCAGCTGCCTGTTCCTCAGGTTATGGGTATCGCAACTCCTCCTTTCATTAATGTTGGAAAGATGAAAAATAATGGTTTCGATCTTGACCTTGGGTATCATAATACCTTGGTTGGTGGAAAATTAACCTATGCCCTCAATCTGACCTTGTCGCATTACAAAAATGAAGTAGTATCGCTTTCAAGCGATGTAAAAGGTTCTATTGAAGGCGATCAACTTCGTCAGGTACAATATACCCGTACGTCGGCTGGTCAGGCTTTCCCAATGTTCTATGGTTATATTTCAGATGGTATTATCCAGACTCAGGCCGAAGCTGATGCTGCACCTAAATGGGGTAGCTATACCGTACCAGGTCACTATAAATACCGCGATATTTCAGGACCAGATGGTAAGCCAGATGGAATAATCACCAGTGCCGACCGAACTTATATTGGAAGTCCACATCCTGATTTTACCACTGGTTTAAATATTGATTTGGGATATGCCAACTTCGATTTGAATATGTTCTTTTATGCAAGCAAAGGCAACGACATGGTCAACTATGTGAGCCGTTGGATAGATTACGGACAGTTTGATGGTGGTTTAAGCAAGGATGCGCTTTACAACTCATGGACACCAACGAATACTTCTGCACGTCTGCCTATGCTCGATGGTACTTCTGAATCACAGCAATTTTCTTCTGCCTACATTGAAGACGCATCTTTCTTGAGAATGAAGGTGTTGCGTTTAGGTTATACCTTAACACCGAATATGCTTGAAAGAGTAAAAATGAAAAACCTGCGCATTTACGTTGAGGCCACTAACTTATTCACGATTACCAAGTACAAAGGACTTGATCCGGAACTTGATTCATCAGGTATGATGATGGGAGTTGACCAGGGTGCCTGGCCAACGCCACGTCAGATTACTTTGGGTTTAAGCATTGGTCTGTAATTGATTGAGATTAGTATTAATTAAAAATAAAGAATGATATGAAAAAACTATCAATAATAATGGCTACCGTTTTTCTATTGGCCATAGCATTTTCATGCTCAGATTCATTTTTGGATAAAAAGCCGCTTGGATCATCTTCCGAAGATGTATTTTACAACGAGAAAGGCATTGATGCCTTGTTGACCGGAGCATACAGTATAGTAAAAGGCTCTGCTTTATGGACTGTTAGCTGGGGCGCATCAATCACTAACTGGACTTATGGTTCTGTTGCATCTGACGATGGAGCAAAAGGTTCAAATGAAACTGACCAGATCACAGTAAATGAAATTGAGCGATGGGCTGTTGAAACGACCAACAATTACCCGGCCGATAAATGGACCATGAATATTGGAATGGGAGTAAACCGTTGTAATATTGTACTCAATGTAATTGCAAAAACCACCGGACTTTCAGAAACTGCAGCTACTAAATACAAAGCTGAAGCACGTTTTCTGAGGGGTTTATATTATTTTGAATCCTGGCTGGTTTTTGGCGATAAAGTTCCGCTTATCCCTGAGGATAAGATGACTGTTGCCAATACAATCTCTAATGACAATGCACCTGGTGCAGTTTTAAAATTCATTACCGAAGATTTGGCATTTGCTGCCGCTAACCTTCCTGCAAAACAAACTCAAGTGGGACGCGCAACAAAATGGGCTGCAAAAGCTTTGGCTGCCAGGGCTTATATGCAAGTTCTCGATTATGCATCGGCCAAACCTTTACTCGATGAAATCATTGCCAGCGGACAATTCAGTCTCGCCGACAAATTCTTCGACAACTTCAGAATTGCAACCAATAACAATGTGGAATCAATCTTTGAAATTGAGCGTAATGTCAATGATATTAACGAGTCATTGAATGGAGAAGTTGGTATTGGTTTAAATGCACCTTATGCACCTGAAATGGGTTTGTGCTGCGGTTTTCACCAACCAACTCAGAACCTGGCCAATGCATTTAAAGTGGATGCAAAAGGCTTGCCATTATTCGACACCTTCAATACAACCGATTTGAAGAATGATGCAGGAGTTGCTTCTGCAGCTGATTTTGTACCTACTACCGATTTGCTTGACCCACGTATGGATTTCACAATCAGCCGTCGTGGAATTCCTTTTATGGGTTGGGGCATTATGCGCGGTCAGGACTGGATTCGTGACCAAACCTGGGGAGGACCATACAATACGGTTACAAAAACTTTCTTCTATAAATCAGAACAAAACAGCTTGTCTACATCAACCGGTTGGCAGACTGGTATTTGTGCCAACAACATCCGTTATCTGCGTTTCGGACAAATCTTGTTATGGAGAGCTGAAATTGCAGCTTATGAAAATGATCTTTCAAAGGCACTTGACTATGTGAATCAGATCCGTACCCGTGCCGGAAAAGAAGTTTTAATGGGCAAGGTTAGTATCACGAAGTTACCGCTTGAAGTAAATGTTTTAGGTAAAAATACTGAAGCATGGAAAGCGTATGTTGACGATACACAGCCTGCAGCCAATTATAAAATTGGTACTTATGCCTCGTTCCCTGACAAGAATTTTGCTATGAAAGCAGTTCAGTGGGAGAATCGCCTGGAATTCGCCATGGAAGGTTTCCGTTTCTTTGACTTACGTCGTTGGGACAAACTACCTGAAGGCATGCGTGTTGATATGAAAGCAACATTGGAATCTTTTGCTGCCAATGATTTGAGAGTTCGTCCAAACGTAATGAAAGGGGCTACTTTCGATGAAAAGGATAAATATCAGCCAGTTCCTCAAAGACAACTCGATTTGGAACCTGGTGTTTTAGTACAAAATCCTGGTTACTAATTTCTTAAATTATTTAATACTTGCGGCTGCTTCATTTATGGAGCAGCCGCTTTTTTTTTATCTATATTTAGTGCGGAATGTGAGCAAAATTGTTGGATGGT
The DNA here is from genome assembly GCA_903834475.1 of uncultured Prolixibacteraceae bacterium. GTDB lineage: Bacteria > Bacteroidota > Bacteroidia > Bacteroidales > Prolixibacteraceae > Aquipluma. The sequence continues at coordinate 10,374 of CAILJH010000227.1, read as the reverse complement.
TAAATTGTTTGATGGTTAAATGGGAAATTTTTCCATTTTCAAATCTTCAAATTTTCAAATTAAATCAATGGCACTGAATTATATCTGGATTTTCTTCTTTGTGGTGGCCTTTGTAATTGGTCTGATTAAGCTGATATTCTTTGGAGATTTGACTATTTTCTCTGAAATGATGAATTCGACTTTCGAAATGGCAAAAACCGGTTTTGAGATTTCAATTGGACTGACAGGAGTTCTCACTTTGTGGATGGGTATCATGAAAATTGGGGAGAAAGGTGGAGTTGTCGGAGTATTTTCGAAATTGGTAGGTCCTTTTTTTAATAAGCTTTTCCCATCGCTTGGCAAGGATCATCCGGCATATGGTTCCATCATGATGAATATTGCCGCCAATATGCTGAATCTTGATAATGCAGCGACCCCAATGGGTTTAAAAGCCATGAAGGAAATGCAGAAAACCAATGCGACACCTGATACTGCTTCGGATGCCCAGATCATGTTTTTGGTTCTCAATGCATCCGGTCTGACAATTATTCCAATTAGCATCATGGTTTACCGGGTGCAATTAGGTGCGGTCAATCCTTCTGATGTTTTTATTCCGATTCTGCTGGCCACTTTTTTCTCTACTCTGGCAGGTTTGATATCGGTTGCCTGGCATCAGAAAATCAACCTTCTCGATAAAACCATTTTGGCTTATTTGGGAGGTCTGACTGCTTTTATTGTTTCCATAATCTGGTATTTTTCGCGGTTGGAAAAAGAACAGATACAGGCCATTTCAAGTGTCGCAAGCAACCTGATTATTTTCAGTGTCATCATTACTTTTATCCTTCTTGGCCTCAGGAAAAGGGTGAATGTCTATGACGCCTTTATTGAAGGTGCAAAAGAAGGTTTTGGCACCGCCATAGTTATTATTCCATACCTGATAGCTATGCTGGTAGCCATAGGCGTATTTCGTACTTCAGGTGCATTGGAGTGGATTATTTCAGGAATAAGCTGGGCATTTCAGCACATGGGTTTCAATACCGATTTTATACCTGCACTGCCAACCGCTCTGATGAAACCTTTGAGTGGCAGCGGTGCACGAGGAATGATGGTTGATACGATGAAAATGTACGGGGCAGATTCGTTCGCCGGCCGTGTAGCTTGTACCATTCAGGGTTCGGCTGACACAACCTTCTATATTTTGGCCGTATATTTTGGCTCAGTTGGGATAAAAAATACCCGCTATGCGCTGAAATGCGGGCTAATTGCTGATTTTGCAGGTATTGTTGCTGCCATTTTATTGGCTTATTTGTTCTTTCATTAAACCCGAGTATAAAGCTAAAGGTTCAAAGTTCAAAGTATAGTGCTACTGTTAATCGCCATTAAGTTGTCATTCATTGTCATTGATGGTAAAAAATGGTGCGAACCAAATGACAATAAATGATTTAATACAACTCCTTGTTAACCAACTTTAAACTTTAGACCTGAAACATGTTGCGGTTTAACCCGCAGCGTCATAGACAATAACCTTTTCCCAGAGATGCTGGCAGTCTTCTATAAACTGAAGATGCAGCGGATGGGTCTGATAGATGGTTTGATCTTCATTGTTTCTGAAGAAAGTCATATAAGAATAGGTGAACGTATCGTCAACTACCTTACGGGTCGATTCAACCGGGTTTCCGATATGGCTCGATTGAATTTGTGGGATTGCCCGCAGACTCTGAATGCCTTTTTCAAATTGGATCCGTTCTTCTTTGTTTTCTGGTTTTTTAAGCCAAAAGAATACATGATGAACAAATAGATTTTTTATTTGATCATCGTTTGAAATTGCTTGCCCTGAAACGGACATGTAGCCTTTTGGGGCCATTCCTGCAGCAATTTTCATTACAAAATTTCTCCTGTCTTCCATTTTAAAACGATTTTACTACTTGTCGGATTTGGACAAGCCTGGTTAATAATCCTTCGAGTAAATCAATTTGCAACATATTGGCACCATCTGATTTTGCATTGGCCGGGTCGGGATGTGTTTCAATAAAAATACCATCAACACCAACAGCAATTCCGGCACGGGCAATTGTTTCAATCAACTGTGGTTGTCCGCCGGTAATTCCGTCCGCTTGGTTAGGCTGCTGCAGAGAATGAGTAATATCCAGTATAACAGGGCAATTGTTTTTCTGTAATTCCGGAATGGATCGGTAATCTACAATCAAATCGTAATAGCCGAAGGTTGAACCTCGTTCGGTCAGGAAAACATTGCTGTTGCCACTTTCGCGAACTTTTGCCACCGCAAATTTCATGGCTTCGGCTGATAGGAACTGTCCTTTTTTAATGTTAACAGCTTTTCCGGTTTCCGCTGCGGCAATCAGAATGTCAGTCTGACGGCAAAGGAATGCCGGAATCTGGAGCATATCAACATATTCAGCAGCCATGGCTGCTTCCTGGGCTGAATGGATATCTGTAACAGTAGGAATATGAAAAGTTTCACTAATTTTTCGTAATATTTTCAATGCTTTTTCATCGCCAATTCCATCAAATGAATCCATACGTGACCGATTGGCTTTCCGGTACGAACCCTTGAAGATATAGGGTATCTGCAATTTTTCAGTGATTTTGACAATTTGTTCGGCAATCTTTAATGCCATTTGTTCTCCCTCAATGACGCAAGGACCAGCCAGTAAAAGAAAATTTGAGTTTTCGTATCTAAGATTGGGGATCATCTTGTATATATTTTTTGTGAAGTTAGTTCATTCTAAATAAGTAAACCGCAATTAGCGTATTTTGTTTACACTTTTTGCGGTTTTGTTATACAAATATTTCAGTAGTTTTCAATTTCAGAAATCTTACCTACAATTCAGCTCATTAATATTGGTAAAGTTATCCTTGATTCTGTTTTTCTGCAGCCGGATGAACCATTTCAAAATTGGATAGAAATCTCAGTTCCGGTTAAATTACAGTTTAAGGTTTTTATCCGGTTCTTTGCTGGATCCGGGTTCGAATCAGGCAGCATACAAATATTGAGAATTTTCGGGAAAAACTATAAGGAATAAAATACAAATCTTTATTATTTTGTTCCTTATAACATTTCAGATTTCTTCTTGCCGTTGATATCAAAGTATATGTTGATATAGGCCACGTCTCTTAAGAAATCAATCCGGTCAATTTCAAATCGTTTGATATTTATGCCTGTTCTAAGTTTCAGGTCGGCAAGCAATTCTTCTTCTTTCCCGGTCTGGACATTTTCAATTTTTTCATAAAGTATCCGGTAGGTGAGTTCCTGACGCAAGTTCAGAATCTTCTCCAGAAAATATAATCCGCCAACGATTAACAGGTTCGTAGTAAAAAGCTCGACATAACTGATTTTTTTGTTCGCTAAAGCGTTAATTACCGAAATTACAATGACGACAAACAGATAGGTCATTTCTTTAATTGGTATCGAATCGGTGCGGTACCTGATGATACTGAATACGGCAAAGAGCCCCAATGCAAAACCCAATTCCATTTTCACATTTGCAAGCAGAAAACAAAGCAGAAATATTCCAATGCTGATTGCAATATAACTGAAATAAAAATCTTTACGTCGGCTTGTTTTGGCATATAACCCAACAACAATGACGATAATCACCAGGAGGTTAAGTGAAAACCTGACCAGTAGCGAAATGAAATCTTCAATATTAATAAGCTTCATCCCAAAGAGCTTTAAGCCTTCAATCCCTGAGCTTGATTGTAATAAAATGTTTAACACATGCATGATGTTTTGGTTTAGTTGAAATAATGCTTCTTCAATGAAAGTAGCAGCGGTTTGAAATTATTCTTTTTGATATTGTCTTCGAGCAATGAGCGTCCAATGCAATATTTGCTAAAGCCGTTTCTGCAAATTTTTTCAGACTGTATTATTTTAATAATTCGAGAAGTGTCGATTGATTTATCCTGTTTGATCTCCAGTATAACCAGATTATTCAGTGTTATTTTTTTTTCATGGTTGCTGAATCCAGGGAAAATATCGAAAGTTACCCGTTCGGTATATTGGTCATTTACCAGTGTAAAACGTTTAAAGAAACTGTTGATTTTGGGCTCAAGCTCATTTCCGGTGTAGGGACAGGATTTTTTCAGAAAAATATTCTCATTGGAAGTAAATTCAGTAATGAAATCTTGTTTTTTTATCCTTTCCTTGATCGTACGGCCCTTGTTATTTTTGAATTTGATTTCCAGAAAACTTAAATTTGACTCAACATAATTGCGAATACGTATTTTAAACCGATTTCTTTTCCCGTTTTGATGTGATAAATACATTTGGTTATCCGGTGTGTCAAAATAAGTGTTGTCGTAATTGAAAATTGACTTTCCGTTAATTTCCAGAATGGAATAATTGGTATACAATGCTTCCAAAATATGAGGTAATTGGGTGATATGCATGCAAAACTTAGAATCACTCCTGTTCATCAGTTTTACTTTGTCAAGATCATCCAAAGTTACCGTTTTGAAAGGAAGAAGTTTATTCCTGATTAGTTCCATTGGTCAAGTTTAGTTGATGCGAAACTAATCTTTTTTTTCGAATAGACTTCTGAAATTAATCGATTTGTAACATTACTTTTTGTTCAAATCCACTTCCGGAACATTTGTAGATTTGTGATAACATTATCTATTTATCGTAGCGTTTTCCCCACAGACTTTTTAAGCGTTCCAGTATTTTTATCTCAAGTGGGTTGCTTTGAGGCGTGTACAGCCGGCTGTTCTTTACTTTTTCCGGAAGAAAATCCTGTTCGGCAAAATTATCTTTAAACGAATGGGCATATTTGTAATCCTTACCATAGCCCAATTCTTTCATCAGTTTGGTTGGTGCATTCCGGATGTGCAGAGGAACCGGAAGATCTCCGGTAGCTTTAACAAGGGCCAGAGCTTCGTCGATAGCAGCATATGCTGAATTGCTTTTAGCCGAAGTTGCAAGGTAAATGGCACATTGTGAGAGAATGATCCGGGCTTCGGGATAACCTATTTTATGAACCGCATCGAATGTTCCCTGAGCCAGCAAAAGGGCATTTGGATTGGCTAAGCCAATGTCTTCAGCGGCCAGAATCAACATTCTCCGGGCAATGAATTTTACATCTTCGCCTCCTTCAATCATGCGAGCTAACCAATAGACCGACGCATCCGGATCGCTACCCCGCATGCTTTTGATAAACGCAGAAATGATATCATAATGCATTTCCCCGTTTTTATCATAGAGAGCCATGTTATTCTGAAGTCGGTCGATGACCATATCGTTGGTAATTGTGATCGCATCGTTCTCTTCAGCGTTGATTACCAATTCAAGAACATTGAGCAATTTTCGGGCATCTCCTCCGGAAAAGCGCAGTAAGGCCTCATCTTCATCTATCCGTATGCTTTTTGTTTTGAGGTATGGATCTTTTGTTAATGCCAGTTCAACTATCTTCAATAAATCCTTTTTATCCAGCGATTTCAATACAAATACCTGGCAACGCGACAACAATGGCGAAATGACTTCGAATGAAGGATTTTCGGTTGTGGCGCCAATCAAAGTGACAATTCCCTGCTCAACAGCGCCAAGAAGTGAATCCTGCTGTGATTTGCTGAACCGGTGAATTTCATCAATGAAAAGGATGGGATTGGGTTGGTTGAAAAATTGGTTCCTCTGCGATTTATCAATGACATCACGAACATCTTTTACTCCTGAATTGACAGCACTTAATGTGTAAAACGGCCTGTTCAGTGTATTTGCAATAATTTTGGCAAGCGTAGTTTTGCCCACTCCAGGCGGACCCCAAAGCAGAAATGATGATATTTTGCCCGATTCGATCATCTTGCGTAAAACCGCTCCTTCACCAATCAGGTGTTCCTGTCCGATGTAGTCGTCTAAGGTTGCCGGACGCAGACGTTCTGCTAAAGGTTGATTGGCAAATTGCATGGTATTTATGCTTTGTATCAGTTACGAAAGTACGTTTAATTGCAATACCGCTTGATAATATTGTAAGCATCCTGAATTCCAAGTTCACCGGCTTTACTGAGATCCATGGCGCCACCTTCAACATCGTCGAGGTAAATCTTTGTCAACCCACGGTTAAAATAGGCCTCTGCAAAATCTTTTTCAATGTCGATCGCTTTATTCAGGTCTGCAAGTGCTCCCTCATAATTGTGCAGCTTGCATTTTACATAGGATTGATTAAACCAGGCAAAGGCGAAATTTGGATTCAGACTGATGCAGGTGGCATAATCGTTCAGAATATCATTGTAGTCGGGCACTGTTTCCACCATTATATCTTTGTTTTTCTTTGGGTCATTCCTCAAAGGTATTTTAATTGCATCCGAATTTTGCCTGATTTGTTCAAACTGATCGGTCATTTTCATCTGGCAATTGGCACGGGCAAAGTAGGCCAGCAGATTTTTGTCGTTCAGGTCAATCGATTTTTTTAGGTCATTTAACGAACGGGCATAGTCATTATCCAAGAAATAGAAAATACCTCTGCTTAAAAAATTCAGGCTTTCGTTACTGTTACTTCTAATTTTTTCATTAAAAAATAAAATGTTGTTTCTGAAAATTTCCTTCAAATCATTGGCTGGCTGGTTCGAGATTGAAATAACCGGATTGTAGTTATTTAAGTTGTTAATTGTTTCGAGTTCAAGATTGTAATACTGCGAATGAATGTAATCCGATCCAAATTTGTTGTATGATGAAAGAACAAAAATGGGTTGCAAATCAATTACGATGTTTTTATTCTGAATCCGACCGTCGTCAGCAATTGCTTCTTTTGCTGATGGTACGTCGCGTTCATCGGCCAACGCAAGGCGGTATCTTCTTCGGTCACGTTCTTCTTTGGTTTCCTTTTTCTGTTCGGAATTTTGAATTGGGTCAGATAAACCTGAATTCGGATCAGCATTTTTTTTATCGGCTAATGGTGGCTGCTTTGTTTGTGCCGATTGTGTTGGCTGCGTTGGAGAAGCCTGAGCCGTATTCTGATTCGTTGTTGCCTGATTCTGTTGAGCCGTTTGTCCGGCCTTTTGATGAGACAATGGATGCTTGAGATATTCTTCTTCCTTTGGTTTAAATGCAAGTTTAGGATCGAGCTTGGAAGCCACGGCAAAATCGGCTTCAGAACCTGGTAATTTCAGAGCTTCCTTTGCAATTCCCCGGTTCATATATGCATTGGCCAAAGTTGGATCGATTTGTAAGGCCAGATTGTAATCCGAAATTGCACCTTTGAAATCCTCCAGTTTCTGTTTCACAATACCCCGGTTATTATAGGCGTTGGAATTCTTAGGATCAAGTTTAAGACACTGGTCAAAGTCCCTGAGAGCTGAAGCATAATCGTTGAGTTCGAAGCGTGCCAGTCCTCTTAACAGGTAGGCACTTGAATAATGAGGCCGGATGATAATTGCCTGGTTTAAATCTTTAATTGCCCCTTTAATATCATTTTTCATCAGTCGGGCATTGCTTCGGTTGATGAAGCTGTTGGTGAATTTCGGATTAAGCTCCAATGCTTTGTCGTAATCGGCGATGGCTCCATCAATATCTTTCATGGATACTTTGGCAATACCACGGTTATTATAGATTGTTGAGTTTCCCGGATCAAGCTCAATAGCGCGGTTATAATCTTCAATAGCCTTCGCATATTCATTCAGTTGGAGGTATGCCAATCCCCGATTCATGAATGCATCGGGATAATAAGGTTTTATATTGATTGCAGTATTGTAATCCTGAATTGCTCCACGGTAATCTTCAAGCTGATGTTTTGCAACTGCCCGAAAATAATATGGCTCTGGCAGGTGAGGTTTAAACCGGATGACAATGTTAAAGTTTTCAATTGCTCCAACGTAATTACCAATCTGAACGAGGGTTTCTCCAACACCAATATAATGGTCGATATTCAACTGGCTGTAAGTCAGGTTAGAAATCAAAATGAGAAGTAAAAAAGTCAATTTTTTCATGCTGGCGCAATTTATACATAGCAAAAATAATATTTTAGCCTAAATGACTTTCTTTTCAATTTTTTAATTATTTTTTGTAAAAATTAACCAGAGATCAAGAAGTCTCATAATAAGATTTTTTGAGCTGAAGTATTAATAGAGTGTAACGATCAATAAAATAGAGTGTTAGGAGGAAGTTCGATATGAAAAAACGATGTGAATGGGCTACAAAAGATGAAATTATGTGGAAGTATCATGATGAGGAATGGGGAAAACCTTTGCATGACGACCAGAAATTGTTTGAGTTTCTGATTTTGGAAGGCATGCAGGCCGGATTAAGCTGGCTGACTATACTTCGGAAACGTGAAAACTTCAAGAAAGCTTACGAAAATTTTGATGTTTCGAAAGTTGCCGGTTTCAATCAGAAGAAAGTCGATGAGCTCATGTCTAATGAAGGAATCATCAGGAATAGGTTAAAGATTGCTGCCAGTATTGGTAACGCGAAACATTTCATTGAAATAGTCGAAGAGTTTGGAAGTTTCGATCGGTACATCTGGTCGTATGTAGATCATGAGCCAATAATCAATCACTGGAATACGATCTCTGAACTACCTGCAAAAACTGAACTTTCGGATCGAATCAGTGCTGATTTGAAACGTCGGGGATTCAAATTTGTTGGTTCAACAATCATTTATGCTCATATGCAGGCAACCGGAATGGTCAATGATCATCAGGTTCAATGTTTTTGTCATCCAGATCAGACTTAAAAACTATTAGATATTAAAAACCTGAATCGATCATCAAATTACCTGTTTCCTCTTCGAAGCATAATTGGAATAGTGCGTGTGATAATCCACAGGTCGCTCCAGACAGAATATTTCCTTTGTGCTATCTTATAGTATTTGTTGTCAAGTGCTCTGCGTTCTTCACGTGACATGCGTTTTAAACGCCGTTGAGATTTTAGTTTCCAAAGTCCGATAACTCCGGCCGGACCTGCCATCCGATGAGTCAGGTCTTCAGGGGTCAAAAGTTCGGCATCATGAATTTTCAGGGGCCTGTTGCCAACAATAGACAAATCACCTTTAAGTACATTAAAAAGTTGAGGCAATTCATCTAAATGCAGTTTGCGAAGGATGAGTCCGACTTTAGAAATACGAGGATCAGCAGCATCGATGTTATCTTGATTTAGTTCAGAAGTTTTCTGGATATCGTGGTTTAGACGTGAAATTTCTTTCAATCGTCTGCCTGACATGGAGTACATGGTGCGTAACTGGTAGAAATCGAACAAATTGTACCCGGTACCTACTCGTTTTGAAACATAATAGATTCTGCCTCTTGATTCGAGTATGATGGCGATGGCAAAAATCAGAAGGAACGGCGAGACAATCAGTAACAACAAGAATGCTGTAATGATATCTGAAATTCGTTTTATAACTGGAGTTTTGTAACACGATGTAGGAATTGATTTCCCGTTAATCAAACTATTGGTCAGTGCATTATTTTTTTTAAGTGTTAGTATCTGGTTAACTAAAGTTTCAACAGTTACTGGTTTGAAGTAAACAGAATCAATTTCTTTCTCCTGAGCTTTTTCAATTAATTCAGGTGCTTTTATATCATCAAGCAGCAGAAATGGAATCTGATGGTTCGGATCGAATTGTTCGATCCAGAAATCATGAAATGCAATTCCATCGCTTCCAGGCAATTTTTGTTCACAAATTACTGCGTCAGGAAAACCATTGGCTGACACCCATTGACATACTGAAAAAGTATTGTCGATTGTTGGTATCTGAATCTCACGACCGTCAACGAAAACTTGGGATTGGAACTCAGGATCGGGTCCTAAATGAAGAATGACTAACTTTTTACTATTGTCCAATTTCATGAGTTAAAGGTTTAGAGAAGTTCCATTTTATGATGCCAACAAATGGTTTTGCTGTTTTATAAATATAACAGCTGTCCAAATTAATACAAAAAAAGGAACTATTCCTTGAATAATTTCAGATTGTAAAAAAATGACCTGAAAAAGATCGCTTAGATTGGGAAAGTGTCGTTTTAAATGGAAAAAGGACAGATTCTAAAATCTATCCTTTTCCTAAACTAACTAAACCAACTAAACTAAACTAACTAATCTAAACCTAAAAAATATTCAAACAAACTTATGAACTTTGTTGACAATGCAAATCTATTCCTGATACGACAAAAAGGTGTTAATTGAATATTAAGATAAAGACTATTAAACATTAAGTTTTGAGTTCTATGTTTCGTTTAAATAATCCAATTCTTCAAAACTGTTTTCTAATTGTTTGTATTTTATATTTTTCTTAGGTAACCGTGAAGTTAAGTCCTGTTGTCAGGTGTTTAAACCAAATTCTTTCTTTTACCATCAGTCAAAAATTGAATGATTGAACGTGTTTTTTTATCAACCCATTGGAATTTTTTGTTTTATGGCGCTAATTTGATTTTTTTATTGTATTTTTT
>CAILJH010000226.1 GCA_903834475.1 uncultured Prolixibacteraceae bacterium | reverse complement strand
GTGCAGAAATGCTGAAACAGGTATCACGCCAACCCCAAATTCGCTGGCCAATCGGAAAGTAATATCGGCATCCGACTCATCAGAAATCTTCGAATAATCCAGAATCTCGAAATAGCTACCCTGTGAAGGAATAATTTTGAATAAACTGTCTTCCATCAACCGGTTAAAATAGTTTCGTCTCCCCTGATACATTTCCGAAATATCTTTTTTTGAATCTTCGGTTTGCAGGTATTCCGAAAGTGCGTATTGCAAGGGTGTATTTACGTTATAAATCTGGAACTGCTGGATTCTCCTGAATTCGTTCATCAGTTTTTCAGGACCAAGAATATAGGCCAATCCCCAGCCGTTGATGTTAAAAACAGGTCCGAAGGATGAAACGATGAAACTTCGGCTGGCAAGCTTTTCATATTTCGCAACACTCTGATGGGTATTGTTGTCGAATACAATCGATTCAAAAACTTCGTCGCTCAGAATAATGATATTGGTTCCATTGGTTAAATGCTGAAGCTGAATCAGATCAGAATCGGTCAGGACCGCTCCGGTAGGATTGTGAGGCGAATTGATAATGATCATCCTGGTTTTCGAAGTAATCATCTTCCGTACCTCTTCCCAGTCGATATGAAAATCGGGTTGTTTCAGAGCCACATAAACCGGACGACCTCCGTTGATTGAAATGGCCGGAGCATAAGATTCGTAAGCCGGTTCGAAAAGAATAACTTCATCCTCATCTTTTACTGCGGAACTAATTGCAGTCATGATGGCTTGAACCTGACCGGCTGTAATGGTTATTTCAGTTTCAGGATTGTAGTTATGATTGTATAGCCGTGATACACGGGCTGAAATCACCTCGCGCAATTCGCTGATACCTTCGTGTGGGGCAAAATTGTTATATCCCGACCGAATGTAGGTAGCAGCCAGATCGGCCAGTTTTTCCGGACAAGGGAAATCAGTCTTTCCAAGTGAAAGATCGACTGCCCCGGTTTCTGAAACCAGTTTATTTACGATGGAAAAAATACTTCCTTTTGTATTCGGTAATTTTGAAAGAGCCATGAATTTACTATTGAACTGCAAAGTTAAAAAAATAAGCTATTCACATTCAATTCTATTTGGTTTGTATTCACATTTAACCTTTAATAAATCAAGTTGTTCATCTCAGAACTTCCTTTAAAACTGCGAGTGATTTGATTTCGCCCAGATTGTCAAAATGAATCTTGTAAAATTCAAGGAGTTTCTCAAGTACAATATTCCGTTCGCGGTGTGAATAGTCCAGCGTTTCAAGAGATGAAAAATCGACATCAAATAGTCTTGAAAATAAGACTGTTGCATGCTTGTCGGTGAACTGATTGTGCATGGGTTCGTGACTCACAAAAAGGGCACTTTGCATGTCAAAAAAATTGCTGATTTGCAAATTGTCCTGACTTGGACTGATGCCCAGAAACCTGGTTAATTTAAAAAGAAACCAGATGTGAAAATTGCTTACACCCGATTCTGTTAAATCGAGGAAATTTAATGAATGAAAAATAAAATCGAACAACTCCGGATTAGGTTCCTCCTCTCGTAAACATTTGAACAGTATCTCGGCCAGAAAAAAAACCTGTGAACTTTTTCGTATGTCAAAAGGAATGGAGCTGTAAGGATATGCAATCCGTGCATTTTTAAGCCGTTGAATATCATGTCCTGCCCGGTAATACAGTTCGAGATCGAGCAAATAGAGCGGTTGAAAAGCAGAAGCTTTTACCGTTGAATTTTTGCTTCGTACCCCATTAATCATGAACGACTGCCTGCCGTATGCTTCCGTATAAATAGCGGCGATCAGGCTGGTTTCGGAGTATTTAATAGCATGCAAAAAAATTCCCCGGGTTTTTTCGAGCACAATTCACAATTTTAATGGATGAATAAGATTTTGGTGATTTTCGTTTTTTCACCCAGCGGATCGGTCATAAATACCAGATAGACACCGGTTTTGCATCGGTTGTTGTTCTGGTTACGGCCATCCCAAATGGCTTGTCCACCAAGTGAGACTGTTTTAAAAACCAGATTTCCGCTGATGTCGGTTATTTTCACATCCGTATTATCGACCAGCCCCTTGACCACAATTGGGCCTTCGTAGGTTTCGCGCACAGGATTCGGATAAACGTAAACATCGCTGAATTCTTCGCTTCCTGCTGTAGCATCGCCCATGTATGAAATTAGGCCGGAAGCTGTTCCGATAAAAACCTCGCCGGATTGCTGGTTAATGGCGATATCAGTTATTGCATTATTTGGCAAAGGACTGTCTTCTGAAGTAAAATGCCTGATTTCCGTTTCGCCATTTTCAGAAATTAAAAATACCCCGGAATTTTTGGTTCCGAACCATTTCCGGTTTGCCCCATCCACAGCTATGGCCGTAATGGTTTCTTTTTCGAGTAACGGATGAAATAATCCGTCTTTTATGTCCAGGCCGGGCCGGGTAGCATAGAGTACACTTTCCGTCCAAACGCCTGATGGATTGCTAAATACGGCAACTCCTCCGGAAGTTCCAACCCAAAGTTCGCCGTTTTTGTCTTCAACTAACGAATACACATCACTCATTTCGTGAAAAAACTCGCCATCCGAATTCACAAAACGTGCTGTTACCTTTTGTTGTTTCGCCTGGTTGTTTGCGCTATTTAAAACATACAAACCATAACCACGGGCAACAACAATCCATTTGTCATCTTTCTGGGTTACGACCACTTTACCAATGGTTGCTATATTGGCTATTCCGCTTAAGTCATAGGCTTTCCAGGAGCCATCGGTGAGGTGTTCTGAAATAACTTTTGGGACGCCTGAATTGGTTACCCACAGGTTTCCTTTCGAATCGAATGCCATTCCGCCGATCCGGACATAGGCAGCATTGGGCTGATCGGGCAATTGGGTCTGCAAAGTACTGTTGAAATTGTCGAATCGGTTGACGAATTTTCCGGAATTAAATTCAAGAACTCCGCCCCCCCATGAACCGGCATAAACATGTTCGGGACTTTTCGGATCAACTGCCATGCAAACGATATCTCTGAAATCATTCGGATTTGGAAATACTTTATTATCGAAAACTGACCAATTGCCCTGGTTATTCAGTTGAAATTTAGGCGGAGAATATAAATTTCCCCAGGCATTATCGCGTCCGCCTGAAGTAATCCAAAGATCCTGACCACTCGTTATCATCGAGAAAATCATATTGTCTTCGGGACCTTCCGGAATTATTCTTTCGGTTTTGGCACCTGCTTTCACCAGTCCGTGCACAGGGTCAGCAATCCAAAGAATGTTTTGAGCATCCTGAACAGCACAGGCCGTCTGAATTGGCTTAACTTCACCTTCAGGAAAGACAAATTTATTGATATAATTTACTTGTTCGAACAGTGAATTGTAAACAAGAACTTCTTCGCGGCTCGATATGACCAGGTAGTCAGTGTTTTGAGTCATTTCGGAAACGTAGTGGATTTCAGGCAGAAACGGGCTCCAGATATCACCGTTTAAAGCGTACATTTCGTCTGCAGCATATTGGTCAGGAGTATAATTTGCAATCATTTTCCCTTTGAAGTATTCAATTTTGCTGAACTTGCTTCCGGAATGAGGAATATTTGTCTGCTTCACCCAATTGGTATAATTCTGAAGGTTTGGATCTGAAGCATTTGCCTTATAGATTCCATTTTCAGTGGCTGCATAGAGAAATTTTCCATCCGAGGCTAAATCGAAAACCTTGAGATAACTACCTTCATTACCAATATAATAGCTGTCTTTTATTTCCTTCTTTTCAAGGTTGATAACCACGATACCAAAGCCACAGGAAAGGTAAGCCAGATTTCCGGCAAAAAGGACATTGTTGATGGTTTTATCCGCAGCGATTTGTTTCCGTTTGATATCGGAAAGGTTGAAAATGCTGCTTCCGATCATCAGATCAATATTGGCATTTTGATAGGCAATCAACATCAGGTTATTTTCCTTGCTGAAAGCCAGCCTCTGAATCCCGACATCCGAAAGTCCGCTGATTCCGGACATTTTCTGAATACTGTTATCCGCTTTATCGTATGAAAATAATCCGCCTTTTGTTACGCAGTATATTTTACTCCCGGTATCTTCAACGTTTATTGCACTGGCATACGACTGATAATCGGTCCAGTCGCCAACGGCAGGTTGAGCATTGATCCGAATAGCAGCGATGCAAATCCACGCGATCATTAACAAATACCTCTGTTTGTTCATTCGGTTTTGAATTGGGATAAATACTCCACTAATTTTTGAACAGCCCTGCCCCGGTGACTAATTTTGCTTTTTTCGCTCATCGGCATTTCGGCAAAACTGAGATGAGATTCATCCGGTTTAAATATCGGATCGTATCCAAAACCGGTTGACCCCCGTTTTTCTTCCAGAATCAGACCTGACACAACTCCTTCAAATTGAGTTTCCTGTCCGTCAATCACCAATGAGATGACTGTTCTAAAACGTGCGTTTCTGTTTTTTATTTCAGCCAATTTTTCCAAAACCAGGTTCATGTTATTTTCGGCACTTCTTTCTTCACCGGCATAGCGCGCTGAATAAACGCCGGGTTCACCATTCAGGGATTCAATTTCGAGACCGGTATCATCAGCAAAACAATTTAGTCCGTATTTATTGAAAATGTAGAACGACTTTTCGGAGGCATTGCCTTCGAGTGTTTCCTGATTTTCAGGAATTTCATCGGTGCAATTGATGTCGTTCAGGCAGAGCAACTCGATTGAAGCGCCAAGCAAGTGTTTTATTTCCTGAAGTTTATGCTGATTGTTTGTTGCGAATAAGAGTTTCATTTCACTAAAATAATCCGTGAATCTGAGCATCAATGCGGTCGATGACATTACTTAAATCTTCAGGATTGTTCTGAAAGTCAATTCGGTCGACATCAATAATCAGTAATTTTCCAGCTTTGTAGCGGTTTACCCAGGCTTCGTAACGTTCGTTTAACTGTTTCAGGTAGTCGATACGGATCGAACTTTCGTATTCCCTTCCCCGTTTCTGAATCTGATGAACCAGTGTCGGAACCGTAGCCCTCAGGTAAATCAGCAGATCAGGAGCCTGAACCATGCGGTTCATCATCTGGAATAGTGTGGTATAGGTATGAAAGTCGCGGGTCGACATCAGACCCATGGCATGAAGGTTCGGCGCGAAAATCTCGGCATCTTCGTAGATGGTTCTATCCTGAATAACGGTTTTGGCTGAACTCCGGATATCAACAACCTGTTTAAATCGACTATTCAGGAAGTAAATCTGAAGGTTAAACGACCAGCGCTGCATGTCTTCATAAAAGTCGTTCAGGTATGGATTTTCATCAACATCCTCATAATGAGGGCTCCATTTATAATGTTTTGCGAGTAATTCTGTCAGCGTTGTTTTTCCGGCACCGATGTTTCCAGCTAAAGCAATATGCATTTTATTGAACTTTAAAATTTGAACTAAAATACGAAATTAAACAAGGAAATAGGAAAAGGCAAATGGAAAAAGGGAAAAAGCAATTAAATTGTTGAAATTAAGTGACTTGAAAAAACAGTTAAAGCGATTTGTTCAGTTCAATCAGTTGATCGATATATTCCCTGTCGTTTGCCAGTCGAGGAATTTTATTCTGACCACCAATTTTTCCGCGGATTCTCATCCATTCGTAGAATAATCCTTCTTTAGCAACGACCATGTGGGGCAATTCCAGACTAAGATTTTTATACCTCTTGGCTTCATAGTCTGAATTGATCGTCTTCAACGCTTCATCAAATACTGTGATAAATTGATTCAAATCTTCGGGTTCTTTTTGGAATTCAATCATCCACTCATGTGCTCCCTTCTCATTGTCTTTCATATAAATAGGTGCACCTGTAAATTCTAAAATGACTGCGTGGGTTTGCTGACAAGCGATTTGAAATGCTTTTTCAGCATTATCGATGATTACTTCTTCGCCAAAAGCATTGATAAAATGCCTGGTACGCCCGGTAACCGTGAATTTATATGGATATTTCGAGGTAAACCTGATGGTGTCACCGATGAGGTAACGCCAAAGACCACCATTGGTCGAAATGACCATGGCATAATTCTCACCGATTTCAATATCGTGCAGTGATATTGTTTTCAGGATATCGGAACGGAAGTCCTGCATCGGGATAAACTCATAATAAATTCCATAATCGAGCATGAGAAGCATATCATTTTTCTCCGGATCATCCTGAATTCCGAAGAATCCTTCCGAAGCATTATAGGTTTCCATGTAATGCATTTGCGAGCCAGGAAACAGCTTTTCGTACTGTGCGCGGTACGGTTCAAATTTCACCCCTCCATGGGTGAAAACTTCCAGATTTGGCCATACTTCCAGAATGTTGTTTTTCCCGGTAACTTCCAGAACTTTCTTGAGCAACACCAGATACCACGAAGGAACACCGGCAAATGAAGTTACATTTTCGTCGAGTGAATGCTCGATTATCTTGGTAATCTTTTCTTCAAATTCTTCAATCAGGGAGATTTCAGTAGAAGGTGTTCGATAGAAATCGGTCCAGAAAGGAATATTTTCGATGATGATTGCCGAGAGGTCGCCGTAGTAGCAATTGTTATTGTAATTATTCACCTTATGACTTCCGCCAAGTGTCAATGATTTACCGGAAAGTATGCCTGAATCAGGATTGTTTTTCAGGTAAATGGCCAAAACATCGCGGCCACCGCGAATATGGATGTCTTCGAGCGAATCTTTGCTGACCGGGATAAATTTACTTTTGTCGTTGGTTGTTCCTGAAGATTTGGCAAACCATTTGGTTTCGCCGGGCCAAAGAAGGTTTTTTTCACCCAGCATCATCCGTTCAACGGTCGGTTTAATATCGTCGTAACTCTGAATTGGAACCTGTTCGAAAAATTCTTTTTCAGAATGAATGGACTTAAAGTTGTATTTTAGTCCAAACTCTGTCGTTGCAGCTTTATCCAGAAGTTCAAAGAGTACCTCCCGCTGAACTTCGTGAGGGTGCTTTTTGAACAGCTCAATCTGATAGATCCGCTTAAAATTAACCCAGTTTATGATAGAATTGATTACCGGCATGCAGTGACATTTTCAGGAGGGTCAAATTTATTAAAAAATCTGACTAATGTTTAATGTTGATTCAGGGGCCGGAATATTTAAATAAGTATTCTGCCTTCAGGAAATGATGCCTGAAATATATTTTCTTATTTTTACTTCCGATTTTATTTGTCAAAAATCTATCCTATGAACTACATTGACCTTGTCCTTGGTTTAATCCTGATTATTGCTGCAATTCAGGGATTCCGAAAAGGCTTTATTGTTGAACTTGCTTCGCTTGCTGCATTGATACTGGGTATTTGGGGGGCAATCAAATTCTCAGACTGGACAGCCGGATTTATTACCAGGAATACCGGGTTTCATTCCGAACACCTGAACATCATTGCTTTTGTAATTACCTTCATTGCCATTGTTATTGTAATCTTCGTGCTTGGTAAGATACTCGATAATGCCGTAAAAGCTGTTGCACTTGGTTTTTTGAACCGCCTGGCCGGAATTATTTTCGGAGTATTGAAAACTGCAGTGATTCTGAGCATTTTCCTTTTACTAATAGAAAGTGTTGACGAAAATGTTCATCTGCTCCCGGCAGATCAAAAAGCTGAATCGAAAATTTATATCCCGATGAAACAGTTGGTTCCGACTTTATTCCCTTTTATCAAACTCTGGGACATGGATGGCAAACCAAAGCCTGAAGAAAAAAGTATCGATAAAAATACTCCGGTAAAATCAACCTGAAATTTCCTTTCGTCATTTTCTCCACAGATTTTCCACGTAAAACTATTGATTTTATATCTTTGGGCGAATTTTTCCGGCTGGACCAAGAGGCTTCGGATAGAAAAAATTGTAATTAATTCAGAAAATAAGAATGAATTTTGTTGACGAATTACAGTGGAGAGGCATGATCCACGACATTATGCCGGGAACCAAAGAACAACTCGATAAAGAATTAACTTCGGCATATGTAGGGATTGACCCGACTGCCAATTCATTGCATATTGGGCATTTGGTCGGCGTGATGATGCTCAGGCATTTTCAGATTGCAGGCCACAAACCCATTGCTTTGGTTGGCGGAGCCACCGGAATGATTGGCGATCCATCGGGGAAATCGCAGGAACGGAATCTTCTGGATGAAACTACTTTGCGCTACAACCAGGAATGCCTTAAAATACAGCTGGCTAAATTTCTTGATTTCGAATCGGATGCACCGAATGCAGCCGAAATGGTCAATAATTACGACTGGATGAAAGACTTCACCTTTTTGGATTTTATCCGTGATATTGGCAAGCACATCACGGTAAACTACATGATGTCGAAAGATTCAGTCAAAAAACGGCTCGATTCCGACAGCGGATCCGGTATGTCATTCACCGAATTTACCTATCAGTTGGTTCAGGGGACAGATTTTCTGCATTTATATGAGACCAGAAATACCAAACTGCAAATGGGTGGTTCCGATCAGTGGGGAAACATCACCACCGGAACTGAGTTGATCCGCCGGAAAACCGGAGGAGAAGCTTTTGCACTGACTTGTCCGTTGATTAAAAAAGCCGATGGCACCAAATTCGGCAAAACCGAATCAGGTAATGTCTGGCTCGATCCGAAATTAACTTCACCTTATAAATTCTATCAGTTCTGGATTAATACTTCGGATGAAGACGGCGAAAAATACATTAAAATATTTACGCTGCTTTCGAAAGATCAAATTGCGGAGTTGGTTGCTCAGCATGCCGAAGCACCGCATTTGCGTTTGCTACAAAAACGGCTTGCCGAAGAAGTAACCGTTATGGTTCATTCGCGCGAAGATTACGATTTGGCGGTTGAGGCTTCGCAAATTCTTTTCGGTCAGGGAACTGCCGAACTTCTCAATAAACTGGACGAAGACACTTTCCTTTCTGTTTTCGAAGGGGTTCCTCAGTTTAAAATTTCCAGGAAAGAACTTGAAGCCGGAATTAAAGTGGTCGATCTCTTGGCTGAAAAAGCAATGGTATTTCCTTCAAAAGGAGAGCTCCGACGTACTGTTCAGGGCAATGGATTAAGCATAAATAAAGAGAAAGTGACTGATGCCGAAGGAATTATCTATCAAAATTCTTTAATTGGGACTAAATATCTTCTGATTCAAAAAGGAAAGAAAAACTATTTTCTGCTGATCTGTGAATAAAATTCGGAATAACTTTCAGGATCACACCATACTAAATACTGATATGCTTCGTTAATTTTTCGACCAAAAGAATATTCTATGACAAACTTTTTTGATAATCAAAATCTTCTGGATACGCTCTGGAAATGGAAGAAACATTTGATTGTTGTTGGCATTCTTGCCATCGTTTTTTCAGCTTTTTTCTCATCGTCCATTTTTATTAAGCCGAAGTATAAATCGACGGCCCGGATTTACCCAAGTAAAAATATTTATGTTTTCAGCGACGAATCAGAAAGTGAGCAATTGCTCGAGATTATCAGTTCTCAGGATATAAAGTTCCGGGTGATTGATGCGTTCGATTTAAGTAAAGAGTACAAAATCGACAAAACGGATCCATTGTATCTGTCGTACATAATGAGTGAGTTCAATGAAAATGTTTCGTTTAAGAAAACTGAATATGAAACGATTGAAATCTCTGTGTTGGATACAGATCCTAAGCAAGCTGCTGCTATGTGCGATTCGATCATTGCCTTTGTGGATTCAAAGATTCTGACCATGCACCGCATTAAATATGTGGAAGCCGCAAATGTCGCGAAAAAGGAAATGGATTTAATTGAACATCAGATTGATTCGGTAAGAATAAAAATGGATTTTATGCGGAAAGAATATAAAATCCTTGATTACGGGTTGCAGACAAAAGAAATTACCAAGGGAATGGTTGATATTCTGGTAAAACAAAAAGAGCATACAGCCGAAGGCAAAAAAATTGAACTCTGGATGAAAAATCTCACTGAAAACGGTGGTGAATTTGACATCTTGAATAAAAGGCAAATCATGATGACAACTCAACTTGAAGCTCTAAAAAAGATATATGATGAGGCTGTCAGCGGTTCAAATAAGACAATTATTTACGGACAAAGGGTTCAAAACCCAATTCCAGCCGATAAAAAGTCGTATCCGATTCGGTCGCTGATTATCTTTATATCCACTTTGGCTGCGCTTTTTGCTGCCTTTTTGGTGATTTTGTTTCTTGATAACAAGAAAAATAGTTAATAAGTGTATCAGGCCAGGCTAAAGATTGTCCTTTTTTATTTGATTTCAGTAGTATTTATTTTGCTGAATGTGTTTTTTCTTGTTGAAAAAAAGTCAATGGTTATCAATGTATTGCCGTTGTTTTTTTTCATTGTTATGCTGGCTGTTTATGCATTT
Source organism: uncultured Prolixibacteraceae bacterium (assembly GCA_903834475.1). Classification (GTDB taxonomy): domain Bacteria; phylum Bacteroidota; class Bacteroidia; order Bacteroidales; family Prolixibacteraceae; genus Aquipluma. The sequence continues at coordinate 32,336 of CAILJH010000226.1, read as the reverse complement.
GATACCCTTCTGTTTCTGGTTGTTTTTTTTACTCCGCTTTCATTGCCACTTTCCGAAATTATACCCGGCTTGTCATTCAATATGTCTTTGCCGACTGAGCCATTGCTTTTTGGAATATTGCTCATTTTCATTCTGAAGTGTTTCGCAAACGGAAAATTTGATCGGGAAATTTTGAACCATCCGGTCTCATGGATCATCTATTTCAGTCTATTTTGGTTACTGATAACAAGTTTTACCAGTTCGATGCCTATAGTTTCATTTAAATTTCTGCTCTCACGTATCTGGTTTATCGTGGCATTCTATCTTTTAACACTCAAACTTTTCGAAACAGGGAAGAATATTGAAAAGTATGTTTGGCTCTATACATTACCGTTACTGATTGTTATTTTTTATACCATTCACCGGCATCTCGGATATGGACTTTGGGATAAGCAGGCCGCCAATTTTGTGCCCAATCCGTTTTACAACGACCATACGGCATACGGCGCTGCCATTGCCATGTATCTGCCATTTCTGTTTGGCTTTTCATTTACCAAAATGTATTCGTCTGCAGTAAAACCTTTTGTCCGGATTGTTTTGGGCATTCTTCTGCTCGGACTTATCCTTTCGTATGCACGGGCTGCATGGCTAAGTATGGCAGTTGCATTGGCCGTTTGGATTTTTATGCGGCTGAAATTGAAGTTCAGACCACTTTTTATTGCTTTTTGTGTTACCCTTTCGTTGATACTTGTTTTTCAAACTGAAATCCTGATGTATCTGGAACGGAACAATACCGAATCGTCGGCGAATCTGGGTGAGCATATTTCTTCGATGACCAATATTTCATCGGATGCGTCCAATCTGGAGCGCCTTAACCGTTGGAGTTGTGCCATCAGGATGTTTAAAGACCGGCCTTTTTTTGGCTGGGGTCCGGGAACTTACATGTTTAATTATGCAGGTTATCAGCTTACAGCAGAACGGACCATAATAAGCACCAATTCGGCTGATGGGGGAAATGCACACAGTGAATACCTTGGTCCCATGGCGGAATCCGGAATTCTCGGACTGATAAGCTTTCTGGTATTGGTTTCAGTGGTATTTTACACTGCGGTTCATACCTATTCCCGAACCAGCGATAAGTACTTGAAAACAATTGTGATGAGTGCTTTGCTTGGCCTGGTTACCTATGTTGTACATGGAACCATGAATAATTTTCTGGATTCTGACAAACTATCCGTACCGTTTTGGGGATTTATCGCAATTATTGTGACTATTGACATCCAAACAAGAAAAGCAGCTCAGGCCGAAGCGTTACCCGAAAAAACAGGTTAAAAAAAAGGCCTGCACCTGGCAGACCTTTTAGATATTCTGAATCAAATCTGGATTATTTCTTCACACGTTCGTAATAGGAACGGTCGCGAGTATCGATCTTCAAAAGATCTCCTTCATTAATAAACATTGGAACCATGATTTCTGCATTAGTCTCAAGAATTGCTGGTTTCAATGCATTTGAACTGGCCGTATTTCCCTTTTCGCCGGCGATGGTTGAAGAAACAAGCAACTCAACAAATGCCGGCATTTCAACGGTAAGCGGAGTTTCAGTGTCTACATGGTAATTGATTTCTACCATTTGTCCTTCTTTCATCAGATCAGCATTATCAACCAAATCGGATAAAATAGTTACCTGCTCAAAGGTTTCGGAATGCATGAAATTAAATCCTGCCTCATCCTGATATAAATATTGGTAAGGACGACGTTCAATCCGGACTACATTGATTTTTGCTCCTGAACTGAATGTATTCTCGATCGTTCTTCCTGTTTTTAAGTTTTTAAGTTTTGTCCGGACGAAAGCCGGCCCTTTTCCAGGTTTAACGTGCTGGAAAGATACCACCTGAAACAACTGTTCATTGTATTCAATCGACAATCCGTTTTTAATATCTGTTGTAGTAGCCATAAAAGATTTTTATAATGATTTTTAATCGGGTGCAAAAGTAAAGAAATATTGCTGATTCAGGAATTTCTGTCTATTATTTTAAATAATTCACAATCAACCTTTTATTCTTTTGTCAATTGAGTGATGCCATTTATTTTGTATGAATTAAGCTCACATTTGAGCGCTCCGATCATCAACTCAAATTCGGCATAAATCGGAAGTCTGTTGGCATCCTTGGTAATGTATATCTTCAGATCGTCCGACCCTTTCAGTAGCTTTCCCTTTGGAACTTTCGGAGAAACCACGTAACATTCTTTTCTGCCAATCTTAGTGTCAATGGTCTCAATCCCAATATATTTCAGGTGCATCAGGAATAATTCGTCGCCATGGTAAACTGGAATCTCAACGGTTTCGCCGGCAAGCAATGCCTCGAAATACTTGTTCTGCCTGATGTAAAAGAAAACACTGATCAAATCATTCACATGGGAAGGTACTTTATGGTGACCAGATTTTAAGCTAAAAATAGAATCGTTGATATGATCATAAGTTACCTCATCATAAAACCGGTATTTTTGTTCTTTAACAGTTCGAACCGACTTGACGGGAAGATAAGTTTCAGGATCAACCCAACATTCGAAAACGTCATTTACCTCGTAAATTTGATCCACCAGACCCGTTGTCCGGCCTCTCATATGGTAATGGATGGTTTGCTTTTTATTTAGCTTTTCATACTCTGCAGTTAAATTGGCTTTTCCACCCTTCAGAAATCCAAACCGGAGAATATATTCCATTTCTTCAATCGGACCGGCGCTTATGCGCAGTGCAGACGCAAACAAAAAGCTAAAGATCAGTAATATTCTCATCCCAACATATTTTTTTTCGATACAGTGGCCACAAAATCTTTCAGATAAAATGGTTCAAAATAAGCAACGTTTTCAAATCGTCTATTGATATATGCCTGCCAAACCAATTTTTTCATATGCTGAGCTGAAGCTTCAATGCCATCAACAAAAATGACATTGGTTGACTTTATAATCGGAATGCACTTTGCTGATCCGTTTCCAAAAACAACAAGCTGTTTTTCCTCTGATTGAGCGGAGAAAAAAGATTCGTCTATAATTTCCGCAGTCACAGATTTCAGAACATTTCCGTTTTCATCAAGCAGCATGGTATACACTTCCATCCGGCGGGCATCAATCATAGGACAGTACAAGCTGGGCTTTTCTTCAGAAATAGCGTATTTTTCAAGGTTAGACATCACATGATCGCTCATGGCTTCAAGCGTTCCGATGGCAATCAAGGGAATGCTACTTGCATAGCAAATACCTTTTGCTGTTGAAATCCCAATCCGAAGTCCGGTATAGGAGCCAGGTCCTTTGCTCACAGCCACGGCAACCAGATCGATTGGTTTAATGTTGTTCCTTTCCATCAGGCTATCAGCAAAAACAGTAACGAGCCGTGCATGGTTCTGTCCGTCTTTTGACTCTATTATGTCAATGATGTGACCGTCTCTCATGAGGGCAACGCTGCAAACATCGGTAGAAGTTTCAAGAATAAGAATGACTGCCATTTCGGATTGATTTAAATACAAAATTATTCATATAAACAATGAACCGCATGTTTTGTGCAAAAGAAATCCTAAGTATTCTACAATTCATCATTATTTTTAGTTCGCATTACCTAATAGTTCGATCATTTATATTATTTTTATCCCTTATTATCAGAAGAAATAGCAGATGTATCATACCGTAATTATTGATGACGATCAATTGGCCAGACGGGGACTTAGACGCATCCTTGAACAAAATTTCAAAGAAATTGAAGTTTTGGGAGAGGCCGACTCTGTTGCTTCCGGATTATCATTGATTAATGAAGTAGACCCTGATCTGGTTTTTCTGGATATTGAAATGCCTGACGGAACAGGATTTAGCCTTTTAGAGCAACTTCCCGGAATTAATTTTAAATTGGTTTTTACTACGTCCTATAGCGATTATGCCATCACTGCATTCAGATATTCTGCGTTCGATTACATTGTAAAACCTGTTCTGATCGAGAACGTCAGGCTGTTGATGGGACGGATCAGTGAGGTACCTGTACTGAAGGAAACCGATAGGATTGAAGTGCTGAAAAAGAATTTAACCCGCGGTGAAGCTGAAGATGCCACCATTGCACTGCCCGAAATCAATGGTTATACAATTGTTAAAGTTAATGATATCATACGGTGCGAAGGTGAAAGAAACTATTCACGGATATTTTTCAGAAATGGTACTTCGACACTGATTAGCCGCACACTGCTTGACTTTGACAACTTATTGGTAAACCATGGTTTTTTCAGGATACACCGCTCACATCTTATCAGTTTGAAAAATGTTAACCGTTACCTGAAGACTGATGGAGGATTGGTTGAAATGATGGATAAAACTCAATTACCTGTTTCACCAAAATTTAAAGACGAGTTATTGAATCGCTTACTGTATAACCGGATCTAATTTTTACTTCGGGGAATTTCTAAAAGGTCGAAGTTCCTTTGCAAGATTTACGAAAACTATGTATACAATAAAGAAGCTGCAATCAATCATCTCTGAAGAAATTTCCAAAGAAATCAGTCAATTAAACGAAACAGAACCCAAAAATCTTTACGAACCAATTAGTTACGCCTTATCCATGGGTGGGAAAAGGTTGCGCCCTGTAATGGTACTTCTGGCTGGAAACTTATTCAGCGATTCGATTGAAAATGCTTTGCCGGCAGCTCTGGCTATTGAGGTTTTCCATAATTTCACACTTTTGCACGACGATATCATGGATGGGGCCGAACTTAGGCGGAATTCATTATCGGTCTACAAAAAATACAATCAGAATATTGCCATTTTATCGGGCGATGCCATGTCAATTATGGCATACAACTATTTGCTGAGATGCGATTCTTCAGATCATACCGGAATGATCCGGCTATTTTCACAAACTGCTCTCGAAGTTTGTGAAGGTCAGCAACTCGATATGGATTTCGAATCGACATTGGATGTTTCGATTCCTCAATACATGAATATGATCCGTCTGAAGACTGCGGTTTTGCTTGCATGCAGCTTAAAACTTGGTGCTATGGCAGTAGGGGCTTCTGAGAAATCTTCAGATTTGCTATATGCTTTTGGATTAAACCTTGGAATCGCCTTTCAGATTCAGGACGATTTGCTTGATGTTTTTGCCAATCCGGACAAGTTCGGAAAAAAAGTCGGAGGCGATATTGTGTCCAATAAAAAGACATTTCTCTTGTTAAAGGCACTTGAATTGTCCGATCCCGGATTAAAAATTACCATTCAGGATTGGATGACTAAAAGTGAATTTGATGAGACAGAAAAGATACAAGCTATAACAGAGATCTATAAAAAATTAAATATCAGAATGATAACTGAAGGGTATGTGAATGAATATTATAAATCGGCATTAAATCTTTTGGAAGAGATTGAACTTCCCGGAGAAGCAAAGAATGAATTGCTTCAATTAGCCGCAATGATCATGACCCGGGATCATTAATTTTATCAGGAAACAAGCTATATTTACCGTGAATTTTTCGGAATCTAATTTTTAATACTGACATTAAAGCTTAAAACAAATTATATGGCACAGAATATTGGAAAAATAACTCAGGTAATCGGTCCGGTAATCGACATTACTTTCGATCAGGAAGGCAGTGAGCTTCCCAGAATCTATGATGCATTGGAGATCGAAAGGGAAGGGCAGCCTAACCTGGTACTCGAGTGTGAACAGCACATCGGCGAAAATACTGTCCGGGCCATTGCAATGGATTCAACCGATGGATTTCGACGCGGAATGGAAGTTATTGCCACTGGCAAACCAATTACTATGCCCAAAGGTATAAATGTTCTGGGCCGCTTGCTCAATGTGACCGGAAATCCTGTTGACGGGATGGTTCCACTGGTAAAAGATGGACTTAGCATTCATAATGAACCACCTCTTTATGAAGATTTAATTACTGAAACCGAAGTCCTTTTTACAGGAATAAAAGTTATCGACCTGATTGAACCGTATGCCAAAGGAGGAAAAATCGGATTATTTGGTGGTGCCGGTGTAGGAAAAACTGTACTTATTCAGGAATTGATTAATAACATTGCCCTTGCACACAGCGGATTATCAGTGTTTGCAGGTGTTGGAGAACGCACACGCGAAGGAAACGATTTGCTCCGCGAAATGATCGAAGCCGGTATTGTTAACTACGGCGAAGAATTTTTAAAATCGATGGAAGAAGGTAACTGGGATCTTTCGAAAGTAGATCCGGAAGCGCTCAAAGAATCAAAACTGGCATTGGTCTTCGGCCAGATGAACGAATCTCCAGGCGCCCGTGCCCGTGTTGCATTATCAGGATTAACAATTGCTGAAAGCCTTCGCGACGGAGATGGTTCCGCAGGAAAAGGCCGCGATATATTGTTCTTTGTTGATAATGTATTCCGGTTCACACAGGCAGGTTCCGAAGTTTCGGCTTTGCTTGGCCGTATGCCTTCAGCTGTGGGATATCAGCCGACTTTGGCTACTGAAATGGGAATCATGCAGGAGCGGATCACTTCCACCAAGAACGGATCGATTACCTCTGTTCAGGCAGTTTATGTGCCGGCTGATGACTTGACCGACCCGGCTCCGGCAACTACATTTGCCCATTTGGATGCAACTACCGTACTCAATCGTAAAATCTCTGAATTGGGAATTTATCCTGCAGTTGATCCTTTGGATTCAACTTCCAGGATTCTTACCCGTGAAGTGGTTGGTGACGAACATTACGACTGCGCACAACGGGTAATTATGATTTTGCAGCGGTATAAGGAATTACAGGATATCATTGCTATTCTTGGTTTGGACGAATTGTCGGAAGACGATAAACTGATTGTTTCCCGCGCACGCAGGGTTCAGCGTTTCTTGTCACAACCGTTCTTTGTAGCTGAACAATTTACCGGACTGAAAGGTCAGCTTGTTTCAATTACAGATACGATCAAAGGATTCAATATGATCATGAATGGCGAAGTTGACCAGTATCCGGAAGCTGCATTTAACCTGGTAGGAACCATTGAACAGGCCATCGAAAAGGGTGAGAAATTGCTGGCTGGCGCGTAGTCAAACACAAACCAGTTCAAAATTGAATTAAAAATGAATCTGACAACATGAGAAAATAGTCATTTGTCATTCGAAAATGTTGATTTTGAATTTTCCTGATGACTTCTGACTTTTCCTGTTATGAGAGGAAAAATTAAAGTTCTTAAAACTTTGAAAACAGACCTTAAACTCGTTGAATTATGGTACTTGAAATCCTGACACCCGATAAAAAAATATACTCCGGCAAGGTAAAGCTGGTAAAGCTGCCCGGCACGAAAGGCACATTCGAACTCTTGAAAAACCATGCCCCGATTATTTCAACCCTTGAAAAAGGAACGATCAAGGTTGTGGAAGAAAATGGGAATGAACTCTTTTTCGAGGTGGATGGTGGTGTTGCTGAGAATAAAGACAACAAAATAATTGTACTTGCCGAATCGGTATAGACTACTGAAGCAATAAACTGATTATATTTAAACCCTGAAGTCCTATTCACTTCAGGGTTTTTATTTTGAAGACAAAATTCCTCATCATTCGTTTCAGTTCCATTGGCGACATTGTACTTACATCGCCTGTTATCCGCTGCCTGAAAAATCAATTTCCGGAGGCTGAAGTTCATTTCCTGACCAAGAAGCGAAATTTTGATCTCATCCAGGCCAATCCATACATCGATCGGATTCATCTATTTGAGGATTCGCTCCCTGATGTCCTTCGCAAATTAAAGGAAGAGAAATTCGATTTCATTATCGACTTGCATAACAACCTTCGGAGTCTTCGTATTAAAATCGGACTAAAAACCCGGTGCCATACTTTCAATAAACTAAACATTCGTAAATGGCTTTATACCCGTTTCAAGTTAAATTATATGCCTGAAGGTCACATTGTCGACCGTAACCTCGAGACCTTGAAATCTTTCAGGATTGTGGATGATGGAAGAGGTTTGGATTATTTTATTCCTCCGGAAGATGAATTTCCACTCGTTGATCTGCCTGAAACTTTCAGGAATGGTTATATCGCTCTGGTTTTAGCCGGAACCTATGCAACCAAACGGATGCCAGCCGAAAAATATCAACGGTTAATTTCTGAAACACAGCTTCCGTTTATTTTGCTGGGAGGGAAAAGTGAACGAGCATTAGCAGACCGCATTCTGGAATGGAAAACCGGAAATGTGTTGGATTTTACCGGGAAACTTAGCATTAATCAGTCCGCTTCGCTGGTAAAGAATGCACAGCTTGTTATTGCAAATGATACCGGCCTGATGCATATTGCAGCCGCCTTTCACAAAAAAATACTATCTGTTTGGGGAAATACTTCACCCGAACTAGGAATGTTTCCTTATTTGCCCGGTGAAGGATCACAAATTTTGGAAGTAAAAGGTTTATCGTGTCGTCCATGTTCCAAACTCGGCTATCACGAATGTCCAAAGAAACATTTCCGCTGCATGAACGAAATCCCTGAAGACCGCATGATCGACTGGGTAAAAAGGGAGTTTTAACTTCGGCAGTTCGGCAAGTTCACTAATACGCAGGCTCGTAAACCAAACCTAAGATGCTCAGGCTGCAACTTCATGTTCACACACGACCTCCTTCCCGAAAAATCATCTGATATTGTTTGGGTGCCTGGAAGCAATATTCTTCTTCTCCGTAATATTTTCAAATTTAATTAGCGCACAGATAAAATACAATGCTTTGATATAGTGTGTGTTTCTGAATAACGCATTTAAGAATATTCTTAATAGTTGTTAATAACAGATAAAAAGGTCTTATTATGCGAACATTTAATAGTTTGTTTCGTAAGAACAGGATGAAGAGGATATAAATAGTGTAGGCGGCTTTTGTGGTTCATGAAAAATGGTTAGCATGTTATTCCTAAAACATACGATAAAACTGGTCCTGACCTAACCGGACTGTTTCATTTTAAGGTTGTCATTTCTAATTTATAAATTTAATTTATCACTATGAAAAAACTATTTGTATTAGGCTTTGTCATTTTAATGACTGTTAGTGTTAAAGCTCAGGAGAAGTCAAAATCCTTGTATTTATTATTTGAATTTATGCAGGTCAACGATGAACAAGGTTCAGATTATTGGGCAGTTGAAACTTTTTGGTCAGGAATACACCAGCAACGTGTAGCAGACAAATCAATTCTTGGTTGGGATTTGTGGTCTTTAACTCCTTCCGGAACAAAACAAGGATCACAATATTTGACTGTTACACTTTTCCCAAGCCTGAAAGATATGTTGCAGGCCATTGGCTCATTGGACGTGATGGCTTATGCGAAAAAAGCCTACCCTAAAATGACCGATAAAGAATTGAATGCGATGATGGATAAAACAGCTAAATCCAGAGATATGGCCAATCAGGTACTTTTTCAGGAAGTCGACCGAACAAAAGATGACTTTCAAATGAAAGTGGGAACTCTGGCTACTCTGGATATCATGAAACAATTGGACGACAGTTATGAAAATGTGGAATCAGAAATATTCAAACCATGGCATCAGGATATGGTAGACAAGGGTAAAAAAGGAACCTGGGGATTGCTTCGGTCTATTTTTCCGGCAGGGACTATGGCCTATGGTTCGCACATTACTTTTAGTATGTATAAGGATGCCGGGCAATTGGCCGACTTTATGGAAGGTTCCGGTGGTGACATGAATTTAACCACTCAACTTGCTGTAAAAGAAGGTTTGAAGACAAGAGAATGGAAGGAAGTAAAACTTGCCAAACTGGAAATGACAATAAAATAAATTCGTTAAGTTTAGAGTCTATGTATTTGATTATTAAACGTTAATCTCCAAGATATTTACCAACGAACTTGACTTTTACCATAGATTAGTATTTGTTTTTTAACCGCAGAAAAAGGAGCAACCCGCTCCTTTTTCGTTTTTGATAATTCAGGGTTGACGCTATGCATCGCAACTATAGAAAACGAAGTTTAAAATCTACGCGTCTTCATTTTCAAATTTTCTTTTTCCTTTATTCTCTTTCCTGACTGTCATTCATCAGTGGATTCCAGCCCTGAGCCTGTAATGGGATAACTGAACCGCCGGTGGTGATCAGATTTGCTCCTTCGCTTTCGGCAGTGATGTGGCCGATGACGGTAATATCGAACTCTTTTTTAATCACGTCAAAACTGGCAAGCGGAACAGTAAAAAGTAGCTCATAATCTTCGCCTCCATTGAGAGCCGCCACCAGCGGATTGATGCTGAGTTCTTCAGCAAACTCTTTGGTCTGACTATCCAGCGGTATCTTTTCTTCATAAATATTGCAGCCAACCTTCGAAGCTTTGCACAAATGCAGCACTTCCGACGAAAGTCCGTCAGAAATATCGATCATCGAAGTAGGCTGAATATTCAGTGTTTTCATTAATTCTTTAAAATCGGCCCGCGCTTCGGGTTTCAACTGACGTTCCAAAATGTAATCGTATCCTTCGAATTGTGGTTTCTGGTGAGGATTTACTTTAAACACTTCATTTTCGCGCTCAAGCAACTGAAGTCCCATATAAGCACCGCCCAAATCGCCGGAGACACAAACCAAATCACCAATTTTAGCTCCACTGCGGTAAACCAATTCGTCTTCACTGGCTTCACCAATAGCGGTAACACTGATAGTCAGCCCGGTGAGCGAGCTGGTCGTGTCACCACCAATCAGGTCGACTCCGTATTTTTCGCAGGCAAGATGTATTCCTGAATAAAGTTCTTCGACAGCTTCGAGTGAAAACTTCGATGAAATGGCTATTGAAACGGTAATTTGCCGTGGGATGGCATTCATTGCGTAAACATCCGAAAGGTTCACCACCACCGCCTTGTAGCCCAGATGTTTCAGGGGAACATACATCAGGTTGAAATGGATTCCTTCGGTTAAAAGGTCGGTGGTTACAACAATTTTATGGTTCGGAAAACTCAAAACAGCAGCGTCGTCTCCAACTCCAACAATCGTACTTGTATTTTTAATTTGTATTTTTTCAGTCAGGCGGGTAATTAGTCCAAACTCTCCCAATTCAGAAAGTGGTGTTTGCTTCATTTTATCGGTTATTTTAATAAATAAGACTTGAAGGTATTTATTGGCTTCAAACTTTCGACAAAAATAGCTTTACTTCCTTATCTTTGCAATTTATTTTAAACAGTCTGTAATCAAGTTTGTTAATAAGGCTGTAAACAGTAGAAAGAAAACGGTGAGATATGGAAGATCAGGATAAATTATTAAACGATATAACGACACAGGAATATCAATATGGTTTTGTGACCGATATTGATACCGACGTAATTCCTAAAGGACTGAGCGAAGATGTCGTCCGGTTGATTTCGTTCAAAAAAAAGGAGCCTGAATTTATGCTTGAATTCAGGTTAAAAGCATACCGCGAATGGCTGAAAATGAAAACTCCGGATTGGGCACATTTAAAAATACCGCCCATCGATTTTCAGGAAACCATTTATTATGCGGCCCCGCGAACCAGCCCCAAGTATCAAAGTCTGGATGAAGTTGATCCGGAGTTGATTGAAACGTTTAAAAAGCTTGGAATACCTATTGAAGAGCAGAAACATCTGGCCGGAGTGGCCGTTGATGTGGTGATGGACAGTGTTTCGGTAACGACAACATTCAAAAAGGTACTTGCCGAAAAAGGAATTATCTTCTGCTCATTCAGCGATGCCTTGCAGGAACATCCGGAACTGATTAAAAAATACCTGGGAATGGCAGTTCCAACGACCGACAATTTCTTTGCTGCACTGAATTCCGCCGTATTTTCTGACGGATCGTTCTGCTTTATTCCCAAAGGAGTTCGCTGTCCGATGGAACTTTCAACCTATTTCCGAATCAATACCGCCGGAACCGGACAATTTGAACGCACCCTGATCATTGCTGAAGATGACAGCTATGTCAGTTATCTCGAAGGTTGTACCGCTCCGAAACGCGATGAAAATCAGTTACACGCGGCGGTAGTCGAAATCATCGCCATGGATCGGGCTGAAGTGAAATATTCAACGGTTCAGAACTGGTACCCGGGCGATAAAAACGGATTGGGTGGAATTTATAATTTTGTGACCAAGCGCGGAATTTGCCGTGGCGTTTCATCTAAAATCAGCTGGACTCAGGTTGAAACCGGTTCAGCAATTACCTGGAAATATCCAAGTTGTGTGCTGATCGGCGACAATTCGGTGGGCGAGTTTAATTCGGTGGCATTGACCAATCACCATCAGCAGGCCGATACCGGAACCAAGATGATTCACATTGGCAAAAACACCAAAAGCACGATCGTATCCAAAGGTATTTCTGCCGGAAAGAGCGATAATTCGTATCGCGGACTGGTTAAAGTGATGCCGGGTGCAATTAATTCGCGCAACTTTTCGCAGTGCGATTCACTTCTGTTGGGATCAACCTGCGGTGCACATACTTTTCCATACATCGAAGTGGGCAATAAATCGTCGATTGTCGAGCATGAAGCCACGACTTCTAAAATCGGAGAGGACCAGATTTTTTACTGCAACCAGCGAGGTATTTCCACCGAAGATGCCATCGGAATGATTGTGAATGGATACGCCCGCGAAGTGCTGAATAAACTCCCGATGGAATTTGCCGTTGAAGCGCAGAAATTGCTTCAAATTAGTCTGGAAGGCAGCGTCGGGTAAAAAGAAGCCCCACCAACTTCCCCGAAGGGGAGGCTTTTTGAAGAAAGAAGAGAATACTTAATTAATTACAATACAGCCAGTCCTCCCCCTTCGGGGGAATTAGAGGGGGCTGAAGCTAAATTATTTTCAATGTTATCAATAAAGAACTTACGTGCCTCGGTTGAAGGCAAAGAGATACTGAAAGGGATTAACCTGGAAGTGAAAGCCGGCGAAGTACATGCCATCATGGGACCAAATGGTTCCGGGAAAAGTACCTTGGCCAATATTCTGGCCGGAAAGGCTGATTACGAAATACTGGAAGGTGAAGTCACTTTCCTTGGACAGGATTTGCTCGAACTTTCTCCTGAAGTCCGCTCACGCAGCGGAATTTTCCTGAGTTTTCAGTATCCGGTTGAAATTCCGGGAGTACCGATGGTCAATTTCCTGAAAGCTTCAGTCAATGAACACCGTAAATTCAAAGGATTAGCTCCATTGACGGCCGGTGAGTTTCTGAAACTCCTGCGTGCCAAGAAAGAAATGCTTCACCTGGACACCGAATTAACCAACCGTTCGGTGAATGAAGGTTTTTCAGGAGGAGAGAAAAAGAAGAATGAAATTTTCCAGATGGCTATGCTGGAACCAAAACTTGCTATTCTGGACGAAACCGATTCCGGTCTGGACATCGATGCGCTCAGGATTGTGGCTGAAGGCGTGAATGCCTTGAAAACTCCTGAAAACGCAACCATCCTGGTAACTCACTACCAGCGCCTGCTCGATTACATCGTTCCGGATTTTGTGCATGTTTTATACAAAGGCAAGATTGTTCTTTCGGGAGGAAAAGAATTGGCACTTGAACTGGAAGAAAAAGGTTACGACTGGATTAAAAACGGGAACGAATAAAAACCATGAGTATCATTTCTGAAAAAATAACACCGGCTGATCAGTTGGTTTCGCTGTTCGAACATTCAAGGGAAACACTGAATCAGGGCTCATCGCCTATCCTCAACCGGATGCGTGAGGTTTCAATCAAACGTTTTGCTCAAGCCGGAATTCCTGACTTCAGGAGCGAAGACTATAAATATACCAACCTGAAGCCAGCCTTTGAAAAAAACTATCGGCATGAGTTGGTCAGGGAAACCGGACTGATTAACCTGAATGAGGTTTTCAAATCAAATATTCCTCAGCTGGATGCACATCTGGTATTTCTGGTAAACGGTTGGTTCTATTCCGGAAACAATCCCGGGGCAGAACTTCCGAAGGGAGTGGTTTTGGGAGGTCTGGAGCAGATTGCCAATGAACAACCTGAACTGATTCAGAATTACCTGAATCGTCAGGCAGGATTATCGAACGATCCTTTTGTGGCTCTGAATACAGCATTTTCAAAAGATGGATTTTTCCTGTTCGTTCCGAAAGGTGTTCTCATCGAAAAACCTGTTCAGGTCATCAATTTGCTTAGTTCCGACGAAAACCTGATGGCAACCCAGCGAAACCTGATTATTGCCGAAGCCGGAAGTCAGGTTAAAATTGTGGTGTGTGATGTTACCCTTTCTGCATCTTCAATTCTGTACAATACGGTTTCCGAAATTTTCGCCGGAGAAGATGCGCTGGTTGATGTTTATACTATTCAGAATTTGAATAATCTGTCAACATCCATCAATTCTGCGTTTTGCAGGCAACAGCGCAATTCGAATCTGGTAACCGGCATAGTTAGTTTGCATGGTGGACTGATCCGAAATAACCTCAAAGTGACCTTCAATGGTGAACATGCTGAAGCCAATGTGAACGGAATTTCGTTTACAGACAAAAAACAGCATGTCGATAACAATACGCTGATCGAACATTCATCGCCCAATTGCCTGAGCAATCAGATTTATAAAAATATTCTGGATGATGAGTCAACCGGTGCTTTTGCCGGCCGGATTCATGTTGCACGCGATGCCCAGCAAACGAATGCCTTTCAGCGAAACAACAATGTGCTGCTCTCTGACAAAGCCCGGATGCAAACCAAACCTCAGCTGATTATTGACGCTGACGATGTAAAATGCAGTCATGGTGCCACTGTTGGTCAGATTAATGAAGAAGCATTGTTTTTCCTGCGTGCGCGCGGAATTGGAGAGAAAGATGCCCGTATGATGCTGATGAATGCCTTTGCTCATGAGGTCATCCTGAAAATCAACCTTGAACCGCTTCGCGACCGGATTGATGAACTGATTGAAAAACGCCTGAATGGTGAAATCAGCAGGTTCCACGATCAGCTTTCAGAATAGAAAACATAAAAATAGAGCTCAATAAAAAAAGCCTTGCAGGAAACTGTGAGGCTTTTTTGTGGGAATTTCAGGACTTTTAGTCAGAGTTGATTCCAAGCAAAAAAAACCGCCTTACGAATAAGACGGTTTCTATATGTTTTGAAAAACGGGTTTTCCTAAATTTTATTCAGGTGCAATACCAATGAAGATTTCAGGTTGGCCGCTTTGTTCGCATGAATTACATTCTTTTTGGCCAATTTGTCAATCATCGAAACAACTTTTGGTAAGGCTGCTGCAACTAATTCTTTATCAGTTTCAAGACGTAATTTTTTTACGGCATTACGCATGGTTTTTGCTACGTACTTGTTCTGAACGGTTTTTACCTCGTCTTGTTTGATTCTCTTCTTCGCTGATTTATGATGTGCCATCTTTTTGTTCCTAAATTGTTAAAAATTTATTTGTAGCCCGTAGGGGATTCGAACCCCTGCTACCAGGATGAAAACCTGGCGTCCTAACCCCTAGACGAACGGGCCAACTTATTAATTCCCTGATTTTGGGACTGCAAAAATAAGCCAATTTTCTTAGTCACCAAATTATTTCAGGACTTTTTACCAAAATTCCTTCAAGTGTACCAGTTTCAGGCTTCTTGTTTCGATGTTGGGAAGAAAATTGCGAATTTATAGCCGTTGAATGAAACGATAAACAAGGTTTAGCGCCATTCAACAATATTTCCCCGATTCTTTTGCAGCAGCTTTTCGGGCATGGATGCAGATATTTCCTTCCAAAGCAATTCGACGAGTTTGTATTTGGCAAAGTGCCTGGAATATACCAAACTAACTTCACGAAGCGGATTGGTGTCAGTAAATCTCCTGACATGGTCGAAACGTGCTTCGCTCATTCCGATCGTGGCCAGTTCAGGAATTATGGTCATACCGCCTTCTTTATCGATGATGTTCATGATTGTTTCAAGCGACCCGGCTTCGAAATGGAAAGGTAAGGCACTGTTTGTTGCGCCATTAAAAGCACAGAGGTTGATTACCTGATCGCGAAAACAATGGCCGTCGCTTAATAGCCATATTTCCGGAGTGGCAATATCTTTCAGTTCGATCTTTGGTTTTGTAGCCAGCGGATGGTCATCGTGCAGGTAAAGCAACATTCCTTCGTAAAAAATGGGCTTTTCGTTGATTCGATCTTCCTTGAGCGGAGTGACCAGAATGCCCACGTCAATCATATCACGGTTCAGCCGGTCGATAATGTTTGCCGTAGTCAATTCTTCCACCTTGATGTTGATGTTGGGGTATTTTCGCTTGTAATTCCCAATAAACAAAGGCAAAAGGTAGGGAGCCAATGTCGGGATTATTCCGATTTTCAGTTCTCCTGAAATCAGGTTCTTGTGATCTTTTATGATGTTGTTTATTTTCTGCGATTCCTGAAGAGTTATTCTGGCCTGTTCGATGATCCGGCTACCAATGTCCGTTGGAATCAGGGGTTGTATGCTACGGTCGAAAATGACGACTTCCAGATCTTCTTCCAGCTTTTTGATCTGCATACTCAGTGTGGGTTGAGTAATAAAGCAATTTTCAGCGGCACGGCCGAAATGGCGAAACGTATCAACAGCTACAATATACTCCAGCTGAGTCAGTGTGATCATGGTTTTTAATTTTTGGTGCGATAAATATACTTAAAAAAGCATTTGCCTTTGCCATTCAAATAACGCGACAGCCAGCGCATGCGAAACATTCATCGATTTGCATGAACCTGTCATTGGGATATGAACCTGAGCATTGCATTTCCGGAGGATTTCACCAGGCAAGCCGTTGCGCTCATTTCCAAGCAGGAAAACAATATTTTGGGAAAGTTTTTCTGTAAAAATATTGGTGGATTCTTCACTTGTTTCAATGGCTACCAATTGATATTCAGCGCTGATCTGATTAAAAAAGGCATCAGGCGAGATAAACGAAAGTTTGATGCGATCGAAACTGAGCCCGGCAGTTTTTTTAATGGATGACATCCGGAGATGAAAATTTTCACCCAGAATAAACACATCTTCTGCACCCAAATTGTCGGCAAGGCGGATCAGATTCCCGATATTCTCCGGATTAATAATTTGCCAGGCCGCAATGATTGGCTTTACCGATAGTTCCGGATATTTTTGATCGTTGAAAAAAGCCACAGAATTTGTTTCCATCTTACCCGGAATATCGTTGGTTCAGGATCAGATTAACTTGTGAATTTCCTCGACAGGCCGGCCGATAACTGCGTGAGTTCCTTTGATAATCAAAGGTCGCTGAATCAGTTTCGGATTTTCAATCAAAATGCTGATCCATTCATCCTTGGTGAATTCCTTGTCCTTGTATTTTTCTTTGTAAAGTGCTTCGTTGGTCCGGATAATATCGGCTATTTTTAGTCCTGATTTATGGAGAAAATCCTTAATCTCGTGTGCAGTGATTCCATTTTTTATGTAATCGATGACTTCAATTTCGAATCCTTTTTCTTCCAGAAATTTGAGTGCTTCACGACTTTTTGAACAGCGTGGGTTGTGATAGATTTTCATGTTATTCTGATGTCTTTTTTTAATGTAATTGTGGTAGTCGACCTGGGCACGATAACGTGTTCCATTATTTGGATTATTGTATGCATTGGTGAGTTCACTGTCGAGAATTCGGGCCTTGGTATTGTCGCGCAGCTGAATGCGGAGTAATTCCTTCAATTCATTCCTGATTTCAGGTGAATGAATCGGGCAGGCAACTTCGATGCGCCGATTGAGGTTACGTGTCATCCAGTCGGCCGACGAAATATAGATGTCTTCTTTCCCGCCATTGGCAAACAGGAAGACGCGGGTGTGTTCCAGAAATTTATCGACAATACTGATGGCTTCAATGTTTTTACTCAATACCGGATCATCCGTTTTCAAGCCAAAAATTCCGCGGATAATCAGCTGAATCGTGACTCCGGCCTGGCTTGCTTTATACAATCTGTCGATCATTTCCTGATCAATCAGGCTATTCATTTTCAGGATCATGTAGGCCTTTTTCCCTTTTTTTGCATTGGCAATTTCCTGATCAATTTTATTCAAAAAGAAATTGCGCATCGAAAACGGGCTGACAACAATCTGCTTAAAATTAAAATGTGTATAGGTGTGTTTAAAGAATTCAAACATATTGGCCACTTCGTTGGCAATCTCATGGTCGGCAGTAAGCAATCCTTTATCTCCGTAAACACGCGCAGTTCCTTCATGAAAATTTCCTGTTCCAATGTACGCGTAATTTCGCAGTCCGCTTTTCTCTCTTCGCTGAACCCAGGCGAGTTTGCAGTGAATCTTTAATCCCGGTATGCCATTAATTACACGGGCACCTTCTTCCTGCAATTTGTTCGACCAAAAGATGTTGGCTTCTTCATCGAACCGGGCCTGCAATTCAATCACCACGGTTACTTTTTTACCGTTCCGGATGGCATTCAGCAGGGCATTCACCACTTTCGAGGTTTCAGAAACCCGGTAGATGGTGATCCCGATTTCCTCCACTTTTGGATCGATAGCTGCTTCGCGCAAAAAATCAATGAAGTGGGAAAAACTTTGGTAGGGATAATGAAGCAAAACATCTTTTTGCCGCAACTTTTTCAGGATACTTTGATGCGGGACCAAATCCTTGTGCGGTATTGGTGGCAGGGATTGGTAGTAATGGTGAGGTTTCCCGATTTCAGGAAAATTCATGAAGTCCTTGTGATTGTGGTACCGTCCACCGGCGACTGTTTTTTCTTCGCCTTCAAGCTTCATCTTTTTCATGATGAACTGAAGCAGATCATTTGGCATATCACGGTCATAGATCAACCTGACAGGTATTCCGACTTTTCGTTTCCTTAGACTGATTTCCATCTTTTCAAGGTAGCTTTTCGAAATGTCGTCGTCGATATCCAACTCAGCATCGCGGGTAACTTTGATGGTGAATGCCTCAAAATGGTCGAAATTGAAAATCGGGAAGATATCATTCAGGCAGAAACGAATCACGTCATCCACCATGATAATGAATTTTTTATTGCCTTGATCGGGTAACACAAGGAACCGCGAAACCGAGCGGCTGGGCACACGGATGAGTGCATATGCAAATTTCGAAGGAGATTTTATTTTCGACAATTTGACAGCCAGATAAACCGATTTGTCGCGCAAATATGGAAATTTCATGCTTTTGCCAAGCATGATGGGAACAATGTTCGGAAGTACTTTGATGTTGAAATATTTCCGGACATAAACACCCTGTTCGTGAGTGAGTTGTTTTTCGTCAACCATGAAAATGTTTTCATTGGCCATTTCCTGAAAGATATTCCGGTAAATCTCCTGAGCTTTTTGCTGATGCTTGACAACCGTTTCCTGAATCTGATCGTACAGTTCGGCAGGAGTAATATCGCCCAGCAAGGATTCTTCATCTTTCCCAAATTCGAGCATCCGGCGAACTGCAGCAACGCGCACCCTGAAAAACTCATCGAGGTTATTCGAGAAAATCCCCAAAAACCTGATTCGCTCAAACAATGGCACTGCCTGATCTTCGGCTTCCTGAAGCACCCTTTCATTGAACGAAAGCCAGCTAATTTCGCGATTGTTGTATTTGCTTATTTTATCCATTATTTCCTTTTTCCGTATTCCTATTTACTTGCTTATTTTCTCCAATCCTTTCTGTATGGCCTCCTGAAACACAGGAAGACCTTTTATTTCGTCCAAACGTAATACCGGGTCTTTGGGGGATTGCTTCTCATCCTGAATAAACAATTCGAACCAACCAACATTTTGCCATTCTCCCAGTTTGTATCCAACTTTTGAGAATTCGGCACATTTGCGGTATCCAAAATATTCATGAAACGCAACACTCGCTTCGTTTGGCATGGTAATAATAGCCAGTAAATTCGAAATTCCCTGGTAACGGACCAGCTCATGGAGACTGGTGTACAAAGCATCTGCAATTTTTCTCCGGTGAAAATCGGGATGAATATAGACTGAAACTTCCTTGGACCAACGGTACGATGCGCGGCTGCGGTATCCCGATGCATAAGCATATCCGGCAATCCGGCCATCCATTTCACAAACCAGAAGAGGCAATTCGGCCATGATTTCCTGCATCCGTTTCCAGAAAGATTCTTCATCGGGAACCGTTTCTTCAAAAGTGACTGAGGTATTCAGAATAAATGGAGAATAGATTTCCAGAATTCCGGGAACATCGCGTCGTTCAGCAAGTCGTATAATTGCGTTCATGTGATATGTTTGATGTTGTCATTAATTGTCATTCAATTGTCATTTGTCGTCAGTAAAAATGACGCGGAGCTAATGACGTGAAAGAAATGACGATCAATGACCATTCTTTTAAAAGTAATTTCATTCATTAGTTAAGATCATCGCTGAATTCCATCAGGAATGCTTTGATAAATCCTTCAATTCCTCCGTCAAGCACAGCCTGCACATTGCCCGATTCGAAACCGGTGCGGACATCTTTTACCAATTTGTATGGCTGCATGGTATACGAACGGATTTGCGATCCCCATTCAATTTTTTTCTTGGTGGAATTGATCAGCTGTTCCGCTTCCTGTCGTTTCCGAAGCTCCAGTTCGTAAAGCTGAGATTTCAGCAATCGAAGCGCATTGTCTTTATTTCCGAATTGTGAACGGCTTTCAGTATTCTCAATCACAATGCCGCTTGGGGCGTGACGAAGACGAACACCGGTTTCAACTTTATTCACATTCTGACCACCTGCACCGCCTGAACGAAACGTATCCCAGGTAATGTCGGCAGGATTGATTTCAACTTCAATGGTATCGTCGATTGCAGGAGAAACAAACACCGAAGCAAAAGTAGTCATCCGCTTGCTTTGAGCATTGAAAGGTGAAAGTCGCACCAGCCGGTGAACTCCATTTTCACTTTTCAAATAACCATAGGCATATTCACCCTCGAATTCGATGGTGCAGCTTTTTACGCCGACTTCGTCGCCTCCGTGATATTCGACTGTTTTTACCGTGTAACCTTGTTTTTCGCCGTATCGCATGTACATGCGCATCAGCATTTCGGCCCAGTCGTTACTTTCGGTTCCGCCGGCACCTGCGTTGATGCGAAGCATGGCACCCAGTTTATCCTCCTCTTTCCGGAGCATATTCTTGACTTCAAGCGCTTCGATTAATGAAAGTGTTTCGTTGAAATGCTGTTCGATATCGTCTTCAGTGGCTTCTTCCATTTCATAGAAGTCATACAAAACCAGGAGGTCTTCCATGTGTTGGGCCACTTTTTTAAATCCATCGGTCCATATCTTGACCGAACGGATCACTTTCATCTGTGCTTCAGCGTCTTTTGGATTGTTCCAGAAGTTAGGATCCTGGGTTTTGAGTTCTTCTTCCTGAAGTTGTATTAGTTTTTGATCGTAGTCAAAGATGCCTCCTTAACGCATCCTGGCGATCTAAAAGACCTTTAACCTGTTCTTTAAGTATCATTTCTTTGTTTTACAAATTACTGAAGCAAAAGTAGAAAATGAAACGTGATAAACTATGAAAGAAAGGAAAGATTGATGAATGGCTGAATGGTTAAATGGCTAATTGGTCAAATGGGTTAATTGCTTGTTGAATATATCCTGATTTTAAACCATCCAACAATTAAACCATTTAGCAATTAATTTCCCCAGACTGCAGTTGTATCTTTAACAGATATGGCCTGAACATTGTATGCATCGTTTTGAGCCTCAAACAAGAACGCATTCATCCTGACGGTGTATGTTTTCCCGCTCACCGGAGTAAAACCTGAAAACCATCCACCTCCACTGGCACTGATTGCAAATGATTGGACTGTATTGGATAATTCCACGCTCCCGAAAACAATTTTTTCGCCATCAAGAATGTTGATCGAATAGCTGAAGGCATCAGTTACCTTTTCCCAGGTAAGTCTCAGCGCATGCCTGCTTGAATAATACAGGCATGTGTCAATGACCGGAAGTGCCAAAACCTTATCGGTTAATTCATCCTGAAAAGTACCCGAAACGCCATTTTCAAAATTAGCGGAGAAATTATACGTGGCGGGAGCAGGCGGCGTTGCGGTAAAACTGGCATCAGGAGTTTCGTAGTAGAAGTTTGATTTATTGCTCTGATATGCATTCAGGTTAAATGTTTTTCCTGGAACAGCGCTACTTACAGCTTGAACACTTTTGAAGTTACTGAAGGTATATGCATAAAGTGAAAGACCATAAACCGTTTCTGAACCGGATTTTTTGGCAACAATAACAGCATCACCGATTCCGGTTGCCTGTTGGTCGGCTTTCTTGCATGATGCCAAAACTGCAATGACCAAAATGAGTGAGAAAATTTTTAGGTTTTTCATGTTTTTATCTTTTACCGGATATTTAAATGTTACGACATTAGATGCATCTGAGGAGGCAAAGGTTGTCCGGGGCAAAGATATTTATTTGCCTGTTAAATGAACTTACTTAACCTGAGTTTTATTGTATTGAATTTCAGTTTGCAGAATGGCAAACTTAGAGGCTTTAGGTTTTTGAGTCAAAATTAGCGGATTATGATTTTCTTTGAAATGATCTGACCATCGTCCAGAATCATTCTCAGTAAATAGATTCCTGAGCAAGAAGGAGGAATTTCAATTTGAATTTCGGAACTCTGTATTTTTACCTGAATACCAGACACTTCGGTTCCATTGACGGTGTAAAGCAGAATATGTTGAGCTTGAACCAACCCGTTAATTTCGATATGAATGATCCGTTCAGTTGGATTGGGATAAATCCGAATAATCGGATCAGCCGAAATATTCCCGACAACTGTTGGCCACCGGTTCTTTAATTGCACAATCTGTGAAGGCGGAATTTCGACTTTCCATAACTTGAATTCATCTACACTTCCGCGAAGTGCATACTGGGTTTCCACATTATCCATCCGTCCGATTGTGATTGGCTTTGTGGAAGCCTGAATAGCTCCCGAAAAGGCTTTAAAGGTATCCAGAACACCATCAATATAAAGTTCCATGGAATAGCCGGTATAGACAGCAGTTACATGGTAAAAGCGGTTCAGATCAATGGGCGCAGAACCGTCAAGGTCTGCAACACCTGTGTTTGTTTTGACCGTCCACCGAAGCCGTCCTTCCGGAGTAATGGATAGTTTATACCGCTGTTGCCACGATCCGTGGGAAATGATAAACCGTTCAGAGCCTAATTCTTCGCATTTCACCCAGCAACTCAGGCTGACCGCGTCAGCAAAGTTCAGGTCAGCATTGTTGTCGGTAGATATGATGTTTTGTCCGGAAGTAAACCGGTAGGCCTTCAGGGCTATATTCCAGGCATCTGTTGTTTTGGTTGCTCCGATAACCGTGGCATGGAAGCGGTCGGCCACCGCATTTCGATTGTCCAGATCGAACGGATACCAGATTAGCGGAGTTTGAGAAGGAAGATTTGTATTTTTCGTTAGTGCCCCAATGGATAGGGTGGTGGAAAGATTTTCCTGATTGGTAACCTTCAATGTGATTGTTGCCACGCCGGGTGCACCTGGCGCCTGCCATGTGACTGAATTTCCATTGGTTTGATTTAGGTTTCCGGATGAAACGCTCCAGTGATATTCCAGTACTTCACCAGGAACAGGTAAAGTGAGCGCAGTAAATGCATTGGTTTCACCGGTACCGGTATATTTTGATTCAGACTGAATGCCTTTTAAAACCGGTGGCGCTGAGATTCGATCGACCACCTGGATTTTAAGTGTATCTTCTGCTGTCTGACCGTTGGAACTGATTCGGCATTTGAGTATCGGTTGCGATAACTTAGCGGTTGCTGTTAGCTGAACCTGCGACTGGTTTTGTCCGGCAATCTGGGCGCCGTCCATAAACCATTCATACTGCACCTGGGCTCCCGATGGGATATTTCCAACTGTGCAAAATGCTGTAAAAACTGAACTGGTAATAATTGGATTCTTATCGGTTGAAATAGATTTTATCCGGAGGGTTTCAGCATAATTGTACTGATAATGATAATCAAGAACATCATTTCCTGCATACAGTTTTCCATTACGTGCAACAGGAACCAGATTTGACTGGTAAAGCCTGATCAGTCGAACTTCTCCGGCTGGTACCGACAACTGGATCGATCCGGATACGCCTGAGAAAAGAGTGGTTTCGGTAATTGCATCGTACACACCAAATGTTCCTGAAGGAAGATTTACATTCACCTGTTTAGCTCCTGAGGTCGGGTTAAAATACAAGTAAGAAACCAATCCATTTTCACCATAAAAATCAGTTTTATTCAGGTCGATCTGAAGGATTTCAGGAATATTGGTAGTTTGTACCACAGCTGCAAGGTAGCCTACACTTGAGCCGCTGTAAAGCGACAGGTTGGTGGAGGCCCATCCTCCGCCAATGGCATCGCCGGTAGCAAAGGGTGTTTTCCCCTGAAGAACTTGTTTCATGGATTCGTGTGGAATACAGGCAGTCGGGTCGTTTGCGGAAGCCCAGCTGTACGAATCCTGGTTCGGTTGTGGTAGTGCATTCCAGTAAAAGAGCCTGCTGGCATTGGTAACATTCAGTATCCATTTGGCAATCGAACGGGCAAAGCGTTTGTCATATTTGGGGAGTGGCGCCAGCGCAGCTGCCTGTTGAAATCCATTCATGACAAAGGCGTAATCGTTTCCACCATCGTTGGCTTCTCCGATCAGGCCCGAAACGTCGAGTCCACCCCAGGTTCCAACAATGGATCCCCATCCCCGGAGCGCACCACGGTCGAAGCTCCAGCCAAGCATTTTCTGCAAAGGATAATTGGTTCCTTCAACGGCATTCATGCGCGCTGCAGTTAGCATTCCATATGGTAACTGAAGTTCGTAGGATGGATTTGTTGTCATTGCGGACAAATAGTCCATGGATAACTGGGCGCCTTCGAAATATTTCCGGTTTCCGGTTTCGAGGTAAGCGTTGTAGAGTAGCCAGGCAATACTTCCTGAAGATTCGGGCTCCGGAACGCTTTCATTGAGCGGCAATCCGGTTTTCAGGTTAAAAGCACGGTAATTCATGTTTGGCAAAGTCCATGGTTTAGTGGTACCACCCAATTGGCTGACGCAATTTAGCCAGCGGTCGGCTACGGAAGTGAATTGTGTGATAAATTCAGGACTGGCATTGGGATAAAGTGAATGCAACTGGTAGAAGAAAATATTGGGCATGACATCGTACCACCAGTCGCTGCCCGAAGTGGTTGAATAGCTGTTAAGATAGACGTTCTGGCCATTTTTAAGGTTGAAGAAATCTTTGGTTTTGCTTACCCAGTTTAAACCGTTTTGATTGCTTTTGTCAATTCCGGCGAGACTTGCCCCAACAATTGCTGGAATAATGTTAATTGCTTCTGCCTCATTGGGATGACTGGCTGCACCTATATAGGAATCGAGAAACAGCGGAATGTTATCGGTGTAATTAAACTGTCCGGTTGTGCCAAGGCGCGACAAAGGTAGATATTGTCCTGTTTTGCTTGTGTTGAAAACAAAGTTGTCATAATCGTGAGCCACAGTTTTCCATTCTCTGATCATCAGTGGTTTTGGTAAATCGGGCATCTGATCGATCCGTGAAATACTCAGCTGTCCCTGCTGTGCGAAAGAGAGCAAGGAAAAAATGCAGAGTTGCAGAAGAAGTAAATAGCGGATCATGGAGGAAGGATTATGGTTGTTTTAAGGGTGGTGCCAGAGGCACAAAATATGGGTAGGAGGGAAATTTAAAGAAAATATTTCGTCCCGTACGGGACGAAACCCGGATAGGACAATTTAAACTCTACCTACATAAAATCCCTAACGGGATCAAAAATCAAGATCCAATTATTTTCTTTCAATCCAAAAAAGGAGTAGGCTCAAGTCCCCGCATCACCGATGCCGGAAACCTTGAGCCTTTCCCTTTAAAATTTAAACAATCAAATTAACCGGTTAATTACGGTTTTTCGTCATTGTAGAGTTTTGAAACCTGACCATCAGCCAAAGCGATGTTGTAGATTTTCAATTCGTCGATTACACCTTTGAAATATCCAAAGTTAGCAGCAGTTGTCCATCCCATCCAGCCGACACCTGCATCATTGGCAAGTTCGTCGTCAGTTGCAACACATCCAATCAGGAATGGCTGAGCAGCAGGTGCAGAAAGGGTCTGGATAATTGGGCCAATGCCTTTATTTGCAGCGGTCCATGTTTTGGTGAGTGTTCCGTTTATATAGAATTTCAACTCATTGGAAGTGCCATTAACAGAAACAACTATGTGAGTCCATTGGGTGGCTTTTACTGAATTGTCAGTTTCGTTATCAGCATCGATAATACCACCGTCAACTTTCTTGTAAGTAAAGAACGGTTTTCCGCCACCCTGAGTCTGCAGTTTATAACCCTGCCAGAAATTCTGTGAAAGAATGTAGTTGTTTTCGTACAATTCGTCAGCTTTAATCCATACCGAAATGGTAAGATTAGCTGGAAGGAAGGCATTGGTGTAAGGAACTTCAAGATGAGCTCCGCCATTCAAATAAACAGCTTTTCCACCTTTTACGCCTGCTACCCAGGTTGGTGCTCCAACAGCAGTTGCTCCCAGTATCGCTGAATTTCCACCTTTAAAGCTTGCTACATGTTTAACGGTTGAGAAAGCAGTTGCCGTAGTTCCTGTTCCTTCGTCAAAATGCCAGCCGGCATTCAGGTACTTTGATTCATCAATAAAGCCATATGCCTGAGTATTTAAGGTAGCCATGGCAGCTAATAACTGAATATTCAGGTTGTCGATTTCAACCTGAGTGAGAGGAGTTGCAGCAGCTGTTTTCACAGTTGCTAAAGTAGTCTGGTAAGTGGTGATTCCAGCTTGTGGGTAATCGGCTACAACAGCCTTGGCTGAAAGTGCATCAGCAGTTGCGATCGTAGCAGTAAGCACAGTTTTGTCGCCTTCGACAATAGCCGCGTCTTTTTTGCACGATCCAAGAAAAATAGCTGAACTTACAAGAAGCATAAGCAGCATAGTACGAACTCTAATCAAATTTTTCATTTTCATAATGTTACATTTAAGGATTATTAATTAATAATGATGAATTGTTTTTGTCATCTAAAATTTTCATTTAATGGCCTGGTTTGTATCTATTTCAGCCTGCGGAATTGGGAAATACCGTTTGGTTTCATAGTTATAATCAGGTCCAAGCGCAGCTTCGGCAACCGATTTACCCCAGCGTGTAAGGTCGAAATAGCGGTGAAATTCCTGCGCCAGTTCAACTCTCCGTTCATTTTGGATAGCTGTCCGGAGCAGGTTCTGATCTGAAGTTGTGACATCAGCCAACAGATCTGCGGGAGGAGTTCCTTTAAAACTTAAACGGGCACGCTGCCTCACTTTGTTGAGGTTGGTTTTGGCCAGTTGAGCATTGCCTGTTTCGTTGTATGCTTCAGCTTTCATGAGCAAAACATCGGCATAGCGCAGGTAAATATAATTGAGGTCACCATCGCCTTTCAACGAAGAAGAAACTTCGGAAAGAGGCTGCTGGTGTTTTTTTGTAAGGTATCCGGTCGGAGACCAGCCGGCACTGAAAAGATCTCCATTGAGCCAGGGCTGACCATCACGACCAATTGAAGAATCAAGGCGTGGATCAACTTCACCGGTGGCACTCCGTTCAAAAGCATCAACCAGTTTCTGAGTGGGTGCATTGAAATAATATCCACCTTCCGTAGGAGGCGCAAACCACTGATTCATGGCATTTCCGGTCATTGGATTCTGTCCGGTCTTCTGTTGAATTTCAAAAATAGATTCGGTGCTGTTTTCGTGAGCCAATTTGAAATTATTGGCATAATCGGGCAAAAGGCTGTATATTCCCAGGTCTTCCACCTGTTGAAAATAACCCGAAGCAGCGGCCCATTTTTGCTCATACAAACTTGCTTTTCCGAGCATCGCAAAGGCTGCACCTTTTGTAGCACGTCCAATATCTGCTGAAGTGTATGAAACCGGTAAAACCGCAGCCGCTTCAGTTAAGTCCTTTTCAATTTGCAAATAAATTTCGGACACTTCGCTTAACGGCACATTAATCGTGGCTTGGGTGAGCTGGGGAAAAAGCTTCAGGGGAACCTTCCCGAAAATATTCACCAGATTGAAATAACTGTATGCCCTGATGAATTTGGCTTCACCGACAATCCGGTTTTTAATAGCTTCATCCATGGTCACTCCCGGAACATTGGCAATTACATTGTTGGCGCGTGCGATAGCTTCGTAGGTGAATTTCCAGTAATTGTTGGTCATTCCATTGGTTGAATTGGCAGTGAACAGATCGATGTAAGTAATTTCTGACTGGTCGCCCGGGTTACCGCCTTTTACCGCATCGTCAGAAGCGACATCGCCAAATACCCAGATTACATTGTCGGCACTCGAAAAGGAAATGGCATTGTAAACTCCGGCAATTGCCTGAAGTGCCTGTTTGTCGTTCTGGTAAAAGGTTTCAGTAGAAAAACTTCCTTTCAGGTTTTCGGTCAGGAAAGAATTACATCCACCGAATAGAATTGAAATAAATCCAAGAAGCAATCCGGTCTGAAGTTTTATCTTTCCAGTTTTTGAGACATTCACATTCATCATCTGATTTCTGACCCCGAGTACTCGGGGTGATATTTTATTTAAAATCCGTTTCATAGTCAATTTATTTAAAAGGTGATGTCAAGTCCAAGTATGAAAGTTCTTGCCGAAGGATAAGTTCCCCAGTCGATGCCGTTGGAGCGGTCTCCCTCCGATTTGGAGTTGTCGCTTACAGTCATTTCAGGGTCAAGTCCGGTATATTTGGTGAGGGTAAGCAAGTTGCTTCCTGAGGCATAAACCCGCACCTGTGATAAGCCAACAGCCTTAAGCGTTTTCTGTGGAAGAGTATATCCGATCTGAATGTTTTTCAATCTGAGGTATGCTCCATCTTCCAAAAACCGGGAGGAAGGCATAGCATTGTTCGACTTGGAAGTCCAGGAAGCCCTTGGCTGCGTATTGGAAGTTCCTTCGCCCGTCCAGCGTTCATCAAAATAGCGCTGGGTGACGGTAAATCCGCGGTAAAAGCCTTCGATATCCTGATTAACCTGAGAGTAGATTTTATTTCCATAGACCCCTTGAAAGAACAGGTTCACATCAAAGCTTTTATAGTTTCCGGCAAGATTCAGTCCACCGTTCAGCCAGGGAATTGCACTTCCAAGATAAGCTCGGTCGAGGTTGTCAATATGCCCGTCACCATTATTATCTTTAAACTTTACATCTCCGGGATGAATATTGTTTCCCTGATAGGCTGAAAGCAAAATGTCAGTTGGGTTTTGAAATATGCCATCCATTTGGAGCATGTAGAATGATCCAATGGGATGACCCACAGCGGTTTGTGTTGCATAAATGCCTGTCTCAACCAGTCCGCCGTAAAGCGGCGCATTTAATTTCAGAACTTCATTGTGCACAAAGGCAAGATTTCCTCCAATGCTATAGCCCCATTCCTTACTCTTTTTACGATAGGTTGCTTCCAGTTCAACCCCGTTGTTTAAGACTGAGCCGCTGTTAATCCAGGCTGCGTCAGAATAGCCAGCTGACGGTGGATTGGATGCTTTTACCAACATATTCTCGGTCACCTTATAGTAGTAGTCGAGCGAAACAGCAAATGCGCCTTTCCAAAGTTCGGCATCCACACCTCCATTATACTGAAAGCTGGTTTCCCATTTCAGATTGCTGTTTCCGAGTGACGTTTGAGCATAACCACTGTTGGCCGTATTTCCAAAGGGATAATTAAAATAGGGAGAAATCCTGTCCTTATCAGCATAAAGCCCAATATCCTGGTTTCCCACACCGCCATAGCCTGCACGAAGTTTAAGATTCGATAGCCATGAGACATCCTTCAGGAAGTCTTCTTCAGTTAATACCCATCCGCCTGAAGCTGAATAGAAAGTACCCCATTTGTTTGCACCGGTAAATCGTGAAGAACCATCCCGTCTAAGTGTTCCGGACAGATAATACTTTCCTTTATAATCATAGTTTATTCTGCCGAAAATTGATGCCAGCGTTGAAGCATATTCATTCTGGCTGCTGACCTTGATGCCCAAACCATTTCCGATAAATATCAGTTCTTTCTGTTCGACCGGAAAATCCATGTCGCTGGCATAAAGTCCTTTGCCGCTGTTTTTGATTGCTTCGAATCCAAGCATGGCCGAAAAGTTATGTGAATCACCAAATGTTTTATCGTAATTCAGTAAATTATTCAAAGACAAATTCACCGCTTGTTCGCTCGCGATACTCAGGCCATTCTTTGCATTAATACGATCCTGTGTGCCCCAGGTCGGAGAGAATTTTCGACTGTACGAACTGCGAAAATCGACACCAACATTGGTGGTAAATTTTAATTCAGGAGATATTTTGGCAATAAAATAAGCCTTTCCCAGATAGCTGTCGTCTTTTCGGTTATTGTCGTTGTATTCACTCATCCCGATTGGATTGTACCCATCGCCCAGGAAAGAATCAAATTTCTGAGCTCCGAAATATTCTGCAGGTCGGTCAACAAATTTTGAACTGTTATCAAATCGGATTGGAATGGCCGGGTTTCGGAAAAAAGCATACCGGACCACACTTCCGCCATTACCGCCTGCACCATCGCCCGAACTTCCGATCATATTAGTACTTGTAACGCCGCCAAGCATATTTACTCCGACAGTTAACCATTTACTTGCTTCCGTATTTAAGTCAATCCTAAAGGTTCCGCGGGAATACCCGGTTCCTTTCACAATTCCTTTCTGATCAAATATCGAAGTGGAGATCAGGAAATTAGTCGTTTCATTTCCCCCTGAAAGAGACACCTCGTGCGAATTGATTGGTGCTGGTTGAAGCAATTCTTTCACATAGTTCACATTGGCGAATTTTGCCGCATCTTCAGTTGTGATCAATCCCCGGCGGAGACTTTCCGGAAGAAAAGCATTGTCGTTGGTAGCTGCTTCATTATAGATTGTGACATAATCCTTGGTATTCACCATCTTGGTGAGGTTGGCCGCCTGCTGAAATCCGGTTTGTCCGCGATAAGTAACTTTGGTTTTACCCTTTGTTCCTTTTTTGGTGGTAATTAAAACCACTCCATTATTTGCGCGTGAACCGTATATTGCAGCCGCCGAAGCATCTTTTAGTACCGTTATGCTTTCGATATCACCCGGAGAAAGAATTTTCAAAGCATCGGCTGTTGGAATGCCGTCAACGATATAAAGCGGATCGTTTCCTGAATTTATCGATCCTGCACCGCGGACGCGAACCGAAACACCTTCGCCCGGAGCACCGGTATTTTGAGTCACCTGAACGCCCGCTACACGACCTTGTAATGCCTGTGCAACATCCGCTACCGGTAATTTGGTGAGCTCTTGATTATTGACTTTCGAAACAGCCCCCAGAACATTTCGCTTTTTGACAGAGCCGTATCCAATTACTACCATCTCATTCAACATGACATCCTCCGAAGAAAGTTTGACGTCAATTACATTCCGTTTTCCGGCTGTTATTTCTACCGATGTGTAACCGATATAAGAGAATACAACGACTGATTCATCAGATATTTTATCGGATACCAGGCGGAACTTACCATTGAAATCGGTAATTGAAGCTGTCTTAGTTCCTTTGATTAAAACAGAAACTCCAATCAGCGTTTCGCCGGTTTTGGCATCGGTTGCAGTTCCGTCAAGCGTTCGCTGTGCAAACAGCGATACGGTGACTGAAAACAACATCATTAATACTGCGAGTTTTTTCATATTGTCAGTTTTGAAAGATTTTAAAACTTATTTTCCCATAGGATTCCGTTTCACTTCATCCTATGCTTTAACATGCCGGGGCTTTGCCCCTTCTGTCGTAATCCATTATTTTACCCAATTTAAGGTCTGAAAGACCGTCATGTAATAGCACAGGGCAAAGTCCTGTGCGCTATTTATAAGCAATTACTAACTCACCGGCTTTTATTTTTGATCTTTCCGATGTCAGTTTTGTTCCTGAAGGAAGTATGACAACAAGTGCAGCCTGACCTGCAGGCAACTTGAATTCAACCTTTCCGTTTTCACCCTTTGCCAGATATTTTTTGGAGACGACATCAAACAAATCCACGCTTGATGCTGAAATGTAGGACACTGTGGTATCTTTTCCAAAGGGATTGTAATAGAGGTATTCCGGAAATTTGTTTGCAGCATAAAAGTCGGTTGCATTGCAATCGAGTGCCAGAATTCCTTCGACATCGGTTTTATGCACAATTGCACCAAAAATGCCGACAATCGATGTGCTGTAAAGGCTGAACATGGATGATTTCGGCTGACCGGAAGTCCATTTGGGACCGTCACCGGTCGAAACTGGTGTGACACCTTTCAGTTCCGGTTTGTTGTAATCATCCATTTTACGGATTCCTTCGTAACCAATAATACCGTGCGTCAGGTCTTTTATTTCGGGAAGAAACTGATGAGCATTATCGACCTGGTCAGGGTAAAACAACCGTGCCGCATTGACCACATTCAGCATATATTT